>DYEQ01000037.1 GCA_020725645.1 Candidatus Fermentithermobacillaceae bacterium | reverse complement strand
CTCCGGAGTGAGTTCGTCAATCCGCACAGCATCCGAACACGTTCAGGAAATTCGACCATTGGCTCCCTGATTCCTGCAAGACCCAGAACGCAGGGGCTCGCCATGCGCCCAGAATCATGAACCCGAGGCCGTCATGCGTTGAAGCAACAGGGAGTGCAGAGGCTACTAGACTGAACCGTTCTGCTAAAAGGCTAGGCGCGGCATTCACGTATGCGACGGTCGGCCACTGAGCTCAACTTTTGCTACAGATAACCAACCTCGAACTCAAACCGTGCGTGGGAGAGGGAGTCGCGGTTTGCGAGTGTATGGCGAGATAGCATGACGCGCGTTCAACTTTGAGGTTGGTTATCTATAGATCGTCTAGCTCCAGAGTTACCGGCAGTCATCGAATGCGTTCCGGGCTCTTCCGTTACCTGTCGATCCGAATTCTATGTGTCAGTTGAGCCGGGCGACCGTGTAGCATGGTTTGTGCAGGCTAGGCTTCCCAATACAGAGTGGGAACAGGTTTAGTACCGGTACTGAAGCGAGTGAGGCATGTTAGTTGGCTAGTGGAGGCGGTCTATACCCGCCGTTAAGCGAAATCGTGAGACTCTCTGCGCTGTATGCGAAAGTCAAGGCGAGCGGACGGGTCGGTACCTCGGACGCATGTCATAAATCTGCAGCGGGGCATTGGTATGACGGGCGCTTTTTCAGAATCTGAAAAAGCCCCACAAAACAGACTCAGGGAGCCAAAAACCTTGGCTCCCTGAGTGCTCCGTCTCTTTGCAGACAGAGCGGATACCTGCTACATATAATATACCACAGAGGTATATAAATTCCTACCGGTCTGTCAATTTTTTTTGACAGGGGAGGTTCACCTGCTTCCAATCGCCCCTCCCGGACACGACCCTTCGCAGAGCCGTGGTGCCCCGGGCGGGACTTGCACCCGCGACGCGATACTTAGCAGGTATCCGCTCTATCTGCTGAGCTACCGGGGCACGTCTATAGTATACCATGGTCTACATAGTCAGGCAAGAATGTGCAACTGCTTTTGTTAGGAGTTCATTCTGAACTCTAGCAGTAACCCTAGGCTCATTCGCGTACAGACTAAAGCCCGGCCCTTGCAAGGGCCGGGCTATTCTCTGCTGCTTGGTGCTGCTGTTCGTTAGAAACTTACTCCCGCGGCCAATATAAACCCCGGGTTCGTCGGCTCCCGTGGGTGCAGGACTGCGCCCCCGATGAGCTGCAGGCTTAGTTTCTTGGGCGCCGTCAATGTCATTATGATCTCATGTTGCTTGTTGATGGTATCTTTCATCTCCTTGATTATTCCCATCAACACATCAGCCAGCTTAAGAGTCTGGTCCACCTGAAGCTTCCTTGCCTCAGCAATGTCCCTCTGGTCCTCCCAGTCTGACCGATACCCCCGGGCCAGGTCAATAGCTTCCTGGAACGCGGCCTCGAGCTCCTGGACCCGTTTCAAGGCATCGAAGTAAAGCTGTTTGTAGTCAGGCTCCGCGGCCTGGATGGCCTCCAGGGGCTGGACTGTTACGGCCTCGCTCGTTGCTGGTGCCGTCGGTGGTCCGGTTTCCTGGGCCCAGGCGGCTACGGACCATAGGGCCAATAACACCATAACCAGAAGCATCACGACCAGGCGTGTAAACCCTCTTCTCATTTTTTCACCTTCTTTTCGAGCTCTTCAAGTTGCCGGTCCCGCTCTCGTACCCGGGCATCGATCGCGGCCTGCTCCTCGTCGAGCCTGGCGGAGTTCTTCTCGATTTCCTCGAGCTGCTTCTCCAGCCCCGCCGCTTTCGACACCGCTTCCTCGGCTGTGGCCTTCAGCCGCTCAGCTTCGAGGCGGGCCCGGTGATATGCAGCTCTATTGCCCAGCGCCGATATCACCAGGACCGCCACGACCAGGATCGCAAGACACGTCTTCCAGTTCTTCTTCGCCCAACTCAAGCCCGTCTTCGCCCAGGCCACCCATTTGGCCGGGCCCGTAACCGTAACCACCGTACATTCCTCCCCTGTCTACCGAGGTTAGAATCCACCTTGAAATCGCCCTGATCAGAAGCCCTCCGAACTTCCTCATCGGCTTAATGCCGAGGTCGTAGGCGACGATCGCAACCGCCCCGACCGGCAAGCCCTCCGTGTATGCGGCCATGACAAGGCGCCATTCGAACTTGGCGCCCTTCGTGAGCAGCACCGGGACGACCGAAAGCATCGACACGAGCATCGCGAACCAGCCCCAAATGAAGCTGTGAACCTTGAGGCCCCGGACGGCGAGCCGCTTGTCAACCCAGTCGCGGAGGGGGATCGTGATAAGGCCCACCAGGAGGCCGAGGGAGATGACGTAGATCACGTCGAGGTCGTATGGTATTCCACTCATCCCCTCACCCGCCTCCGCCGAGAAACAGCACGACGCCGTCCGCGATCCCCTGTGCTATGCGGGCCCGCACCCCAGGGTCGTGGAGCCGCCTCTCGTCCTCCGGGTTCGTGCAGAACCCGCACTCGACGAGGCACGCCGGCGCCTTCGCGTAGTGAGTGACATAGTGTCGTGCGACCTTGGTGCCCCGGTTCGCGAACTCCGGCGCCAGGCGCATTACTTCCCGGTGAACGAGATCCCGAAGCCGCGCCCCCTTTGCGGCGCCCGGGTACGAGAATGTCTCAATGCCGGCGGCCGCAGGGTTCTCTGCGGCGTTGACGTGGACCGATACGAACGCGGCCGCGCCGAGCCTGTTGGCAATGTCGCACCGGCCCGGCAGGCTGATGAACTGCCCGGGTGCCCGGGTCAGGTGGCCCACGTAGCCGGCGGCTTCGAGAGCCCGCCGCGCCCGGAACGCGATGTCGTACGCTATCTCGTCCTCACGGGTCGCGAGCATGTCTCCCTGCCAGGGCTGAACGGGATCAACGACCCCCGGGTCACGGCCGCCATGCTAGTGACCAGGATCGAGGCAAATCAGCCTATTCGTTCCTGGCATACGGCATCACCCCCTATGAACCTGCCAAAGGCATCTCTTTCGCGCGGGTGCAACACCAAGTTATGGCACCGCACGCACACGATTTGGAGATTTGACACGTCGTTGTTGTTGCGGTCTTTGTCCTTGTGGTGAACGTGCATGTTTCTCCCTGAAACTCTCCGCCCGCACACTTCGCAGACGGGCGGCTTATGGAGTAGCGCCAGCTTGCGCCACGGATCGCCAGCGATAGCGTTGCGGCCATCTATGTAACCTGGGGCAGCAGGCCCACGCCGGCCATACATAGGGTTTCTGCAGCCGGACACGTCCGCATGATTGCGACTGATCCTTACACGAGCTTCAGGACGTTTGGCTGGATTAGCCTGCAGATTGCGATACCGCACCGCACAAGACGTCGAACAAAACCGGGCGTTCCCCCGCTTGAAGTGCGACGGGTACACAAAAAAGTGCTTGCCGCACTGCAAGCACTCAAGCTCGGTCTTCCTTCTTCTGTTCACGCTCCTTTCACTCCCTTTCTCATGGTTTCACCGCCTTCCAGAAGGCTGTCGCGAACGCGGCCAAAGCCGTGGCGAAGGCCACAAGGCTTGTCCAGAACTCCTTACCGTGATTGCGATAATAGCCCCGGGTTACAGGAGGCCCCAGCTTTGGCTGGCCTTCAATGGCACGCAGCCGGGCTTCGTGGTCGTCATGCCAGGACCGCACCTCCTCCCGAAACTGCCCCATATCCTCTTTGAG
>DYEQ01000036.1 GCA_020725645.1 Candidatus Fermentithermobacillaceae bacterium | reverse complement strand
GGTAAGCGCCCTGTTCATGTAGAATGGTACGGGTACGAGCATTATTCACCGGCGCCCGATGCGAGCTGCCCTCGATGTACTTACGGACAATGGTTTTGCCCCCGGGTACCGGTTCGGGCAGTTGCCCGCAGGGTCCAGAGAGAAACCCAGGCCGGACCCCGGGCATTGTGCCACGGGCAGGTTCAGAGGAAAGGAGTCTTACCGTGAAAGGATCCTACCTGATTTCGCGAGTCCTGATCTTCGACGGCGAGAACCGTCCACCGAAACAGGGTTCGGTCCTGGTCCGGGACGGGTTCATCGAACGAGTGGGGGACATACCCCGGGAAGACGTTCCCGAGGAGACTACGCATATCGAGCTGCCCGGTCTTGCGGTTTCGCCCGGATTCATCAACATGCATTCCCACTCCGACACCGCCGTCCTCATCCACCCTGAAGCGTCAAACCTCGTCCGGCAGGGGATAACCACCGAAGTCGTCGGGAACTGCGGTTCGAGCGCCTGTTTCATGAAAGAGAAGGATGAGTCCCGGTGGGAGCGCCTCAAAGCTGCCGGAATCGAAGAGATGTGGGACGGGGTCAGGGGCTACCTCGATACGGTGGATGCTGTGAAGCCCGCGGTCAACGTGGCCACCCTGGTTGGTCACGGTGAGATCCGGTCCCTCATCGCAGGGGATTCGGGGAGGCCTCTGGATGAACCAGAAAAAGCCCGCATGAGGGAAATAGCTCTTGGAGCGGTCGAGGAAGGGGCATTCGGGATATCGAGCGGCCTCGAATACGTGCCCGGAAGATTCGCTGACGTTGAGGAGCTTGCCGAAATCTCCAAAGGAGCAGCAGCTCTGGGCGGTATACACGCATCCCATATCCGCAACGAAGGTCCCGAACTGCCCGAATCAGTACGCGAGGCCATCGAGGTGTCCAGACGCAGCGGGGTGTTTTTCGAGATAGCGCACCTCAAAGCTTGCGGTCCCGGTAACTGGGGCAAAGTTGCGGTGGCGCTGGACATGATCGAACTCGCCCAAAAGGACGGGGTCAAGGTAAGCGCCGACTTCTATCCCTACCTGGCTTCTTCCACGGGGCTGTCCATAGTTCTCCCCGACTGGGTTCTTGAAAAAGGTAAGGACGGCGCCGTGGCCGTGCTCGCCGGCGAAACTACGCGGGCGAAAGCGGAGGCGGAAGCGGATCGCCGGACGGTCGCCCAGGGGGGATGGGACAGAATAGTGATCACGCGGGTATCCAAACCGAAGAACAAGTGGATGGAAGGAAAAGATGTCGCGACCATCGCGCGACAGCTCGGGGTGACGCCGGCGCGGGCCGCAGTCGATCTCCTCCTGGAAGAGGATATGGACGTGGGCATCGTGAGATTCGCCATGAGCGAGGAAGACCTCATCGAGGTCATGAAGTTCAAGGAAAGCACCGTGGTCACCGACGGGAACGTGGCCGTTCCGGAGGAAGGCAAAGTCCATCCGAGGTCGGTCGGGACCTTCCCGCGGGTCCTCGGTTATTACGCGCGGGAGCGCGGCATCCTCAGCATGGAAGAAGCCATATACAAGATGACGGGCCTTCCCGCTCGAAAGCTCGGCATAGGGGACAGGGGACTTCTGCGTCCGGGATTCAGAGCGGACCTCGTGGTTTTCGACCCCGCCGTCATCATCGACAGGGCAACGTACGAGAACCCCTGGCAATACCCGGTGGGGATACACTCGGTCTTCGTCAACGGAGAGCCGGTTCTGTGGGAGGGGGAGCTCACCGGCAGGAGGCCCGGTCAGGCGGTGAGAAAAGCTACGTCCACCTAGACAGCCCCCCATCCTTCCGGGCTTTTTCCAGCCCCTGACTAGCGTCGTGCGAACGACTCGACCCAACACACTGGGTGGTGCAAATCGTGGCTTCGAGCGCGACCCTATCTGCAGGCAGGAGTTTTCTCGATGAGTGTAGAAAAGTAGCAGAAAAGCAAGACTACCGCCAAAATCGTCGCAGAAGCTGGAGGGGGGAGAATGGGATGCCCGAGGCCTCCAGAAAAGATTACGTTCTCCAGTGTCTGGCAGAAGCAGCCCGCAGGGGTCATATGACGCTTACCGCTGACGAGGTGGCCGACGAGATTGGAATCGACCGTTCAACAGCGTCTAGGTACCTTAACGCGCTTGCCAGCGAGGGTCAAGTTTTGAAAGTTTCAGGGCGACCTCGCCGTTTCGCGTTGAAGGATGCTACGGACGAGGACCGAGATAACGGACTCGACAAGAGATTTCAGGGAGTTGTCGGAGTTGATGCATCTCTTAAGGAGGTATGGGATGACGCCAAGGCTGCTGTCACTTATCCCGGCGGTCGGATGCACTGCATTATCATAGGGCCGCCTGGCACCGGTAAAACCCTTCTAGGGCAAATGATGTATGAGTTCGGGGTATCCCGTGGGGTATTTGGTCGCCACCGTTTCGTTTCTTTTAATTGTGCTGACTACGCTTCTAATCCGCAGCTCCTCCTGTCGCAGCTATACGGCCACGTAAAAGGGGCGTTCACGGGAGCTCACCGTGATAGGGTCGGCCTAGTTGAGAGAGCGGATGGAGGCGTGCTTTTTCTCGATGAGGTTCATAGGCTGCCTCCCGAAGGTCAAGAACTTCTTTTCTCTTTGATGGATTTCGGGACTTTCAGAAGACTAGGGTCTGAGGAACAACGTAGGGTAAGTGTGTTCGTAATTGGCGCCACTAGCGAGGCCATCGAATCGAAGCTCCTTGTAACGTTTTTGAGAAGGTTTCCAGTTCGCCTCGCTCTCCCTAGTTTTTCCGAGAGATGTGTAGATGAGCGTGTTTCGCTTATTCTGCATTTCCTGGGTCAGGAGGCCTCGAACCTGGGTAAGGTTGTGCGCGTCAACAGGGACCGAATAGAGGAACTGGCTTCGGGAGATTATAAAGGGAACATCGGAGAGCTAAGAAACAGAATCCAGCTTGCCTCAGCGAGAGCCTATCTAAGGTGCCTAACCTCGGGAAACTCCGAAGTTGTGATAGACTCCGCGGATTTGCGTTTGGAGCCATCTCCTGCGGTAACCCGTGAGGTGTCCCTTTACTGTCAAGCAGTTCTCCCGCAGGTATTGACTTTCCGAGCAAAGGGCGCTTCTGATCCGGCAAGAGTTCGGGAACCCGGGGCTGGGATCGACCTCTGTGCTTTTATCAAGGACAGATTCCGGCTGCACCGAGAAAGGGGTCTCCCACCGGCTGAGGCTGGTGGATTAGTGGAAAGGGAGATCAATGCCTTATTTCGAACTTTAGATACGACCCAGTGTAAGAACAGAGTGACAGTAGAGAGCGAAATCCTGTCTGCCGTTGAGGTAGCGCTCGCGCAGTTTGAGAAGACGACTGGGTGTCCCGCCCTAAAAACAGCTGCCTATTGGATCGCTGCGCATATCCAGTCAGTCATAAGCATGGTAGAGAATGGATGGTACGAACGAAACGATGCCTCCGTCTTCTCTCCGCTAGATATAGGCGTAGAAGAACTGAGAATAGCGGGTGAGCTGGTAGACGCTGTACGCCGAATTACAGGACGAGAGATTCCCAGCGATGAAGTGGTCCGCATTGCGCTCCTCATAAGAGGGACCTCGAAGAGGGTTACGGCAACGGTGCCAGAGGATGCTCTCCCCACAGGTAGCCCTCGAATTGTGGTTTTTTGCCACACGGGGAAGGGCTCCGTGGAGATGTGCAGGGAAAAGATCAGAGTGCTTGGGGTACCAGATGAGCTGATCAAGACGGCAGCGTCTACGGACCCACTAGTAGAACGGCCGATACCGCACAACGTCATCTACATTGGCCCGTTCAACCCGGGGGTTTCTGAGGCTAACTTCGTCGGCATGGACCGCATATTCACGGAAGATAATGAGGCCTTGAAAGATAAATTAAGCACTATTGTAGGTAGCTCCAAGCAAAATGCGAGGGCTTCTCTCATAAAGTCTGTTCTGAAGAGCGTTGGGAAAGCGAAAAACGCTGCGGAAATAGTATTCGACGTAGCTGACAGAATTGCTCGGCTTGAGGAGTATACCCACGTTCGTCTGGACGATGGCCTGTACGCTTCGATTCTATTGCATTTTGTTGCATCTGCCTTACGGGGCCGGGTCCTGACCCCTCCAAAATTACCAATACACGAATATGAGGTTGTGCTCGGCATGACTCTTGAACTTACCGAGATCGATGTTTTGTGCAAAGTGTGCAATGCCGAATCCTCATGTGTGTGACCCTCTATTTGCCCC
>DYEQ01000035.1 GCA_020725645.1 Candidatus Fermentithermobacillaceae bacterium | reverse complement strand
ATGGCCGCGCGCATAATTCGCGGGGGGACCGTTATCGGTCTCATCACTCTCGCTGTAGAGGGCGCACTCAGGTATCTCTCTCGTCGGCTACCGCAACCTATCCCGCTCAATCCAGGGGATATTGTAGAGATCACCTTCGATTCCGTACCCCTAACAGAGTGCCCTGTGCCTCCACCTGACCTTCTACCGCCGCCGCCTGATCCCGAACAAAAAATCGAAGACCTTACATCTCCTCTCCCCGAGCCGCAAATAAGCCCTGTTCCCGATGAACCTGAACTTTATTCCCCCCAAGATACCACCGATCCAGAAACCGACAGATGCTGCCAAGCGATTTGTCGCGGTCTGTACCAGATCGCACTCCAGATAAACGGACTCACCCAGCAGCTACAGCACCTGGATGATGTGCATGACATTAGGATGACAGACCTGATCCGGGGGATGCGGGATTCACTGCTAGCCTTGGATTCTAGTGAGGTTATGGAGGAGATCCGCAAAATTCGGAAAGGCGTCTACCACGTGCGTCCGGACAGCGGCGAGGAGTGGCCGCTCGCAGAGGAGGTTTTGGGACTCCTGAACGGGTTGAATATCTATCTCAGATGAATTTCGAAAAGTCAAGTCTTGACACGAGAAGTAAAATCCCTTAAAATGAAGAAAACCAAACAAAAAAAAAGGAGGAAACATGGCAAACTTTGATCCGTACCCCACTAACCCACCCGGAGTGCTCACCACGGCGGTTTTCGCGATGGGCGATGCACGATACTACAGCCGTCTCAGGGTCCCTGCCACCTGGACGGATAGCCAAATCCAGGGGATTTGGCATACTCTCGCCTCGTACAGTGCCGCAAAGCTTATCAGCGTGCAAAAAGGGATTTATTTCGATGGCAGCGGTATTCCCAGCGCTGATCCCCAGATTGAGTTCCGGGCCAAGATTCTTGTGTCGCACATCGACGGCTCTAGCACCCAACTAGAGATTCCTATGATTGAGCCGACCGCGGACCTTAACCCTGATGATCTCGCTGATGATCTCATCGCGCATGGCTATGTCAATGTGGTAAGCGGCAGCGGTGTTCGGGGGATCGCGCAGTTGACGCGCACCCAAGAGCGACGCGCTCGCGGTAAGTAAATCTCGCGGTTGCCCGCCCTCGCCCCTCCACGGCGGCTCTGTGAGACTATGCCCCCCCCCTCCCCAGGATCGCGGGGGGGCCCTTGCTGCCGGCGGGGCCCCACCGCGCCCACCCTGCCCACCGGCGGTGGCCGGTCCACTGGACCGGCCGCCCCGGTGGCAAGGCCCGGCACGGTGGGGGGCTCCGGCGCAAGGGAGGGCTCCCGCGATCCGTCCAGGGGGCCGGGGGGGGTCTCCGGGCTTCTTTTGCCGGGGAGGGGCGGAGGGGGGCGGCCCTGCGAGAGGGAGGAGGGCTTGACACGGGATAGCACATCCGATAATATGTGCTATCATCTCAGGAGGGGACAAATGATTGCAAAAAAAATTGACTGGTTCGGGTGCTCTTTCTCTGACTCTGATATTTTTGGGGTGCTTGATTTCATGGTGAAGGGCTTCCCGCATCGGTCTGGAAAGAGCCGGTTCTATTCACATGGTCTTATCGGGGAGGGAATATCTCTCTTCTCGTGCCCCAGAAATGAGCGGTTGCATCCCTTCTTGTTCGAGGCATCAGGGAAGGGTTGTAGCAATCTTGGCGGCGACGCGCTTTTCAGTCTTTTACGGGGCCGGGTCCAGATTTTTCGCCTCGATGTGGCATGGGATTTTCTCTCCGGGATTGGTTCAGTCGAGCCCATTATCTATCCAGACTCGCTTCAGTGCCTGCGGGATCAGCATGTCACTTTGTATGAGGTGGACGGGTGCTACAGCGGCTTCAGTAGTGGGAAGGCGGATTTCCGGCTTCGGTATTACGATAAGGCCCGGGAGCAGGGAGCCCACGATTACATTGAAGAGTGGGAGTGGTGGCGGCTTGAAGTGGCCGTGCGTGGCGACCTGTGCAAGGCCCAAGACTGGAATCGGGCTGACGCCGTTGACGGGGATGACCCATACTCGATCGCCCTGGGGCTTCTGCGCCGTCGGTTCGGCCATCCCGTCTTTGATTTGCTCGGGGACGCTGGTACCGCTCAGCCTGCTCCTCGATCAAGACCGGTCGAAGAGAGCGTGCGGCTCCATCGAGCCGCCGAAAGAGCACGCAAGACACTGCAACGGCTCGCGGCGGACGGTGTGGATGTGAAAAAAATTATTGAGGAGGTGGCACAATGAAATTCGCTGGGGAGGGTATTCTGAGGAAGGCCATATCCAAGGCCGGCCGACCGTATCTTCGTCTCGAATATCTTGGCGGTGCCGTGCTGGTTTCGGCCGGCGCTGATCTTCCGCTGGACGTGCTCGTCCGGGTGGAAGGTCGGATCCTCCCAGGGGAAAAAGGGATATTTCTTCGGGTGGAAAAGGCGGAGGCCCTCCCATGAAGTGGGGCGACGTCTATGACGCGGATACGGCGGCGAATCGCGAGGGGTGGGCGCGCCTGCCCCTCGCGGCTCGGCATGTCTTTTCGGCTCTACAAGCAGAAATCCAACGGGAGATTCAAACAAAGAATCCAGGTAGATTTCGCCCCTTGTCTGGCTGGCGGTCTGATCGTGCTAATAGGGACTGTGGTGGTGTGGTTGGGTCGAGACACCTTTATGGAGCTGCTCTTGACGTGGCTCCGGTAGAACCTGCCGATACCGCCCCGCCGAAAGTGTGTCCCTTGAAGTATCGGGTGGTGAAAAGCCGGTCCTGGCATGTAGAGATGATCGAGTGACGTGGAGATGATCGAGTGAAAACTTACGCTGTTCGCCACTGCTACCTCGGCCTTGGGCAATATATCAACACACCCCAGGTCCCTGCCTCGGAGCCCATGGTTTTTGGGAAGCAAATTGTTCTCGATAATAGCTCATGCCTACCCGGTATTGCTGGGCTCTGGATTTGTTATCGGACTGACTCCGGGGAGACGCAAGAGGTGCCAGCTCCTCTCGCGCCATACGTCGCTATAGTCCGCAATCTCCGGGTCGTATGCTATTGGACTGGTGCTACGCATCGCGGGGTCGAAACCTATTATGCTGTGAAAGTTGGGTCTGACGATGTTCAGCCGGGCGATGAGGCCCGTCTTTCCCTGACTGAGCCTGTGATTGGCGAATACATCAGCTGCGAAAGCATCAGCGATGGCGCAGGAATAGATTTCGAGATAGGGTCCGCGCTGTACGCCGGGCCGGTTCTAGGGGGTCTTTCGCTCACCTCTGCCATGACGAAGACGGCCCCCCCCGTCACTGTCCCTGCTGGCGGCGCTCTCCTGCGTGGTGTCGCCCTTCGGAGCCTTGGTACTGGCCTGCTGCGCGCTGGGTCCATGGCCGCGCGCATAATTCGCGGGGGGACCGTTATCGGTCTCATCACTCTCGCTGTAGAGGGCGCACTCAGGTATCTCTCTCGTCGGCTACCGCAACCTATCCCGCTCAATCCAGGGGATATTGTAGAGATCACCTTCGAT
>DYEQ01000034.1 GCA_020725645.1 Candidatus Fermentithermobacillaceae bacterium | reverse complement strand
TGGGACGGGACCGGGTATCCGCAAGGACTCAAGGAGGAAGATATTCCCCTCGGTGCCAGGATCATCGCGTGTGCAGACTCTTTTGACGCTATGACATCTGATAGGCCTTACAAGGATGCGATTACCTGGGAGTCGGCCAAGAAGGAACTCCTGGACAAGAGCGGAGCGCAGTTCGATCCAGAAGTGGTGAAGGCGATGCTTAAAGTCATCGATAAACTTGCTGCACAAAAAGATACGCCCGTCAAACTTCGGGGACGTGCATGGTGAAATGTTTCTTGTCGCCGGCGTCATCGCCCTTGCTCTGGGATTTGTGCTAGGTGGGAAAGTCTCGAACCTGACCCGGGTCGAGTTTCGGGGATTCCCGTACATCATCGCCTCGCTGGGGGTAAGACTCGTCGCCGTTTTGCTGACCGGGAAAATGCCTCCCTCGGTTCCGCTGTGCGCCGGTACTCACGTGATATCGTACGGCCTTCTGCTCTATGGCCTTTACCTTAATTTTGCCATACCCGAATTCCGCGTCATCGCGCTGGGAAGCTTCCTTAACTTCCTCGTCATCGTCGTAAACGGTGGAAGAATGCCGGTCCTTGCTCAAGCGATCGATCCACTCGATCCCTCCAACGCGGTCCTCTTTTCCAATGTCAGTTTAACCCACAAGATAATGGATTCATCTACCCGGCTTCTGTTTCTATGCGATATCTTCAAATTCTCGTTTCTTCAAAGGACTCCCAAAGCTTTCAGCCTCGGAGATGCACTCATGGCGGCCGGACTCATTCCTTTCATCGTCCGGGGGATGAAGGGGAGGTTTTCGTCCACCGGTCCCCATGGTACAATGGATAACTGACGGATACCGGCAGTGCCTTTCCTGGCTACAGCCGGCTTTTTGTTCCAGGTCATAGGTCTTTTAGTAGAGATCTCTAGAGTTGATACAGCAACTATAGAGGATGAGAAATATGATTAAAGCGATAGCTGGTTTACTCAATGCTAATGAGAGGGAATTGAGAAAACTCCGGCCCCTCGTGGAAGCGGTCAACTCGCGGGAGCCGGAGGTGATGGTTCTATCCGATGACCAACTCAAGGCGAAGACAGCTGAGTTCAGGGGAAGGATAGCCCGGGGTGAGAGCCCCGATTCCATCCTGCCGGAAGCTTTTGCGGTCGTGAGAGAAACCGCCAGGCGGACTCTGGACATGCGCCCCTTCGATGTGCAGGTCATGGGAGGAATAGTGCTCCACCAGGGACGCATTGCCGAAATGCAGACCGGTGAGGGTAAAACCCTCGTAGCTACCATGCCCGCGTATCTCAACGCCGTGGCCGGCAGAACGGTGCATGTCGTCACGGTCAACGACTATCTGGCCCGCCGGGACCGGGAATGGATGGGCCAGGTCTACAGATTCCTCGACCTTGACGTCGGGTTGGTCATCCCGGGGATGACCACCGACGCGAAAAAGGCGTCGTACAAGTGCCCCATCATTTACGGGACCAACACCGAGTTCGGCTTCGACTATCTCAGAGACCACATGTGCTGGCACAAGGAGGATATGGTCCAGGGCGTCCTCGACTACGCCATCATCGACGAAGTGGACTCCATCCTCATCGATGAAGCGAGGACTCCTCTGATCATCTCGGGAGAAGCTTCGGGAACAGAGGAGGTTTATAGAAGATTCGCGAGGCTTGCCTCTCTGATGAAAAGAGGCCAGCACTATACGGTGGAGGAAAAGACCAGGGTGGTCGCCCTCACCGAAGAAGGAGTAGCTTTCGCCGAAAGATGGCTGGGGATCGAAAACCTCTATTCCCAGGAGCACATGGACCTTTCTCACTATCTAACGCAGGCTATAAGAGCCAAGGAACTGATGAAGAGGGATGTAGACTACATCGTCAAAGATGGGGAGGTCCTGATAGTCGACGAGTTTACAGGAAGAATCCTGTACGGCAGGCGCTTTTCCGACGGGCTCCATCAAGCTATCGAAGCTAAAGAGGGTGTTCAGTGCCGGGTTGAAGCTCAAACCCTCGCCACCATCACCGTTCAGAACTTCTTCCGCATGTACAAGAAGCTTGCGGGCATGACGGGAACTGCGATGACCGAGGAAGCCGAGTTCATAGAGATTTACGGGCTCGACGTGGTGTCGATACCCACCAACAAACCTCTCATAAGGACCAACTATCCCGATTCCATCTGGAAGACGGAGAGAGCGAAGTTCAAGGCAGTGGTCGAGGAGATCCGCGAGTGTCATAAAAAGGGCAGGCCGGTGCTGGTGGGGACGATTTCCATCGAAAAGTCCGAGAAGCTTTCGGAGCTCTTGAAGAAAGAAGGCATACCCCACCAGGTTCTCAACGCCAAACACCATGAACGGGAAGCTGAGATAGTGGCGCAAGCTGGAAGGCTCGGCGCCGTCACCATAGCTACGAACATGGCTGGCCGCGGTACCGACATCCTTCTGGGCGGAAACCCTGCTTTTCTGGTCAAAGAGAAGCTCAGGCAAAAGGGTTATCCACCCGAGGTAATCCAGGTAGCTTCCGAATACGTGCTCCCGGAGGAAGTGAGAAGGCAAATCGAATCAGGCAATCCGGATGACTTCGCAAAGCAAGTGGTCGAGGCGCGGGAGCTTTACTCCCGGTTTTACCGTGAAGCTAAAGAGATCACCGATGCTGAACACGACCGGGTGGTTAGCTTGGGAGGGCTCCACGTCATCGGCACCGAGCGACACGAAGCTCGGAGGATCGACAACCAGTTACGAGGCCGCGCCGGTCGTCAAGGGGACCCCGGTTCTTCCCGGTTCTACCTGTCCCTCGAAGATGATCTCATGAGGCTGTTCGGAGGAGACCAGATTTCCGGGTTGATGGAGCGGCTGGGTTTCGAGGAAGATGAACCCATCGAGCACCCAATTGTTACCAAGGCGGTGGAGACCGCCCAGAAGCGGCTCGAGTCCCATAACTTCTCCATCAGGAAGAGCGTTCTCGAATACGACAACGTTTTGAATAAACAAAGGGAGACGGTTTACCGGGAAAGGACGAAAGTCCTCGAGGCGGACGATTTGTCCGAAATGATCCTGGGAATGGTCGGAAGATGTGTAGAGCGGGCCGCCGGCACCTATCTCTCACCGGTCACGGGCGAGGAAGCTGACGTCAAGGGGTTCTTGGCCTACGTCTCGGAGCTGTGCCCCGAGCTTTCCGCAGACGACCGGCGTCTTGCAAGCATCCCCGCGCTTTTGGAGCGCAGGGGCAACAAGACTCTCGTGGAAGACGTCACCGAACGGGTGTTTTCCACGATTAAGGCGGTTTACCTCGGAAAATCCCGTAGTCTCGGGCAGAACATGAAGCTGCTGGAGAGGCTGGTCCTTTTACGGGTGATCGACTCGAAGTGGGTGGACCACCTGTCGGCTATGGAGGACTTGAGGGAAGGGATAGGGCTCCGCGCCTACGGGCAGAAGGATCCGCTGGTTGAATATCAAATGGAGGCGTTTGAGTTTTTCAACCGTATGGTGCAGAGCATTGAGGAGGATGTGGTGAGGTATATCTTCCGGATGACGGTCCGGGAGAGGTCGGAAGGGGAGGCGCCCGTCCGGGGCGGACAGGGTGGCCGCCGTGAAATCAGCCAGGGAAGGACCGGTGGTATGGAAAACCGGGAAAGCCGCGGCCAGGCACGGGTTACGTCCCGGGGAGGAACTGCGGAAGCGCGAGGCGCAGGGAATGCGCCTCCGGTCCCACGGGGAGCTAAAAAGGTCGGAAGGAATGATCCCTGCCCGTGCGGTAGCGGCAAGAAATACAAGAATTGCTGCGGTAAGCTTTGAAGGGAGAGAAACGCGGTGTACGAGGATGTTTTGAGGAGACTTGAGTTGCTCACAGAGAAGACTTCCAGCTTAAGGAGGTCCCTTTGACATCCCTAAAAGGGAAGAAGAGATTCGGGAGCTGAAAGCACGTCTCGAAGATCCAGCTGTTTGGTCGAGGCCCGAGGAGGCCGCTTCCATCAGTTCGAAGCTGAAAAGAGAGGAGACCCTGGTTAAGAGCTTTTCGGATCTCGAATCCCGGATTCAGAACGCCGCCGGGCTCGCGAAAATGGCGGACGAAGAAGGGGATCCTTCGCTTCTCGACGAGCTCACCAACACCGCAGCGACCCTTGAGAATCTTACTCGCGAGATGGAGCTCCGCGTGTACCTCTCGGGCAAGTATGACGCATCCGACGCCATCTTGTCCCTTCACTCAGGAGCAGGGGGAACGGATGCCATGGACTGGGTGGAAATGCTTTGCCGGATGTACACGCGCTGGGCCGAGCGGCGGGGATACTCCGTTGAGATCCTCGATATGCTACCGGGGGAAGAGGCCGGGCTGAAGAGCGTCAGCTTTCTCGTGAAAGGCAACTACGCTTACGGTTACCTTCGGGGGGAAAAGGGTGTTCACAGGCTCGTCAGGATTTCCCCCTTTGACGCTTCGGGCAGGCGACACACGTCCTTCGCTTCCGTGGACGTCTTGCCAGATTTCGAGGAAGATGTGGAGGTTGAGATCAACCCGGACGATCTCAAGATCGATACTTTCCGGTCGTCCGGTGCCGGGGGTCAGCATGTCAACAAGACCGATTCGGCGGTCAGGATAACCCACTTACCCACGGGGATCGTCGTCACTTGCCAAAACGAAAGATCCCAGCATTCCAACAGGCTGGTGGCGATGAGGATTCTAAAGGCGAAGCTCCTGGCTCTTAAGGAAGAGGAGCGTAGAAAAGAAATCGAAAGTCTCCGCGGTCCCCATAAGGAAATCGCATGGGGAAACCAGATCCGTTCTTACGTCCTCCAGCCGTTCACGCTGGTGAAAGACCACCGTACCGACCACGAGACGGGAAACGCCGAGAGAGTGCTGGACGGGGATATCGATGACTTCATATATGCTTTTCTCAAGACCGATCTGGAAAAGCGGGGGTTGGCGGAAAGATCACGGGTGTAAAAGGGAAAGGGCCAGGTCCAGGTTCCGCCTGGCGAGGGTTTGGAATTCGGGCAGTTTCGCCTCAAGCGACTTTTTGAACGTCTCTTCCTTTGCGATGAGATCGTCTAGGACGGCGGAAAGCTCACCCGGCCTCGCTTTCGACGGAGCAGGGGCGGGCACAAGTCCCGCAGCTTTGAGAAATGAGCTTATCTTTGGGTCCAGTTCCACTCCGGCGGCCGGGACGCCGCCCATTGCCGCCAGGATGAGCGAATGAAGCCTCATCCCGACGAGGAATTTCCCCTCACTGATAAGGGCCAATGCATCTTCCGGTCTAGGTGCTTTTACTATGGGAACCGGTGGTTTGCCCGAGGCCTCCAGCAGGGAATTTAGCCGGGAAGCTTCTTTGCCGTCCCTCTCTTCCTGCATGAGGAAGAATACCGGTTGGAGCCCGCGGTTTTTCGCGCCCAGGATGAGATCGATTACCGAAGATGTCCAGGTTTCCCCCGAAGCGGGCCTCAAGGAAAGCCACAATATTTTCGCCCCGGTCAATCCGTGGGACCGGAGGGTGGCGATGGCTACTTCCCTGGAACCAGGTTCTAGGAGGAAAACGGGGTCAGCTGTAACGTGGATCTCCCGCCCGGCGACGCCCATGGCTCGAAGCTCTCGAGCTGAATCCTCGTCTCTTACGGTTATGATGTCAGCTTTGGAAACGGCATCTGCCACCATCTTCCTTCCGGTGGGCCATCGAACGGGGCCGACCCCGTTGGCGTAAATCATCACGCGGCGCGCCAGGATCCGGGCGAGCTTGAGAACGGTCAGGTAATAGAGAAGGGACCGTTTGGAGGTTACGTCCTGCAACAAACTGCCGCCCCCGAAGAGAACCAGGTCTGCACGGAGGAGAGCTCTGAAAACTCCGGCGGGCGACATACGGTGAAAAGCTTCCAGGCCGTAACTGGCCGATGTTCCTTGGGGATCGGCGGACAACACCACCAGTCGAAAATCGTTCCGGGCTTGTCTCAAAGCGCCCACCGTGGCAGCGAGGATTGCCTCATCTCCCGTGTTGTACATACCATAGTAGCCGGCGAGGACGATCTTTTTCATAACGAAGCTCCTTCGTCACCAGCTCCTTCTTCAGGCTGGTTTCCCCGGGGATACCGCCGAATCCGGCCGCCGCCGCGAAAAAGGCAAATCCAAAGGATTGTTCGAGAATGATGATAGCATCCGCCTACATCCTGTGTAAACTTGGCCCTATCGCCTGACCGCCTGTGTTCATCCCTGAAGCACTTTGGTCTATTATTGAAATGGTTTGTCGGAACGAGACCAATTCCGGAAAGGTGGATCCGGGGTGCGTGGGACCGTCATACTCGGAGTGGAATTCTACCCGCTAACCCTCAAGGGTGCGCTTAACGCCATCGATTGGATGCTGGAACGAGACGACGGAATCACGAGGTTGGTCATCACCGCCAATCCGATCATGCTTTGCCAAGCCCTGAGAGACCCGGAATTCCGGGCGGTCTTAGACGACGCTGACCTCATTACTCCGGATGGTCAGGGGATCCTGTGGGCGGCAAAGAAGCTCGGGGGTTTCTTACCCGAACGGCTAACCGGAGTTGACCTGGTCCATGCCTTGTTCCAAAACAGGCCTGACGCGGGCTATTTTTTCCTCGGAGGAAAGCCCGGAATTGCCGAAGATGCGGCCGAGCGGGTCAGGCGGGAGAACCCGGCGGTAAAGATCCTCGGTACCCATCATGGGTACTTCCGGCGCGAGGAAGAAGAGCGAGTCGTTTCCGAAGTGAAGGGATCCGGCGCCCGCATCCTCTTTGCTTGCATGGGGAGTCCCGTCCAAGAGAAGTTTATCTCGAGGAACTCGAGGACGCTGGGGGCGAGGGTTGGTATCGGCCTCGGCGGTGTCCTCGATGTATTGGCGGGAAAGGTACCGAGGGCGCCGGAAAGGTTCCAGCGTATGGGCCTTGAGTGGCTGTATCGTCTCATCAGGGAGCCCAGGAGGTTACCGAAAGACCTGTTGCTCCTGGAGTTCGTCCTGAGGGTGTTACGGGCATCCAAAGCTTCTGACAAGGTTCAGGGAAAGGCTGGCGAAGAGTGAATGGGACAAGACGGGAAATGTGAAAGCATAAGGCAGACGCAACGTTCGGAAAAGGCGGAAGAAATCCGGCGGGTGTGCCGGGAAGTGAGAAAAAACGTGGTGGCGATGATAGGCGCCGCCGGGTCGGGTCATCCTGGAGGGTCCCTGTCCTGCGTCGAGATCGTCTCGACGCTTTATTTCGGTGTTATGCGGGTAAACCCCGAAGATCCGAACTGGCCCGATAGGGATAGGTTCATATTGTCCAAAGGCCATGCCGCCCCCACCCTTTACGCCGTCCTCGCTGAAAAGGGCTTTTTTCCGAAAGAGTTGCTACCGACGTTGCGAAAGTTCGGATCGCCGCTTCAGGGTCACCCCGACGCCAAAAAGACCCCCGGGGTAGAAGTATCTACCGGTTCCCTCGGCCAGGGGCTTTCGATGGCGGTGGGGATGGCTTTGGCGGGAAAGCTGGACCGGAGGGGATACCGGGTATGGGCGCTCCTCGGGGACGGCGAGTGCCAGGAAGGACAGGTTTGGGAAGCGGCGATGGCAGCTTCACATTATAAGCTCGATAATCTTGCGGCGTTCATCGATTTCAACGGTCTTCAAATCGACGGCCGGGTAGAGGAGATAATGAATCCGTCACCACTAGCTGACAAGTGGCGGGCGTTCGGCTGGTGCGTACTGGAAGTCGACGGGCACGACGTGGACGCCCTGCTCGAGGCAGCTTCCTGCGCATCGGAATCTCGAGGAGCTCCCACAGCGATCATCGCCAAAACCGTAAAGGGAAAAGGCGTCTCCTTTATGGAGGGACAGAGAGAGTGGCACGGAAAGGCGCCAACAGGCGAGGAATTGTCCCGTGCGCTGGAGGAAGTAGGGAGAGCTTAGCTGGGAGGATGCGCAGATGAAAGCGACTCGAGAAGCCTACGGAGAAACCCTTGTTGAACTCGGAAGAGAGCGCCCCGAGATCGTGGTGCTGGATGCCGACCTCTCCTCTTCGACTATGACATCCAAGTTTGCCAAGGAGTTTCCCGAGAGATTCTTTAACTTCGGGATCGCCGAGGCCAATATGATGGGTGCCGCGGCGGGCCTCGCCAGGTCGGGAAAGGTGCCGTTTGCCTCCACTTTTGCGGTGTTCGCCTCCGGGAGAGCTTATGACCAGGTTAGGCAGTCCATTGCTTATCCAGGGTTCAACGTCAAAATCACTGCGTCTCACGGCGGACTGACGGTAGGTCCGGACGGCGCATCCCATCAGGCCCTCGAGGACATCGCGTTGATGCGGGTCATACCCGGCATGACCGTGATAGTGCCGGCAGACGCAGAGGAGACGAGGCAGGTGGTACGGTGGGCAGCCGCACACGATGGACCGGTCTACATAAGACTCGGCAGATCGCCAGTTCCCGATGTATTTCCCCAGGGCGCCCCGATCCAGCCGGGAAAAGCGAGCATCGTGAAGGACGCGAAGGGACGCGGGTTCGAGGCGATGGGGCCGGCAGGCACGAGGGATGGTCTCGACGCGGACGTAGCTATTCTAGCCAACGGAATAATGGTTTCTAAGTGTCTGGAGGCCTGGGAGATCCTGGCTGCGGAAGGGATTACATCGGTGGTGGTCGACGTAGCTTTCGTAAAGCCGCTGGATGAGAAAACCCTCCTCGAACTCGCTGACCGGTGCGGGGCCTTCGTTACCGCCGAAGAGCACAGTGTAATAGGAGGGCTAGGGGGCGCCGTGACGGAGTTTCTCTCGGAAAACCGTCCTTGTCCCGTGGTGCGTGTCGGAGTTCGGGACAAGTTCGGCCAGTCGGGAACGCCCGAGGAGCTTTTGACCGAATACGGGCTAACGGCGGAAAAGGTTGCTCAGGCAGCCCGTAAAGCTCTTAGCCTCAAGCGACCGGACCTAAGAACGCGGATGTGACGAACGGGTAGGATCTGTAACATTCCTCGTTCTCGCCGAAAGGCTGTACTTCTGCCGGAGTCCGGAATCTACGCAGGCTCTGCAATGTGAAACCCCTGGTAACAGGTGTGTCACGAATTTCCACACTTCTAAGGCGCTTTATGGAACAGGATCGTGTCGAGCGCTGTCGAAGAATATATGGCATCCGGACAAGCGGTTCTCCGTCCGCTCGAGAGCGGGTTTGGCAGAGAGATTCAGGAGGAGAGGGTTTTGATTTGCCTTAAAAACGTCGAGAAGACGTATAACGGACACATCACCGCCCTTTCCGGCATCAACTTGCAGGTGGATAAAGGCGAGTTCGTCTTCTTGGTCGGCCCCAGCGGGGCGGGAAAGTCTACCCTGATAAAGCTCCTTTACCGGGAAGAAGTGCCCACCAAAGGAGAAGTATCCGTTCTGGGGGAGGATCTTGGCAGCATGCGGAGGAGCCGGATTCCCTTTTTCAGACGCAGGATAGGGGTAGTATTTCAGGACTTCAAGCTTCTCGAGGACAGGACCGTCTATGAGAACGTGGCCTTTGCTTTGCGCGTGACAGACTGTCCCTCCCGGGAGATACAGAAACGGGTAATAAACGCTCTGCATATTGTAAACCTTCGAGATAGACGCGACGCCTATCCGCAGGAACTTTCCGGGGGAGAACAGCAGCGGGTGGCCATTGCCAGGGCGCTGGTGAGGAAGCCCGAGATACTTCTGGCCGACGAACCTACGGGTAACTTGGACCCTTCAACCTCGATGGAGATTTTCCGGCTCCTCGAACGGGCCAACCTTTACGGCACCACCGTGGTGGTGGCGACGCACGCCCGAGCTTTCGTGGATGCGATGAAGAAACGCGTGGTCGAATTAAGAGACGGCAGAATCGTGCGGGACGTTCGTCGCGGATCTTACTCCGAGTGAGGTCGTTGTGATGTTTTATGCGTTTGCTGAAGCATGGAGAGGCTTGAGGAGGAACGGCCTTTCTTCGTTCTTGTCTCTGCTGACGACATTTATCGCCCTCTCCCTCCTGGGCGCGACGTTTCTCGTGGAAGCGAACCTGAGGTATATGTTCAAAACGGTCGAACAGGGGGTGGACGTTCAGGCGTTTCTGAAAAAGGGCGTTTCCGCAATGGAGATCGATCAAATACTCGCGGCTGCCAAGGAAATACCGGGGGTACGTGAGGTAACGTACGTAAGCCCCGAGGATGGTCTGAAAGAATTGCGGGAAATCTTTCAGGATATGGCGTCCGTGCTGGACGGTCTTGAGACGAATAACCCGCTTCCGCCGAAAATCGAGGTCAAAACCACGGGCGTCGAGGAAATAGTCTCTGTAGCTTCCTCTCTAAGAGAGATACCAGGCGTAGAAGATGTTATCTACCAGAAAGAAGCTCAGGAAAAGCTCGAGGCTATAGGAAGAGCTCTTCAGATGGCGGGTGTTGCAGGAGTCATTTCCATAGGCGTGGTTTCGGTCCTGGTTATCGGCAACAGCATCAGGCTTACGATCATCGCCCGCCGCCATGAAGTGGCCATCATGAAGCTGGTCGGCGCTACCGACGGGTTCATCACAGCCCCGTTCTTCTTTGAAGGATTACTGCTCGGGTTTTTCGGAGCGCTCGCCGCTTCCGGAATGCTCATCGGGGCGTATTACTGGCTCTCGGGGTGGCTCGTGGTGATCTTACCTTACCTGCCAGTTGTTCCTTTGGACAGTCGTTTAGCTACCGACATCCTAACCATCCTGGGAATCACCGGTCTCGCCGTAGGCGGGCTCGGGTCCGCTTTGTCGCTGAGAAAATACCTTGCCTAGGAGGCGGTCCTCTTGGGGAGCACGAAAGAGAAGAGACGCCAACGGGAAAGCCGACACGGCTTAATCCGCCCGGTTCTTTTCGCCGTCCTAATCGCACTCCTTTTGGCGGCTTTGAGAGCTCCTCTTCATAACTGTCTCGCCTCTGGTGACGTGCTCGATGAAAAGCTCAAGCAACTGGACGAGCTTCAAAGGGAAATAGAACAATACAAGAAAGACATCGAATCGAAGAAAAGGACGGAACGCTCGATCTCCGCGGAAATCGCCCGCCTTGAACGGGAAATCGAGTTGACGAAGAAAGAGATCACTTACATAGAGGTACGAACGGAATACTTAAACGCGAAGCTCGGTAAGGCGAGAAAAGAAATCGCAGCCACCGAGGAAAAACTCCAAGCTCAGCAAAAACTGTTCGAGGATCGCCTGGTCGCCATGTACAAGGCCGGAAGCGTTTCCCATGTGGAACTCCTTCTCAGCGCCAGGAGTCTTACGGATCTAATGGCTCGCGCCAGATACCTTAAGGAAATCGCCCGCCAGGATGCATCCATTATCGAAGAGTACAAGAAGACGAAAGACCAGCTCAATGCCCTAAGGCAGAGTCTCGAGGATGACATACAGGAGCTCGCAAACCTGAGGCTGGATCGGGAGAGAAAGGTCGCTCAGGTAGCTTCCAGAGCTCAGGATAGGGAGAGATATCTCGCCCAGATCCAGTCGGACAGAAAGAAACTGGAAGAGGCCCTGGATGAGCTCGAGAGGGAGTCCGAGCTCCTCGCCAAGGAAATCGAGAGACTACAGGCGCAGTCGTCCAGACCGGGTAAAGCGAACCTTTCGATGATCTGGCCCGTCCAGGGAAGAATCACGTCGTACTTCGGTAACCGCATCCATCCGATTTTGGGATACGCCCGTTTCCATGCAGGGATCGACATAGCGGCGGGGTACGGAACCCCCATAGGGGCAGCGGAGGACGGCAGGGTTCTGGTGGCGAGGCACGACAGCGGATACGGAAACTATGTGGTCCTGGACCATGGGGGCGGGATATCCACGGTGTACGCCCATTGCGAAACCCTTCTCGTTAAGGTGGGTCAGGAGGTTACCCGCGGGCAGGTAATCGCGAAGGTCGGTAGCACCGGACTGAGCACCGGGCCGCACCTTCACTTCGAGGTCCGGGTCCAAGGCCAACCCACAAATCCCCTGAACTATTTGCCTTGACCGGAACGAGTTTAAATCCATTCCGGCCTGAACTGCGGATACCGGTAGCTTTTTCCCAAAGGAGGTCCTCCAGCATCCGCCCGTAGTCCCCCCGGTTAAGGTATGCTACACTAGCATTGTCGTAAAACCGGCTTTAAAGGGCTCGCAGTATCGCCGGGAAACTCTAGCAGCCGGACGAGGCGCTGGGTGTTTCGTTCATCGTGTGCCGGTCGGTCCGAAAAGCTGTATCAATCGGAGTGGTGACGACTCATGCCTAAAAGAAGAGTTTTTTTGCTTTGCGCCGCGACGGTCATCATCGCCCTCGCTGCCGGCGCTCTCGGCGCGGGTGTCGGAATCCTCCTGTGGAGTCCCTGGGGAAAACTCGTCCGCATTTCCAGACTGGTAGAGGCCACTTTTTACAAGCCGGTGGATTCCGCCATCCTGCCGGAAGGAGCGGCCCGGGGTCTCCTTGAGTCGCTGGGAGATCCCTATTCTCAATATCTGACCGCAGCTGAATGGCGGGAGTTCAAGGTGAGGAGCGCCGGGGAATATTCCGGAGTGGGAATCACCATCCAGCAGGATAAAGATGGTAGGATAATAGTGGTTTCCCCTATGAAGGGGAGCCCCGCCGAAAAGGCCGGGATCCTTCCCAAGGATGTAATCATCGAAGTGGATGGTACTCCGGTGAAATCCAGCGATGATGCGGCGGTGCGGATAAGAGGGCCCGAAGGGACCCAGGTTAACATCACGGTGCTGCGCGGGGAACAAAGGATAACCTTCACGTTGACCAGGGCGGTCATCGTGGTACCGGCCGCAGAATGGCGGATGGCGGAACCGGAGATAGGGTACGTGAAACTCATCAGTTTTACCGAACGGGCATATCATGACACGGCCGAAGCTATACAGGACCTTAAGGGAAGAGGGGCTAAAGCCCTTATCCTGGACCTCCGGGACAACGGAGGAGGGGACCTAGACCAGTGCGTGAAGGTCGCCGGCCTTTTCATCCCCGAAGGGCCGGTCGTCACTCTCAAGGGAAGAGCTTATCCTCCCAAGACTTACCGGGCCGGGGGCGAAGGGCTGGGAATGCCCTTGGTGGTTCTGGTCAATGACCTTACAGCTAGCGCTTCGGAGATCCTGGCCGGGGCGATACAGGACACCAAAAGCGGTACTATCGTAGGCGTCACCACTTTTGGGAAAGGGGTTGTTCAACAGCTCTTCCCCCAGTCGGACGGCTCATGCGTTAAGGTAACGACCTTTGAGTATTTCACGCCTGCAGGCAGGTCGATTCACGAAAAAGGCATCGTTCCCGACGTTGTGGTGGAGAACCCCGCCCCCGGCGAAGAAACTGACAAGCAGCTGGAAAAGGCACTGGAGCTGGCCAGAGAGGCGCTGAGGCGTCCTACGTAAAATGAGGAGTGAAAGGCCCCCGGACGCAGGGAGGTTGTTTTAGCGTGGGAGCTTTTGCTGAGCTCGTTAAGGCGGTTATCAGGTCTTACGGACACCTGTTACTTGACCCTGTGATGGGTTTTTTGTTCCTCATCGTTCTAATGATCGTAGGAGATCAGTACAGGCGGATCGAAACCAATGAGAAGAAGATATTCGGTCAAGCCCTCAATAAAGCCCTTCCTCAGACGGTTAAAGCTATGGCTTTCGGGCTTCTGGGAGGGCTTTTGTCTTCCATCTTATTGGTACTCATCGGAGTGTCACTTACCGGCAGCGGCATTCAGTACCTGCTCCCTGTGGCCGTTGTACTATACCTAATAAACCCCAGGTTCCTGTGCTTCTCGTACGCCGGCGGAATCCTCAGCGCTCTCCACCTCATCATCGGGCGGCCCCAGGTGAACGTGCCCGTCGTCACAGGTCTCGTCGCTTGCCTCCATGCCGTGGAATCCCTCTTGATAAGATTAAGCGGCTCCACGTGCGCTAGTCCCGTGGTCTTGCAGCGGAAAGAGGGCGACGTCGTAGGGGGCTTCGTTTTGCAACGCTTTTGGCCGGTGCCTCTTATACTGCTGGCTCTCACTATAGTGCCGGAAACCTCGGCCCTGCCCGGGGACGTGATAAGCCTTCCCGACTGGTGGCCTCTCCTACGCGGCCCGGTACCCCAGGGCCCCGGTGTTCCCATCTTCGTGATGACCCCCATCATGGCGGGACTTGGCTATTCCGACCTGGCTCTCACAACCTCTCCGGAGGAGAGATCCAGGGAAACCTCGCGTACGCTGGCTCTATATAGCGTGGTGCTCCTCGGTCTTTCGATTCTGTCGGCGCACGTGACCTGGGTTCAGTGGGTCGCCGCCCTCTTTGCTCCGCTCGCCCACGAGCTCGTGATACGGACGGGTATCAGGAAGGAGCAGGAAGGTAAGCCCTATTACGTGTCCACCGAAGGAACCGGCGCGACGGTCCTCGAGGTCATCCCCGGCTCTGAGGCGTCCAGAGTTGGGCTCAAGCGAGGCAATATCATAACCTCCATATCTGGTATGGCGGTGACTCGACAAACTCTTTCAAGCCTCCGGGAGATGAATGACGTGGTCCTCGAAGTGGTCCGGTCTCCGGAAGATCCTCAGCGGACCACGGTGCACCTGTCAAGACAAGGAAACGCGCCGTTTGGGTTTTTCACGGCGCCAATGCCAGGGGATCAGCCTCTGGTGGAATTGGGGCGCCAGAGCCCCCTCCTGTGGTTCATCAAGAGGATTCTCCGAAAGAGAACTTGAACGGCAACTGCGAAAGATACACCTCACGGATTTCTCCCGAAGGACGAGATAGCAACTACCAGAGCGGTGCTCTTTAGTGCCATAATGCGTAGCTGCATCGGCCCGGTCCACCCAGGACCTTCGTTTGGCCCCGGTGCCGGAAAGATAACCCCGGGGGTTCGAACATTTGTTGGGTGGTCTCCTCGAGTGTATAATACTAAATCGGGGGATGAGGCTTGTCTCGGTTCGAACTGAGAACGGAGTTTGCTCCCAAAGGGGACCAGCCGGAAGCTATAGAAGCTCTGGTGGACGGCATCCACAAGGGCCTTAAGCATCAGGTTCTTTTGGGCGTCACAGGGTCGGGCAAGACTTTCACGATAGCTAATGTCGTGGCAAGGATAAACCGACCCACGCTGGTCATTTCCCACAACAAAACTCTGGCGGCGCAACTCTCAGGTGAGTTCAAAAGCTTCTTCCCTTCCAACGCGGTGGAATACTTCGTGAGCTATTACGATTACTACCAACCCGAAGCGTATATCCCGGAGACAGACACCTACATCGAAAAAGATTCTCTGATCAATGACGACATCGACAAGTTGCGGCATTCGGCTACGTGCGCCCTATTCGAGCGCAGGGATGTTCTCATCGTAGCGAGCGTGTCGTGCATCTATGGGCTGGGATCTCCGGAAGATTACAGGGACATGGTGGTCTCTCTCAGGCGCGCGCAGGAAATATCCCGAGAGGAAATCCTTCGCAAGCTCGTGGATATCCAATACACCAGGAACGATGTGGACTTTTCCCGGGGCACTTTCCGGGCGCGGGGTGATGTGGTAGAGATATTCCCCGCATCGTACCAGGATCGCGCCATAAGGGTGTCTATGTGGGGAGATGAAATCGAACGGATAACCGAGTTCGACGTACTGAACGGATACGACCTGTTTGAGCGGAATCACGTAGCTATTTACCCTGCAAAGCACTACGTCACACCTTACGCCCGGATGGAAGCTGCAATAGCTTCCATCGAAGCTGAGCTCGAGGAGCGACTGAAATATCTCAGGGAGAAGGGAAAGATCCTCGAAGCATACAGGTTGGAACAGCGGACCAAATATGACCTGGATATGCTGCGGGAAGTGGGTTATTGCCCGGGGATAGAGAACTACTCGAGGCACCTCACGGGAAGGGCGCCCGGAGAGCCTCCTTATACTTTGCTGGACTTCTTCCCCGAGGATTTCCTGGTGGTCATCGACGAGTCTCACGTGACGATTCCGCAGATCCGGGGCATGTACGAGGGGGATCACTCGAGGAAAGTTTCCCTGGTGGAGCACGGATTCCGGCTTCCGTCTGCCTTCGATAACAGGCCCCTCAACTTCGAAGAGTTCGAGAGAAAGGTAGGCCAGGTGATATACGTATCCGCCACCCCCGGCCCTTATGAGCTTTCCAGGGCGGAGAGGGTCGTGGAACAGGTTGTCAGGCCTACCGGCCTGGCGGACCCGGAGGTGGAGGTCCGGCCTACGAAGGGGCAGGTTGACGACATTCTCTCGGAAATCGAGAAAGTCACCGCCAGGGGCGAGAGGGTGCTCATAACCACCCTCACCAAAAGGATGGCGGAAGACTTGGCCGATTTCCTGCGGGACGCCGGGGTGAAGGTCCGCTACCTCCACTCCGAGATCGACACGCTCGAACGCATGGAAATAGTTAGGGACCTGCGTCTGGGCGTCTTCGACGTTCTGGTTGGGATCAACCTGCTTAGAGAGGGGCTAGACCTCCCCGAGGTTTCCCTGGTGGCGATCCTCGACGCCGATAAAGAAGGATATCTGCGGTCGACCACTTCGCTAATTCAGACGATAGGCAGGGCGGCCCGGAATGTCCACGGTCACGTCATCATGTACGCGGACACGATCACCGATAGCATGCGCCAGGCGATAGACGAGACGAACAGGCGCAGGAAAAAGCAAATGGAGTACAATCTAAAGCACAATATCACGCCGGCCACCGTAGAAAAGGCGGTAAGAGACGTAATAGAAGCTGCCCATCCCATCAAGAGTCGTTCTGCGTACTGGGAAGGGCGTGATATATCCAGCATTTCAAAGAGAGACGCGCCGGCTCTGGCTAAGAAGCTCGCCCGGGAGATGAAAGAAGCTTCGAAGAACCTCGAGTTCGAGAGGGCAGCTCTTTTGAGGGACATGATATTCGAGCTTCAAGAAAGGTTCGGGCTTAAGGCGATATAGGGTACCGGGGATGGTGGCACGGATGACAGAGGGTAGAATAGTCATAAAGGGCGCACGCCAGCACAACCTCAAGAACATCGACCTTGAAATCCCCAGAAACACCCTGACGGTGATCACCGGGATTTCGGGGTCGGGGAAGAGCTCGCTGGCTTTTGACACCATTTACGCCGAAGGACAGAGGCGGTACATCGAGTCCCTTTCCGCTTATGCCAGACAGTTCCTGGGGCTCATGGACAAACCCGATGTCGACTACATCGAGGGCCTTTCTCCGGCGATATCCATCGACCAGAAAGCTGGTTCCCGAAACCCCAGGTCGACCGTGGCGACTGTTACGGAAATCTATGATTACCTGCGGCTTTTGTTTGCCAGGATAGGACATCCTCACTGCCCTTCGTGCGGCAAACCCATTTCCAAGCAAACGGTGGACCAGATCGCTGACCAGATAATGTCACTGCCGGAGGGGACCAGGTTTTCGGTTCTGGCCCCGCTGGTGAGAGGACGGAAAGGCGAATACGAGAAGGTCTTTCAGGATGTGCAGCGGGCCGGTTACCTCAGGGTCAGGGTGGATGGAGTCACCGCCGAGGTATCCGAGTTCATCGGCAAACGCCTGGAGAAGCAGAAGAAGCACAACATAGAGGCGGTGGTCGACAGGCTCGTGGTCAAACCGGGTATCCGGGAGCGGCTCATCGACTCGCTGGAAGCTGCCTTGTCCCTGTCGGGCAAGCTCGTGGGGATAGAAATACCCGGACAGGAAGACATGCTTTGGAGTCCCGAGCTTTATTGCCCCGATTGCGGCGTCAGCATAGCTGAGCTCGAGCCGAGGCTCTTTTCCTTTAACAATCCGTTTGGAGCTTGTAAAGTGTGCAACGGCCTGGGTGTCAACATGGAAATCGACCCCGACCTGGTCATCCCGGATAAGCGAAAGTCCATAGCGGACGGAGCCATCGCCCCCTGGAACGGTTCGCCGGACGGGTACTACGCCCAGTTGCTCGAGGCAGTGGCAGCTCATTACGGGTTTTCTACGGAGGTGCCCGTCGGAGAGCTCACCGACGAGCAACTCAACATAATCCTGTACGGAGCTCCGGGGGAGCGCATCCTCTTCAGGTACGAAAACACCTACGGACGCGTGAGGGAAAACTGGATCGAATTCGAAGGGGTCGTACGCAACCTCGAACGCAGGTACAAGCAAGCTGATTCGGACTGGGCGCGGATGGAGATAGAGGAGTATATGGCCTTCAAACCGTGTCCCGCCTGCAACGGAACGCGACTGCGTCCCGAAGCTCTCGCGGTCACCGTAGCGGACAAGAACATAGCTGAGGTCACCGCCATGTGGGTAGAGCAGGCGCTGTCCTTCGTGACCTCGCTCCGCCTCACCCCCAGAGAAGAAGCCATCGCCGGCCAGGTCCTCAAGGAAATCCGGGCGAGGCTCACCTTCCTCAGAGATGTGGGTCTGGGTTACCTCACCCTTTCCCGGACTGCCGGTACTCTTGCGGGGGGCGAAGCTCAGAGGATTAGACTGGCAACCCAAATCGGGTCCGGGCTGGTAGGGGTGCTCTACGTACTCGACGAGCCCACCGTGGGCCTGCATCCGAGAGATGCCGGAAGACTTCTAGATACTCTGGAAAAGCTCAGGGATCTGGGCAATACCCTGCTCGTGGTGGAGCACGATGAGGAGACCATGAGGCGGGCGGACCACATAATCGATATCGGCCCCGGAGCCGGGGAACACGGCGGACGGGTAGTTGCTCAGGGTACCATCGAGGAGATCATGGCGAACCCGGCGTCCGTCACGGGGAAGTACCTGAGCGGCAAGATAAAGATCGAAGTACCCCCGCGCAGGAAGCCGGATGGGAGATATCTCGAAATAAAAGGCGCTAGAGAGCATAACCTGAAAAACATAGACGTGAAGATCCCCCTGGGTCTCTTCGTATGCGTTACAGGAGTATCCGGGTCGGGCAAGAGCACACTCGTAGACGACATCCTCTATCGTAAAGCTGCGCTTCTTTTACATGGCGCGCATCTGAAGCCGGGTGCCCACGACCGCATAGACGGCCTGGAATACCTGGACAAAGTAATTAAAATCGATCAGTCTCCCATAGGAAGGACTCCCAGATCGAACCCGGCTACTTACACCGGAGTGTTTACCGACATAAGGGAACTTTTCGCAATGACTCCGGAGGCGAGGATGAGAGGGTACAAGCAGGGCAGGTTCAGCTTCAACCTCCGGGGAGGACGGTGCGAGGCCTGTCGCGGCGAGGGTATCATCAGGATCGAAATGCAGTTTCTCCCCGACGTATATGTCCAGTGCGAGGTGTGCGGTGGCAAGCGCTATAACAGTCAGACTCTGGAGGTTCGGTATCACGGAAAGAACATCGCGGATGTCCTGGACATGACGGTTGAGGAGGCTATGGGTCTGTTCTCCAGCATGCCCCGGATACGGCACAAGCTGACCACTCTGTACGACGTCGGCCTCGGCTACATCAAGCTCGGTCAGCCTGCTACAACCCTTTCCGGGGGGGAAGCTCAGCGGGTGAAGCTCGCCACCGAGCTTTCGAGAAGGGGCAACGAGAGAACCCTTTACATCCTGGACGAGCCTACGACCGGCCTGCACTTCCAGGACGTTCACAGACTCATCGAGGTCCTCCAGAGGCTGGTGGATGCCGGGTCGACGGTCCTGGTGATCGAGCATAACCTGGACGTGGTGAAAAGTGCCGATTATGTCATCGATCTGGGCCCTGAGGGCGGCGATGCCGGAGGGTACCTGGTCGGCGAAGGCACACCGGAAGAGATCGCCGCCACTCACGGTTCTTACACCGGTCTTTACCTCAGAAAGGTGCTGGCCTCTCCCCGGTCCGTCCGGGAGGTGGTTTCCTCCGGTGATTGACGAGCTTCGTACCGAGCGCATGGTCGTCCGGGACTCTTCCCGCGACGATCTCCGGCGAAAGGCCCTTGAAGCCCCCGAAGGCCCGGGAGTGTACGTCTTTAAAGGGGAGGGCGGAGAAGTCCTGTATGTGGGAAAAGCCCGCTCTCTGAGGAACAGGGTTCGCTCCTATTTTGGTCAAGACCTATCCCCCAAGACCCGGACGATGATGGAGCGAGCGACCGACGTCGAATTCATCACGACCGGTTCGGAAACAGAAGCTTTGATACTCGAGTCCAACCTCGTCAAGAAGCATAAGCCTCGCTACAACATCCGGCTGAAAGACGATAAGCACTATCCGTACCTACGGGTCGGTTTAGCTGACGAGTGGCCGGGAGTCACCATCGCAAGGCGGACGAAAAAGGACGGCGCAAGATACTTTGGACCGTTTACAAGGGCCGGAGCGGTGCGGGAGACCCTTAAACTCTTAAGGAAGATTTTCCCTTACAGGACATGCAAGGATACCACGTTCAAGACCCAGGCCAGGCCGTGCCTGGAATATCACGTCGGGAGATGTCCCGCTCCATGCGCCGGCCTCTGCTCGCGAGAAGCATACATGGAAACCATTGAAGAGGTAGTTAGATTTCTCGAAGGCAAACACCGGGAAGTGCGGGAGAGTCTCGAACGAAGGATGAGGGCCCGGGCGGAGTCCCTGGACTTTGAGGGGGCGGCGAAGCTCCGGGACCAGATCCGGGCTCTCGACCAGATCATGTCGGCTAAGAAGGCCATCAGGGCCGACATGAAAGACGGAGACGTCCTCGGGTTTCATCCCTACGGAGACGACGGTTACATGGCCGTCCTGGTGATTAGGGAAGGACGGCTCTTGGGTAGGGAGGGCTTCAAGCTTACCGGGACTCGGGACGAGCCCCTCTCGGAAGTGCTTGCGGCCTTCGTCGCCCAGTACTACAGCTCTCGAGCTGCCGCGGTCCCCGAAGAAATCCTGATCCCCGACGCCGGAGCCGACACCGCCTCCCTGGAGGATCTCCTTCAGCAAGTTTCGGGCCACGTCGTAAAAGTGCTGGCCCCGAAACGCGGTTTCAAAAAGGACCTTGTGAGCATGGCCATGGACAACGCACGGGTGCTGGTATCGGAACTCGTACCTCTCGACGAGCGAAAGAAAGCGGAAAACGAGAAGGCCATGGAGGATCTGGCCAGGGAGCTCAGCTTGTCCGTCCTACCCAGGCGGATAGAGGGGTACGACGTCTCCAACACCGGTGGGAAGGATGCCTCAGCTTCCCTTGTGGTGTTACAGGACGGCAAGCCGGACAAGTCCTCGTACAGGCGTTTTAAGATCAGCTTGGACGAACCCGACGATTACGCGATGATGGAGGAAGCTCTCCGGCGCAGGTTTTCCAGGGGGCTCGAAGAGAGGCGCAAAGGGAAGTCTGGGAAATTTACGGTCTTCCCCGATCTGGTCCTTGTCGATGGAGGGAAAGGCCAGGTATCGGTCGCTTCGAAAGTCATGAGGGAACTGGGCCTCGACATTCCCGTGGTGGGACTGGCCAAGAAAAACGAGGAGATATACATTCCCGGACGGGAAGATCCTCTCATTTTACCGCGGGATTCGGGCGCTCTTTTCCTGGTTATGCGCCTGAGAAACGAAGCTCATCGGTTCGCCGTAAGTTACCACAGAAAGCTCAGAAGCAAAAAAGCTCGCCGGTCCGCCCTGGACGACGTGCCGGGTTTGGGCGAGGAAAGGAAAAAGGCGCTCTTAGCTCACTTCGGCAGCGTGGAGAGTATCGCCCGAGCCTCCCCTGAAGAAATCCAGAAGCTCCCGGGGATAGGGCCGGTGCTAGCTGCAAAAATACTAGAATCGCTATCGGCAAAAGGAGCTACCGGGCATCCGAAAGAAGACCAGCCAACATCCAAGAGTTAAAAGTCCGGGATTAAATGTTTTAAGGACTTTATTGACATTGACCAGGTACCACATTTATATTTCTGTACAAGGAGGGGCCCCCCGTGCCTAGAGAGGTCATCGGAACATGCCCGGTGTGCGGCGGAAGCATGGAAGTGACGGAGATCCATTGCCCGTCATGCAATACCAGGATATCTGGCTACTTCCATATGGACAAGTTTGCCAAGCTCACTCCGGAGCAGAGGGCCTTCACCGAGATCTTCATCAAATGCCGGGGCAATATAAGAGAAGTGGAAAGGGAGCTGGGAATCTCGTATCCCACCGTCAGGTCACGCCTGGAGGCGGTGATACAAGCTCTAGGTTATCCCGTGTCCACCGGTTCCGAAGCCCAGGTCGATGAGGACTGGAAAGCGTCTCGGCAGAAGGAGATCCTCCAGAAGCTCGGAGCCGGCGAGATCACGGCGAAGGAAGCTGCGAGGATGCTCAGATCTCTTCAGTGAAGGCTGTTCGGGACGGGTGGAGCAGTCCCGGGACGCCGGACGTCAACGATCGGAGGAGGACGTTCCGGGCTGGTCCATGAAGGTGATGCCGTCATACCGGGTGGTTTGATTCTAAGAACGGGGAAGACCTGCTCCTTAAAAAGTGAGCAACCCAGCCGGGGGATAAAGGCACAACAGGGTTGCAGGAGGAGGAAGAAGAGAAATGGCAGAGGAGGAAAAGCTCGAGATTCTGCGGATGGTGGCGGAGGGCAAGATTACGCCGGAACAGGGGGTTGAGCTCCTGAAAGCTCTGTCTCCTGGAGGAGAGGAAACTCGGGGAAGGTCCGGAAGACCGGAAAGACCTGAACGACCCGAGGACACATGGGAGGAAAAGATAAAACGCACACAGGAAAAAGCGGAGCAAGCAGCTAAAGCTGCTGCAGAGCGGGCGGAATACCTCGCCGAGGAAGCGGGGAAGAGAGCTGAGTACATCGGAAAAGCGGTATCCGAGACGGTCGGCGAGAGCCTCAGGGGTGTCTTCGAAGGGTTGTTCCGGGGGGGCATGGGCTGGTTTGAAGGGCTCGGGTCTCCTGCAGACGAGTACGAATTCGTCGACACCATCAACGGCGAGTTCCCTGCCGAAGGGGAGATCCAGGTTAACCTCCGCACCACTAACGGCAGAATCGAAGTGGGTGTGGCCGACCAACCCGGATACACCCTAGAGGTCATCAAAAGAGTGAGGGCCGCGACCGAAGAAGAAGCTCGAGAAAAGTGCGAGGACATATACGAATTCAGCCAGGAAGGACTCATCCTCAGGGGCAAGAGCAAGGATTCGTTCGCGTGGCGAACGGGGGCCTCTTGTGCCTTCCGGTTGAAGCTGCCCCGGGGGAGGAAAGCTTCCCTCAACCTCGATACAGCTAACGGCAGGATCGAGGTGGACGGAGTGGAAGGGAGCCGGCTCGTAGCTGACACGGCCAACGGCCGGGTGGACGTAGATACTTCATCCTTTACCGAGACTTCCATCGGTACAGCCAACGGCAGGGTAGAATACCGCGGGGAATCCAAGCGCCTGAAAGCTGATACGGCGAACGGCCGGATCGAGGCGAGGCTGAGGGGCGCAGGGGACTGGCAGTTCGAAACGGCGAATGGCCGGATCGAAGTCGTCGTGGAAAAGGCCCCCGGTGTAGCTTACGAGGTGGACGCCTCCACCAATATGGGATCCATCACCGTAGGCGGGCTCGACACAGCCGAGGTTCTTTACGACGACAGAGGACGGCGCTGGGGTCCCAAAAGGTACCATGCGAGGAGTGCCGGGTTTGGCGAAGCTGCCCAAAAGGCAACCCTCAAAGCTTCCACGTCCGTGGGTAGAATAGAGATTTCGTTCTGACCCTGGTGAAAAGAGCGGGGAGCTCGAGAAGAGCTCCCCGCCTGTCTGTGAAGCAATTTACATCCGGCGAACTTCAGACGTCTGCAAAAGCTTTTTTGCTAGCTTGGAAAGACGGCGCAGCCTGTGATTCACCGCCGACTTGGAAACAGGTCTCCGCAAAGCTGCCCCCAACTCCTCCAGCGTGAGCTCGGGGTTCTCCAAACGCGCCCTGGCGATTTCCCGGAGAGCTGCGGGAAGACGATCTATTCCCAGAAGCTCATCGATGATGCGTATGTTATCTATCTGCCTTAAAGATGCCTCCACAGAGCGGCTGAGGTTAGCTCCATCCATGTTCACCAGCCGGTTTACCGTACCCCGGAGGTTTCTTCTGGCTCGCTGATCCTCGTATTCTATGACGCCCCGGGAAGCTCCTATGAGTTTGAGGAAGTCTACGATTTCGTCGCCGTTTTTGAGGTAGACCACCCATTCGCCCCGCCTCTTGAGAACACCCGGCGAGAGTCCTTCCGACTGTATGAGGGAGGCAACCCTGTCAGCTTGTTCCCGCGACCCAAACACGATTTCGAGATGGGGCCCGGAAGACGGGGCGGACATGGAACCGCGCCCGATAAAAACCCCCCGCAGGAAAGCGCGGCGGGTCTCCCGGCGGGAAAGATCGGGTTCTCCGAGACCGGGCCGTAGCGTCACCGACACCGATATCCTTGGTGGTTGCTTCCGTCCTCCTGAAGGGCGCGAGAAAGAAACCCTATTTTCCCGGGAACCGCCTGCAACGAGTTTGGAGAGATAAAGAAACCGCCGGGCGAGATGAGGCTCGCTGGTGATCAGGAACGTTCCCCCCCTTGGCTGACCCGAAGACCGGCAAGCTGTGATGCCGGCCAGCTCCGCCTGCGCCACTTTACGGTCCCTGACCCGAATAGCGGAGAGCTCTTGCTTAACCGACCGGGAAAACGTCAGATCTCTTTTCACCTCGGTGGTGTACCTCCTCCCACGCATTCAAGATCACGCCGGCCAGTTTATCCGGGTCATGCCTGGCAAGTTCCCCCGGGGCACCGAAATCGCCGGCGATGATCGAAACCCCGAGCTTACCTATGGCATCCAGGGAGGGATCGACGAGGTACCGTCCTTCCTCCACATAGCGTTGCTCGACGCCGGGAGGAACCTGACCCACGTTTACGACTACCACGTCTATGAAACCCGGGCCCCCCACGTTGAGAATGGCTCTCACATGGTCGGCGGCGGAGTAACCGTCGGTTTCCCCTGGCTGGGTCATGAGGTTGACCACGTAGAACTTCAGGGCCCGGGAAGACCCTATTGCGCGGGCTATGTCTTGAACCAGCAGATTCGGTATTACGGACGTGTAAAGACTCCCCGGTCCCAGGACGACGAGGTCGGCCAAACCGATCTCATTTAACGCCTCCTCCAGGGCCGGGGCATCAGGAGGTACCAGTCGTACGTCCCGGATCTTCCCTCTCGCCTCAGGTATTAAGTGTTCGCCCCGAATGACCCGTCCATCCTCCAGCGACGCCTCGAGAACCACGTCCTCCAGAGTAGCTGGGAGAACCTTACCTTTTACCGCGAGGATCCTGGACATGGCGCGGACGGCCAGTTGAAAATCTCCGGTCATCTCCGTCATCGCTGCGAGGAACAGGTTGCCGAAGTTGTGCCCTTCGAACTCACCTTTGGAAAACCGGTGATTGAAGAGCTGTCTCATCTCTGGTTCAGCTTCAGCAAGGGCTAAGAGGCAGTTCCTTATATCTCCGGGAGGGAGTATCCCCATGTCTCGCCTGAGTCTTCCCGAGCTACCCCCGTCATCGGCTACGGTGACGATGGCCGTAACGTGGCACGGAAGCTTCTTGAGCCCTCTCAACAACGTCGAGAGGCCCGTCCCGCCCCCTACAGCTACAACTCTCGGGATCTCAGACGTTGGATTCAAACAGCTACCCTCCGGTTTCCCCTCGATCCATATCGCGGTGCTCCACTACGACGGTACGTCCCTGCGTTTTGAAGTGTTCCTTGAGATGCTCTGCTATCACAACCGACCTGTGACGCCCCCCTGTACACCCTATAGCTATCGTAAGGTGGCTTTTCCCTTCGGCAACGTACTGAGGGACGAGAAAATCCAGGAATGATTTAAGGCGGTTGAGGAAACGGTTGGTCACAGGGAAACCCATGACGTATTGGATTACCGGGTCATCCAGCCCCGAGAGGGGCTTGAGCGCGTCGACGTAATAGGGATTGGGCAGGAACCTTACGTCGAAAACCAGATCGGCGTCCATCGGGAGTCCGTGCTTGTATCCAAAAGTCATAACGGTGATGACCAGCGTCTCCAGGCCTGCTCCATAAGAGAGCTTGTCCGCAAGATATTTACGGAAGTTTTGAGGGCTCAAGTTGGATGTATCTATCACCAAATGAGCCCGGCCTCTAATCTCTTTGAGCATTTGGCGCTCCATGCGGATTCCATCGAGGACTCCCTCGCGCGGACTTAACGGATGCCGCCGGCGGGTTTCCTTGAATCGCCTGACCAGGGTTTCGTCGTCTGCGTCCAAGAAGACGATGACGGGCTTTATCCCCATCTCGTCCAGGTCCTCTAGCGATTGGGACAGCGTCCCGAAGAACTCTCCGCCCCTCACATCCACGACCATAGCTATCCTGGTTATTTTTTCCCTAGCTTGGGCGCAAAGTTCCGCAAACTTGGGTATGAGGCTCGGTGGAAGATTATCAACGCAAAAGAAGCCCATGTCCTCCAAAGCTCGTAACGCCGAGCTTTTACCAGCTCCCGACACTCCGGTGATGATGACCAGGTTGGTTTCGGGTGCCGTTTCCCGTCTCATAGCGGGCGTATCCCTTCTCGCTCCCATACTTCCTGGTAACGTGCAGGATCCGTCAGGAAGTCCATCCGAGCCCGACCGGATTTCCATAGCGAGTACATGCTCGTGCCCCGCTCCAATCCGAACTCCTGCCAGTCCCGGGCCTTTATGAGCTTGGGGCGGGGATGACGGGAGTAATTGTCGTTGGGGATGAAGATGGACTGGTCCTTGTGCTCCACATTGTAGTAGGCGAGCCCCTTGCGCTGCCTAATTGGGTCGTAGATGGATTTGAAGTTTCTCGCAACGAAGTTGGCCATTACCAGATACGAGTCGCCCGGGTTCACAGTGACGTGCCCGTAGTTAGGCCATACCACGAGGACGTCTCCGGTTTCGAAATCGGCGACGGCGAAATCCTCCACTTCGCCGGAAAGCTCCCCACCGCGCTGGAGGAGGAAATGAGCTTTACCGTGAAGGACCTGGTACACCTCGGGATAGGTCCACATCCCCCCGGGCGCGACGGGGTGAATGTGACCCACGGTTTTCACGTACTCCGAACCGACCTTTCCCGGCGCAAGAACCGTGATATCGTACCTGATGCCCTCCCGCTCCATGGCCCGGAGAACAGAAGCTTCGCCGGTTCCTCTGTACATCCAGTAGAGAATGGAAGGTCCGTCCCCGTGCGGGTAGAGGCAAACATCCCGGGCGTCGTCCTTCGTTCTGAGGTCCGGCTCAGGTTCGACCACTCCTTCTCCGAACCTGAGACCCCCGTCGGGCTTGAGGTAAACCTCGAATCCGGCCAGCGGTAGCAGGACCTCGGTATTCTCCTCCGCCTGTGCGAGCGGACTCGTTTCTCTCACCGGTCCCGGTTCCGGGGTTCCCACGATCTTCCGTTCTTCGCCGGACACGCTTCGTACCACCTCCACAAGTTATTCTTCCTTCGGACTTCTCGGCTTCGCGATTATCTCCAAAATCTCGGTATCAAAGATGGTTTTGGCGTGAGATGGCTTGAGGACCAAAGCGGTATCCGCTCCGCGCGATGTCCCGCCTACCGCGATTACGGGCACTCCGTACGGGATAAGACCGGCGTCCAAAGCCATCACAGCTATTTCCACCGCGACCTTGGTTCCTTGAGAGAACATCCTGAGTGCATTGGCGATTATGCCGCCCGGGTACAATCCTCCGTACTTCGAAGTCACGGCCCTCTCCACGTTACCAAAGAGGTGGGTCTGAGTGAGGACATCCATCCCCTCCCGGCGAAGCTCCTCCCTGACGTCGGGGCCCATTTCGTCGATGCCGGGTCCTTTGAAGCCCACGTGGTGGGTGACTACGACAACGTGAAAGTCCTTACTCTTAAAATGCCTCGCCGTAAAGCCGGTGTTAGAGGCCACGACCACGTGGCGAATGCCGAATTCACGAGATCTCGCCTCAACGAGTTCGGCCACCTTTGCCGTGTTGTGAGGCCCTGGTTTGTCAAAGTAGACCGTCATGACTGAAGCGGGTCTAAGAGGCACCCGCTGCCTGACGCCTCCTTTCCGTCCGCTGAATCGCCGTACCGAAGTAAATTGTGCCTTTCAGGACAGTATTCGATTTAAGAGAACCCTATCCTCCTTCCGTAGAGATCCAATCTACGGGTGCCCGGTTACTAACTGGCCTTGAGCGCGGAAAGGGTTTTACATCGTCCTCTCGAATGATATTCTTGAATAAGACCTTTTTAATTTGAGGAAAGGCGGGCTCAAGCTACGATCTCCGGTCTTCTACAGTATTTTACCTGGTACGACATAGTCCTGGCTATCGTGGATATAGCTGTCGTAGCTTACCTGTTCTACCGGGTTTTCATTTTGATCAGGGGCACCAGGGCGGTGGAACTGCTAAAGGGCATCGCCGTGCTTCTGGTGCTCGTATCCGTCTCCCAGTGGCTCAGGCTCTACACGATACACTGGATTCTGTCTCAGCTCAGAACCATGCTGGTGATAGCTATTCCCGTGGTATTTCAGCCCGAGCTTAGAAGAGCCCTGGAGCAAATCGGGCGGGGGAGGATCTTTGCCCGGGGTAGTTTGTGGGCTCCTGCCACGACTTCGACGAAGGTCATCTCGGAAGTGGTGGAAGCGGTATCCAGTCTATCGAGCTCGAAAACCGGCGCCCTCGTGGTGCTCGAGAGGGAAAGCGGTCTCGGCGAGTATATCGAGGAATCAGTGAAGCTCGACGCCGTCGTGTCATCGGAACTCCTGCAAAACATATTTGTTCCTGGAACTCCCCTGCACGACGGCGCCGTCATAATTAGGGGCGACAGGATCGTGGCGGCCGCTTCTTTTCTCCCGTTTACGCAGGAGAGGGTCAGCGTCGAACTGGGCTCCAGACACCGGGCGGCCATCGGAATAACCGAGGTGTCCGACGCCGTTTCCGTGGTGGTTTCAGAGGAGACGGGGACGATATCCCTGGCCTCCGCGGGCAGGCTTATAAGGGGCCTTGACAAGAAAACCCTCAAGGCAAAATTAGAGGAGCTCATGATTCCGTCCGTCCCGTCGCTGTTTCAGAAAATAGGTCGCTAGGATGGGCATCCAGCAGGATCACCGTTGCGTCGTTCGGGTAGCCGGCCGAACCACGCGGTTGTCCGGAATGGACAGTTGGGACGGAGCGGGGAGAGTGATCCGGAGAAGATGAGAAGCTGGTTCAAGGACAAAGAGGTAATTCCCAAAGTACTAGCTGTGGTCCTGGCGGCCTTCGTATGGTTGCAGGTGATCAACGAGCAAAATCCCCTTACCAGGCAGGTCATCGACGTTCCCGTGAAGGTGGTGAATCTGGCCGAGGGCTGGCGGGTCCTTTCCGTGTTTCCCGAGCGAATCAGGGTCACCCTGGGAGGTCGTGTCAAAACCTTTCAAAGATCCGACCTGGGACAGATTGAAGCTTCGGTGGACTTATCTTCCGTGCAACTTTCTCCCGGACCGCTTGAGATGAAGCCAACGGTCACCCCGCCTCCCGGTCTCCGGGTGCTTGAGATATCGCCGGCTGTGGTCCAGGTGGACGTAGACCCGGTGGTTTCAAGGGAAGTGCCTGTAAGAGTGCTGGTCACCGGCAAGCCTCATGAGGACTACCAGCAAGGAGCGCCCTTTCTCACGGTGGCCGAGGTCACCGTATCGGGACCGAAAAGGCTTGTGGAAAGGGTGGAGGTTGCCTCCGCCGAGATCGACGTCACCGGGGCGCAAAGTAATGTTGTGAGGAGAGTCAAACTGGTGCCGCGGGATTCAACGGGCGCGGAAGTCCCGGGTCTGGCCGTTACACCCTCGGAAACCGAAGCCAGGGTACCCATGATCGCGCTTCCACCGTCTAGAACGCTCCCGGTGCAGGTCACGCAGGATGGTTCGCCCGCCCCGGGCTACCGCGTGAAGTCGATTACGGTTAGTCCGTCTTCGGTGAAGGTCCGGCTTTCGTCGGCAGGCTCCTCACCGTCGGTGATCCCGACCAAGCCCGTCAAACTCACAGGACAATCCAGCTCTTTTACGACCGTGGTCCCTCTGGCCCTGCCTCAGGGCGTAACTCCCGTGCAGTATACGTCGGTCACGGTTTCCGTGGAGATAGTTGAGGATATCACCACCAAACGTTTCTCCAACATACCCGTCATTGTCCAAAACCGGTCACCTGGTCTCGGCTGGGATTTAAGTCCGAAAAGCGAAGTTGACGTGGTGATCGAAGGCAGGCGCGACCTCGTGGATAAAGTGACCATCGAGGACATCAGAGCATACGTTGATGCGCAGGGTTTGCCCGAGGGGGAGCACCAAGTTCTCGTAAGAGCTAAGGTTGAGGGGGGCGAAGGGGTCAGCGTTAAAACGGTTGAACCCTCGAGTTTGACCCTTCGCCTAACGCGCTGGTGAGATCAAAGGACGCTGAAAGGAGAACGGGCGAAGAGTGAATCTGTTCGGTACCGATGGAATCAGGGGCGTCGCCAACGACGATCTGACTCCGGAGATGGCTTTCAAACTGGGCCTTGCGCTTGGTCTTTATGTTGTACCCGGAGGTAAAGTGGGGGTGGCGAAGGACACCCGAGCTTCCGGGGATATGCTGGAGGCTGCAGTCGTCGCGGGGTTGTGCGCTTCCGGATGCCGGGCGGTCACTTTCGGCGTCCTCACCACCCCCGGCCTCGCGTACCTCATAAGGGAAACCCGTCTCGACGGGGGAGTGATGATATCCGCCTCCCATAACCCGGGTGAGTTCAACGGACTCAAGGTTTTCGGCCCTACCGGAAGGAAAATCGACGATTCTCTGGAGGAGAAGATCTCCGCCTTCATTTTGAGCGACGGCAAACGCGCGGGGAGGCCCACCGGCAATGGCGTGGGAAGAGTGACCCGTGCCGAGGGAGAGGTCTCCAGGTACGTGGAGTTCCTTTCAGGAATTCCTCGAGTCTCTTTTTCGGGGCTAAAGGTGATGGTGGATTGCGCCAACGGTGCAACGGGTCGGTTGGCCCGGCAGGTGTGGGAAAGCCTCGGAGCTCGGGTGAAGACGCTCAACTCCGGTGGCGACGGGGAGATGATCAACTTTCGCTGCGGCTCTACTCACCCCGAAATCCTCGCCGAAAAGATGAAAGACGAAGGTTTCGACGTCGGGTTCGCCCACGACGGTGACGGTGACCGGTGCATCGCCGTCAATTCCCTCGGGGGCGTGGAAGACGGCGACCGGATTATGGGAGTCATGGCCAAAGACATGAAAGAGCGCGGGCACCTCAACGGAAACACTGTAGTCGGCACGGTCATGTCTAATCTGGGTCTCGAGCTCTACCTGACCTCTCTTGGAATCAGGTTTGTGAGAACGGCGGTGGGCGACAGATACGTCCTGGATGAAATGGACCGCGGCGGATATTCCCTTGGAGGAGAACAATCCGGGCACATCATCTTCAGGGACATCACACCCACCGGGGACGGAATCATGACCTCTTTGCTTTTAACCGAGGTCCTCGTCCGCACGGGAATGAAGCTCGAAGATCTCACCGCGGGCATACCTTCGATCCCCCAGGTGCTCCTGAATATCCCGGTGAGGGACAAGACTCAAGCTATGGCGTCTTCGACTTTGAAGAGGGAAATGGATGAAGCTCGGGCGCAATTAGGCGGGAAGGGTAGGGTGTTCGTGCGCCCATCCGGCACCGAACCGGTCGTTCGGGTGATGGTGGAAGCTCCCGAAAGAGAAACGGCCCAAAAATGGGCGAGGCGTATTGCGGAGGTGATACGGAGCGCAGAGACTGAGGAAGACGTGGGCGAGAAGATAGGGTAAAAAGCGCCTGGACTTGCCGGGCCGGGTACGGCGGCAAGTTGACGAGGTTGGGGTTAATCGAAAGATTCGGCGGGTGCCCCACGGCCGGCCACGGCCGTAAGAGCGCCACAAAACCTCCGGGTGACCAGAGAACAAATGGCGGCGGGTGGCCCGGGGGGGTGAGGACTCACCCCGGGGAATTTCTCGCGCACGAAACCCTCAAGACAAATCCACCGCTTTTCCATCTGATTATGGGCGCGTCCCAAAACAAGAACGCGATCGCCGAAAGGGGTGTTTTTTCGTGTGCGGCATCGTTGGATACGTCGGGGGTAGACAGGCAGTGCCCATCCTCTACCAGGGTCTATCCAATCTGGAATACCGCGGATACGATTCGTGCGGCGTCGCCGTGCTCGACGGCAAAGGAATCCTCACCGCCAAAGTGGAAGGAAGGCTTTCCAAGCTTCGAGAGCTTCTCGAGGATTTGCCGCCGGCGACGACGGGAATCGGGCATACCAGGTGGGCGACGCACGGCAAGCCCAGCCGGGAAAACGCCCACCCCCACGTAGATTGCAGGCACGAGATCGCTCTCGTCCACAACGGGATAATCGAAAACCACCGGGAGCTGCGGGAGGAGCTGGTTGCCAGAGGCCATACCTTTACGTCGGAAACGGATACGGAGGTCATCGTCCACCTGATTGAGGAAGCCTACGATGGGGACCTGGCTTCCGCCGTGAGAAGAGCTTGCCGGCAACTTAAGGGCTCCTTTGCCCTGGCCGTGGTCAGCGCGAAAGAGCCCGGGCGCATAGTGGCGTTCCGCCATTCGAGTCCCCTTATAGTGGGGCTGGGCGAAGGCGAGAAGATCCTGGCTTCCGATATCCCGGCGGTGCTCTCTCATACCCGCAAGATCGCGGTCCTGGCCGACGGCCAGTGTGCCAGCATAACTAGGTATGACCTGGAGGTCTACGATGTTTCCGGAAATCCCGTAATTCCCGACGTGCGGCTTATAAACGCGGACATCGACGTGGCGATGAAGGAAAACTTCCCCCATTTCATGCTCAAAGAGATCCACGAGCAGCCCGAAGCTTTGGCGAGGGTGCTCTCGGCAAGGGTCAAGGAGGGGCTTCCCCATTTCGAGCCGGAAGAGTTTCGGTGGAGTGCGGAAGAGGTTAGAAAGCTCCAGAGGATCTTCATCGTCGCTTGCGGGACGGCGTACCATGCTTCCCTCACAGGCAAGACGCTTTTCGAGAGACTCGCTAAAATCCCGACTGAGGTTGATCTCGCTTCCGAGTTCAGGTACAGAGAGCCGCTGGTACCGCCCGAGTCTCTGGTAATAGCTGTAAGCCAATCGGGAGAGACTGCCGATACTTTGGCAGCTATGAGAGAAGCTAGAGCTAGGGGTGCGAGGGTTCTTGCCGTTACGAACTCGCCCGTGAGTTCGCTGGCCCGCGAAGCTGAAAGTGTCGTTTACCAGAGGGCGGGGATCGAAATAGCTGTAGCTTCCACCAAAGCTTATGCAACGCAGGTCCTGTGTCTTGCGCTTCTCGCAGTCCATATGGGGATTTCCACCGGGAATTTGTCCTTGGAGGAAGCTAGGAAGATTACGAGCTGGCTTGAGAGAGTTCCCGAACAGGCTCGGATAGCTCTCGAATCGGAAGCTCGGGTGAAGGAGATAGCTTCCCACGTGAGCCGGTTCGAGGATGTGTTCTTCATCGGGCGGGGCGTAGACTACCACACGGCCATGGAAGGCCAGCTCAAGCTCAAAGAAATCTCTTACATCCACGCCGAAGCATACGCCGCCGGTGAGCTCAAACACGGGACTCTCGCCCTGATCGAACAGGGGGTGCCCGTTGTCGCGGTGCTCACCGACCCCTCCGTCGCGGAAAAGACGGCGTCCAACGTTATGGAGGTAAAGGCCAGGGGAGGGCGAATTATATCCGTGACCACCCCGCTTACGAGCGGCGCGTTCCCGCCGGGTCCGTCCGATGCGGAGATCCAGGTGCCCGCCAGCTATCCGCTGGTATCACCGGCGGTCGCCGTGATCCCCCTTCAGCTCCTGGCGTACTATACAGCTCGCGAGCGGGGTACCGATATCGATAAACCGCGAAACCTGGCCAAATCAGTGACGGTGGAGTGATCTTTTGGTATCGTTCAGGGTAGGCATAGACGTCGTCCCCGTGAGCCGGGTGGAGAGAAGTCTCCGGCTGTTCGGGGACATATTCGTCCGGCGGTTTTTTACCGGCAGGGAGCTTTGTGCCATGCCGAAAAAGGATGCTCTTCACATGGCCGGGCGGATCGCAGCTAAAGAAGCGTGTATGAAAGTCTTGGGCGCCGGTTGGCCGCAATTACCGTGGACGAGCTTAGAGATACTAAGGGATGCCGCAGGGCGTCCGAGGGTTGAAGCAGGGGGCCGGGCCCTCGCTGCGATGAAGGAATTGAAGATCAAGGAGATATCGATATCGCTGAGCCATGACGGTGGCTTAGCTTTAGCAGTAGCTCTCGGAGTCGGGGAGGGGCAAGGGAATGATCCTGGTCACGAGAGATGAGATGAGAGCGGTAGACCAAGCTGCCCAGGCAAGAGGCGTTCCCGCTCAGATCCTGATGGAAAACGCGGGGAGAGCTGTGGCGGACGCGGCGGTAGGGATGCTTTCCCGGGCGGGTAAAGGACCCAGGTTCCGGTCGGGAAAGGGACCTACGGTTGTGGTTTTGTGCGGCCCCGGGCAAAACGGGGGCGACGGCCTCGCTGCGGCAAGGCATCTTTCAGCCAGGGGTTATGATGTGGCGGTAGCTCTGTTCGCCAAAAGATCGTCACTTCCTCCGGAGGCAGCACGGTGCAGGCTCATGCTGGAGGCCTTTGAAATCCCCTGCTTCGAAATGGATACTCTCACCGCGGACGAGGTACTGGAGAAGCTTCCGTCACCGGATTTGATTATCGATGCGCTGCTCGGCACCGGTTCCTCAGGAAATCCGAGGAGTCCCATCCGGGAAGCTATCGAGTGGGCGAACTCCGCCGGTTGTCCCATCCTGGCCTGCGACATCCCTTCGGGACTCGACGCCGACACGGGCACGCCGGGTACGCCGGCGATCCGGGCATCCCTCACCGTCACGATGGGCTTCGCCAAGGTGGGACTCGTCACCTATCCCGGCCGGAAATTCACAGGGGAATTAGTAGTGGCGAACCTCGGGTTTCCGCCGTCTGCATTTCCTCCCTCGTGGACCGGGAGGACGCCGGAGATGGACGAAGCTCGGGAACTCATGCCGAAAAGAGATTCCGATCACCACAAGGGGCTTTCCGGGCACGTTTGCGTGGTGGCCGGTTCCATCGGCATGGTGGGAGCGGCCTGTCTTGCGGCGTCGAGTTCGCTGAGGGCCGGGGCGGGAACGGTGACCCTCGTGGTTCCCGGTGGTGCCTATCCTCCGGCTGCATCAATGGTTAAGGAAGTGATGGTCGTACCCGCGGGAGACGGCGCCACCTTCGACGTCTCCTCGGTGCCGGTCGTTCGACGGGAGCTGGAGCGGGCCGACGCCGCCGTACTCGGGCCCGGATGGGGCAGGGGTGCGGATCAAACATTGTTCTTGCAGGAAATATTAAAGGATGTGGCGAAACTCCCTTGCGTTGTCGACGCCGACGCTCTCGCCGCGCTGAAGGACCTTCCGGGGAGCCTTCGCACCTGGGAAGAGGAGGTTAAAGTAAGTGTTCTGACCCCTCACCCTGGAGAAATGGCGAGGCTCCTGAGTGTCTCGACGACTGAGATCCAGTCCTCCAGGGTGAAGTGGGCACAGCGGGCCGCGGGGGAGTGCGGGTCCGTGGTAGCTCTGAAGGGCGCGGGAACGGTGACAGCTCACCCGCAGGGGAAGTATGTGGTGAATACCTCGGGCCACCCTGCGATGGCGACGGCCGGGGCCGGCGACGTGCTTTCGGGCATGGTGGGTGCTTTGCTGGCTCAGGGGCTCGAACCGTTCGACGCAGCCTGGCTCGGAGTTTACTGGCACGGGCTTGCAGGCGAGGTATGCGCGGCAAAGGTGGGCCAGGTCGGAGTGCTATCCGGAGATATCGTTCGGGCCATTCCTCGAGCCCGGCGCATCATCGTAGAGGGGAGGTGAGGGTAGCTCCGCGTTTGGAGGGCGGAGCTGCCACAAAGTGTCGAAAATGAAGCGAGTCGTGGTGGGCTTACCCGAGGATGTGCTGGAAGATCTCGACCTCCTAGCTTCCGGGATTTCCGGACGCAGGTCCGAACTGATCAGGGAAGCGTGCGTACGATATCTAGATGAGTTGAAACGTATAAAACTCAGGGAACAAATGAAACTGGGATATCAAGAAATGGGCGAGTTGAACGTGCTGTTGGCCGAAGAGATGAGTCGCCTTGCCATGGACGAGCTTGCTACCGCAGAACTTACTCGCAGGACACCTGCGGAGCCCACTGGCGACGTTGGGGAAGGGGACGGGAACGGTCGGTGATGCCTTCGCGAGGCGATATATTTTACGCCGATCTCTCGCCGGTCATCGGGTCTGAGCAGGGCGGGTTTAGGCCCGTGCTCATCATTCAAAACGATATCGGAAATAGGTACAGCCCGACCACGATCGTTTCGGCCATCACCTCTCAAATAGACAAGGCAAGACTCCCGACCCACGTTGAAATCCCGGCTCACCTTTCCGGCCTCGAGAAAAACTCCGTTATCCTTCTGGAGCAAATAAGGACCATTGACAAGCGAAGGCTGAAGCGGCACGTATCGAAGCTGGATGAGGAGATCATGGCGAAGGTGGACGAGGCTCTAGCCATTTCCGTCGGCCTCAAGCCTATCTAGCTCGCACGAGTACGGTAAGAGCCCGGAACCGGACGTCGAGCGTTCTTCGCCGCCTCATCGGGAGACAAGGGAGGAACCGCAATGCGACCGTTGATCGGTATCACCTCGAGCGTAGACGAGGAAAACGGAGAAGCCAGGCTTTCCCTGGATTACAGCGATGCCATTTTGAAAGCGGGGGGAATACCCCTTTTAATCCCTCCTAATATCGAAGACATCGGTGCCGTCCTTTCGTCCGTGGAAGGCCTGGTGTTCACAGGCGGAGTCGATATCGACCCGGCGTTTTACGATGAAAGACCTCATCCAAAGATGGGTAGAGTGAGCCCCTCCAGAGATGCCCTGGAAATCCCGTTGGCTCGGGAAGCTCTGGCACGCGGAACCCCGGTACTGGGGATATGTAGAGGCGCCCAGGTCGTGGCGGTCGCCGCCGGCGGCACGCTCGTTCAAGACATACCCTCTCAGGTGGGTGGCGCTATGAAGCATTATCAGGAGGCGCCCAGGTGGTATGGCACTCATAAGGTCATTTTGGACGAGGAATCACTGGTGCTGGAGGTGTTCGGACAGCGACAGATCGTTGTGAACTCATTTCACCATCAATGCGTAAGAACGCCGGGAGACGGCCTCAAAATCAGCGGGCGCGCCCTCGACGGGGTGGTCGAAGCTGTGGAGTCTAAGTCGGGGAACTTTTGCCTATGCCTCCAGTTTCACCCCGAATGTATGTGGCGGAAGGACAAGCTGTTCTTAAGACCTTTTGAGGCTCTGCTAAAGGCGGCGAAAAAGGCGTGACCGGAAGGCCTCGGGCGAGGGATATAGGGCTAGTACTCGGGAAGATGTGTCCCGGTCCGCTGAACGCTATTACCGATGTGCCTGGTGTCGCAGTAGGGCACGTCACGCTGGTCCGGGGCGAGGGAGTTCTCATCCCGGGTAAGGGTCCGGTCAGAACGGGCGTTACTGCAATCCTCCCTCACCGGGATAACGTATTCGAGGATAAAGTACCAGCCGCCGTCTTCGTGATAAACGGTTTCGGCAAAGCTACGGGACTGGCTCAGATAATGGAGCTCGGTGTAATCGAAACCCCCATCGTCCTCACCAACACTTTAAGCGTAGGGACCGCCTGGGACGCTCTGTGTGGATACATGTTGGAAGAAAACCCCGATATCGGGGTCGGCACGGGCACGGTAAACCCCGTGGTGCTCGAGTGTAACGACGGGTTCCTCAACGATATCCGGGGAAGGCACGTGAAACCCGAGCACGTCCTCGAAGCTTTGCGGTCGGCGTCGGGGGGTCCCGTGCCCGAGGGCAACGTCGGAGCGGGTACGGGCATGTCGTGTCTGGGTTTCAAGGGCGGAATCGGAACAGCTTCGAGAGCCCTGGAAGGGGAACTTGAGGGGAGGACCCTGGGAATCCTGGTACTGGCCAACTTCGGCTCTAAAGAGGACTTGACGATAGCAGGGGTACCGGTGGGCCGGGAGATCTCTACCGAGGTGCGGGGAAATGCGCCGGCCGGGTCTGTCATAGTCATCGTAGCTACGGACGCACCTCTTTCTTCGCGGCAACTCGGGAGGGTGGCCAGACGGTGTACCGCCGGGCTGGCCCGGGTAGGATCAACCTTTTCGAATTCCAGCGGGGATTTCGTGCTGGCGTTTTCCACGGCGTACCGGATACCCCATCGTCAGCGGGGCTTTGTCACTCTGAGCGTCGTTCGGGATGATTCTCCGGGCTTCTCCTCCGTGTTTCGATCGGCCTCCGAAGCAACGGAAGAAGCGGTTTTAAACGCTCTCTTCCGGGCCGAGACCATGGTGGGTCGGGACGGAAACGTGAGAGAAGCTTTACCTGTGGCGGAGGTCCTCGCCATCCTCGAGAAATACCGCAGGAAAGTGCGGAACCCACACGCCGGAGACTTATGAGTACCGGCGCAGCTAAAGTTTCGTGGGAATCTGCCGGGTAAGCAAGAAGGATATTGGGAGATTTCGTCGAACTACTTAAAAATCGTGACTCCCACGTTCAAAATACGTTCGGGGAGGAAGGGCATGCGGCAAAAAGAGAGTTCGAGCGAAGGCCGGTCAAGGAACGTTTCGCGGAGACCAGCTTATCTCCGGGGTGCGGGTACCCGCCGGGAGGACCTAGAAGCACCACGGGAAACAGAAAAAGCTCCCGATGAGAGCGGAAGAAAAGCGTGTCAGGCGGCCGTCGACCAGGTTGATGCAAAAGACGAAATCCTGTTGAGTTGGCGCGTGTGGCTGCTTCCGCGGAATCCTCTAAAATCCGTACTGGTGGTATCCTCTTTGATCGGCATGGTAGCTCTAGCTTACTGGGCCGTCCCTCAATGGGTGTTCACGATACTAATAGCTATACTCGTCTTAAACCGGATAGGCCCCTATATATTTCCAATGAAATACGAACTCAAAGATGCTACAGTAAGCTTTAGAACATATCTGGCCTCGAACACGAAACAGTGGAATGAGCTCTTCTGCTACCACGAATATCCCGACGGGATAATGCTGATGCACGACCCGAGGACCATAACGGGACGAATGCGCGAGGGGATTTTCCTTTACTACGACGAAAAGCTTGAGCATAAGGATGAGATCTTAAGGATCGTTTCGTCCAAATTGAGACCAGCCAAGGAAGCTCTTTCAGGGCGACCGCAAACGGCCGAGGTAAGTTCCAGAGGCGGACTCCTCGGCGCGATTTCGAGGGTTCGCAGGCTAAGGCAAAAGAACCCCCCTGGAGAGTCGTCTCCGGATTAAGCGGGCCGGTCAAAGGACCGGGACCCGTGCCGGTCCCCATCGCCACGAGGGCCGGGTATATGGTCGTTAACAGAAGGCAGGGGTGAGGAGGTAGTCGGATGGGAGATCGAGGCAAGCCAGTTGAGTCCATCCTCGCAACGGACGTGGGTTCCACCACGACTAAAGCTATCCTCATAGAAAGGCGAGGAGACGAGTACCGGCTCGTAACCAGAGGCGAGATGCCGACGACCGTGGAAGCGCCCTGGGAAAACGTGATGATCGGGGTGAGGAAGGCGGTGAGGCGGGTCGAAGAGCTAGTCGACCGCCCCATCCTCGACGACACGGGTCACCTGGTCAGGCCGAAACAAGGCAACAGGGGAGTTGACTATTACGTTTCCACCTCGTCGGCCGGTGGCGGTCTGCAGATGATGGTGGCGGGGCTCGTCAAGAGCATCAGCGCGAGTTCTGCCAACAGGGCAGCGCTGGGTGCCGGCGCCGTGGTACTGGACGTGATCGCCGTAGACGACGGTCGAACCCAGTCGGAACAGATTACGAGGATCACGGAGCTTCGACCGGACATAATACTCATGTCCGGCGGGGTGGACGGAGGGTCGGTCGCCTACATCGCCGCGATAGCGGAAATCGTAAAGCAGGCCAACCCGCAACCGCGCTTCGGCGCTACTTACAAGCTGCCGCTGATATACGCCGGAAACGTTGACGCTCAGGATATCGTCCAGGCCGTCTGCGGAAACGACATGGACGTCCACCTGGTGGAGAACCTCCGGCCCAGGCATGACGTGGAGAATCTCGGGCCGGCCAGGGAAGCTATCCACGAGATTTTCATGAACCACGTGATGGCCCAGGCACCCGGTTACGGCGAGCTCATGCAATGGGTTGACACGACGATCATGCCGACGCCGGGTGCGGTTGGGAAAATCATCAGCCTGATGGCGGAACAGTACAAGGCGAACATCGTAGGTGTGGATATCGGCGGTGCCACAACCGACGTGTTCTCCAGTTTTGAGGATACATTTACGCGAACGGTATCGGCGAACCTTGGGATGAGCTACTCCATATGCAATGTGCTGGAGGAAGCGGGCTTTCAGAATATCCTGCGGTGGATACCCTTCGGGATGGATGAAGCTAAAATATCCGACTGGATAGCTAATAAGATGGTTCGCCCGACTACCATCCCGCAGACTCTCTACCACCTTGTTCTCGAGCAGGCCCTTGCCAGAGAAGCTTTGAGGCTCTCCTTTGAACATCACAAGAGCCTCGCGCGGAAGGTGGAGAAAGAGGAAATCTCCATGCTGTGGAGAGCCCGAACGGAGATGCTGAAAGCTGCCGGCCGCGAAGTAATCCAGATGATGAAGCTAGACATGCTGGTGGGTTCGGGAGGAGTTCTATCCCACGCGCCCCGGAGGGAGCAGGCGGCCCTCATGTTGTTGGACGCTTTCCAGCCCGAGGGGGTTACGCAACTGGCCGTAGACTCCATCTTCATGATGCCTCACCTGGGTGTCCTTTCGACCTTGTATCCGGAAATCGCGGCGGAGGTGTTCGATAAAGACTGTCTCGTGCGTCTCGGGACGGCCATTTGCCCCGTGGGACAGGTCAGGCGTGGCTCCCCCATGGCGACGGTCAAGATCACGTTCCCGGATGGAAGCACGGTTGAGGAAAAGATAATCGCCGGTGAGCTCCGGCGCATCCCGCTTGGCGTCGGACAGGAAGCGGTTTGCAAGATCCATCCGGCCGGGGCAGTAGACGTGGGGGCGGGTAGAGGCCACTCCTTTGAAACGCGCCTCCACGGAGGACTTGTGGGTATCATATTCGACGGGCGCGGGCGTCCCATCGAAATACCTGAGGACCCGAGGGAAAGAGTCAAAGCTCTCACCTCATGGATTCAAGCTATGAACGCCTACCCGGTGGATGCAATTCTCCGGTTCCAAAACGAATTCCCCGTCAAAGTCGCGGAGGTCCAGGGAGGGAAGAAACGTGGCGGTCTCTTCGGCAGAATTCTCAGCTAGGATTCGAGATAATATCACCCTTATCAGGAAAACCAGGAAGCTGCCGCTTCCTGGCGAGGTGCTGGTTAAAGAGGGGCAAATGGTGGAACCGGACGATCCCGTCGCCCGGCTGGCCGTTCGCCCCGGCATTCCCTGGGTGATCCCCGCGGCCAGGCTGCTCGGCATCGAACCCGAGGAACTTCCCGCAGCCATGCTCGTGAAGGTCGGAGATAGGGTCAGGACGCAAGACGTCATAGCCAGGACGGAGCGTGGCCTTTACGGCCGGAAGGAAATAACTTCACCCACGGACGGGACCGTTGAGGACATATCCGGTCGTTCCGGACGGGTGACCATCCGGGAAGAGTTCAGAAAGGAAGACCCGCCGGTTACTTTTGACCTCGCTTTTGAGCTCGGTTGCAGGCCCGAGGACCTTCCCAAGTACATGATCAGGCAAGTGGGGCAGGAAGTTAAAAAAGGCCAAATGATCGCCAAAAAAGGCGAGTCCCAGGCCTTTTTCACCAAGACCGCGGTGGCGCCTGTTTCGGGTGTCGTTTCTCACATCGACACGAAGACGGGAAAGGTCACCATATCCAGGCCGTTTAAGGAAGTAATAGTGCCGGCGTACATCCAGGGGAAGGTAGTCGAAATCATTCCGGATAGAGGCTGCGTCGTAGAAACCCCGGGTGTTAAGGTGAACGGCATTTTCGGGCTCGGTAGGGAAACCCATGGTGAGCTCAGGGTTCTCACCAAAGGGCCCGATGAAATACTGGCCCCCGATATGATCCCGGATGACGTGGCCGGGAAAATCATCGTCGGTGGTTCGTTTGCCACCAATGAAGCTTTAGCCCGGGCGCTGGACATCGGGGTGAAAGGCGTCATCACCGGAACTGTAAACTACTTCAATTTGACCCAGTCGCTCGGCGTGAAACTGGGCGTGGGGATAACCGGCCAGGAAGATGTGAATATCACGGTGATTCTCATGGAGGGCTTCGGCCAGCTGTCCATGCGGAGGGAAGTGTGGGAGCTTCTGAAGGAACTCGAAGGATACACCGTTTCGATGAACGGCGCCACTCAAATCCGTGCCGGCGCAATCCGTCCGGAAGTCATCGTGAGTTTCCCCGATTGGGACGGGGAAATCAAACAGATGGCGGTCGTGGACGAGGATCTAAAGGTGGGCATGCGCGTAAGGCTCATCAACGAGCCTTATTTCGGCGCCATCGGAACGATCCAGGAGATCATCAAACAGCCGCAGCTCATCGAAACCGAAGCTAAGGTGCCGACGGTGAGGGTCCTGCTGAGTTCGGGCGAGTCGGTAGTCGTACCCAGGCCCAACGTGGAGATCTTTTGAACGGGTCCAAGCGCGGGGCGTATTACAACGCCCCGCGCTTTGGCGTTGGCCAGTAAACCGGAGAGAAGGGGGTGGTACCGATGTTCAGGCTCATTAAACCTGAGTTCCCTCAGCCCATTGACGAAAAGCGGAGGGACGAGCTGATCGAGGCGATCGCAAAACGAGTGAAGCAGTTCGGCATGATCGTCCCGGCCATCTTCTTTCTGGAAATGAATAAGCCCGTCTCATACCTGGGTTCACAGGCCATGCACTTTTTTGCGCCGATAATCGGGGCGTTCTTCAACACCTTTGACGACTACGCCTACTTTTTCGAGGATAGGAAGAACGTGGAACTCCTCATACAGAGGTTGGAAGCGATGGCCCTGGAAGAGCAGGAGGAGGAGCGGAAAGCAAAGGAGCTGCGGAAGCAGGAGAAGGAGAAGCGCCGGCGGATGATGGAAGAAGCCCGGCGCATGCGGGAACATGCGCAGCGCGGAACCGGCGAGGAGAAGCGGTGATGATATCTTTTTTTCCGACCGGTAATTCCGGAACAGGATTTTCCCGCATCGTTGTCGTATTCTTTTCGTATTCGTTCTCGCTTTCAAAGATAATCTTCCAACGGTATCAGAGGGGGAGGGAAATCGTCAGTGGCCAACGAAAAGCCGGGCTTCCAGCTTCACGGAGAGATCAACTCGATCCTGGCGACGGACTGCGGTTCCACCACGACCAAAGCCATCCTCATCGAGAAAGTCGGAGACGAGTACAGACTGATCGTCAGAGGCGAAGCTCCGACTACGGTTGAAGCTCCGTTCGAAGACGTCACGATGGGCGCCAGGAACGCCATCCGTGAGGTGGAAGAGCTCACGGGGAGAAAACTGTTGAACGACCAGGGCGTCATCACTCCGAGGCAAAAGGACGGCTCGGGTGTGGACATTTACATGTCCACCTCGTCGGCGGGCGGCGGCCTCCAAATGATGGTGGCGGGGGTCGTGAAAACGATGACGGCCGAGTCGGCGACCCGGGCAGCCCTGGGCGCCGGTGCGATCGTCATGGACGTCATCGCCGTGGATGACGGCAGAAAACCTCACGAGAAAATCAATCGCATCCGAAACCTGCGGCCGGACATGATTCTCCTATCAGGAGGGGTTGACGGGGGTACCATCACCCACGTCGCCCAGATAGCTGAGCTCATAGCTGCCGCAGAGCCCAAGCCGAGGTTGGGGACGGGGTTCAAACTCCCCGTCATTTATGCGGGAAACAAAGACGCCAGGGTCCACGTACGAAATGTCCTGGGCGAGAAAACAGATCTCCGGGTCGTAGACAACTTGAGACCAGTCCTGGAGAAAGAGGTCCTCGGTCCTGCGAGGGAGGAAATTCACAACCTGTTCATGGAGCACGTCATGGCCCAGGCGCCGGGATATAACAAGCTCATGCAGTGGACACCCGTTCCCATCATGCCCACTCCCGGCGCAGTCGGGCTTGCCATGCAGACGGCTGCCAGGGAGTACGACACTAGCGTTATCGGTGTGGACATCGGCGGCGCCACGACGGACGTGTTCTCGGTGTTCGGCGAGTATTTCAACAGGACCGTGTCGGCAAACCTCGGGATGAGCTACTCCATCTGCAACGTGCTGCTGGAGGCCGGGATCAAGAACATCATGAGGTGGATCCCCTTTGCCATAGATGAGGCGGATCTCAGAAACAGGATACGGAATAAAATGATCCGGCCTACGACCATCCCTCAAACGCTGGATGAGCTCGTCATCGAGCAGGCCATTTCCAGGGAAGCTTTGCGGCTGGCCTTCATTCACCATAAATCCCTGGCGGTAGGCCTGAAAGGAATCAAAATCGAGAGGACTATCGCGGATACTTTCGAGCAAACGGGGACCGGACAGAGCTACATCGACATGATGCAACTGGGCATGCTCATCGGATCGGGCGGTGTCCTATCTCACGCTCCTCGCCGGGTGCAAGCTGCGATGATGCTCCTGGACGCGTTCCAACCTGAAGGCATGACGATGCTAGCTGTGGACTCGATATTCATGATGCCGCAGCTGGGGATTCTTTCGACGATCCATCCCAAAGCTTCGATGCAGGTGTTCGACAGAGACTGCCTCATTAAACTAGGGACCTCGATATCCCCCAAGGGTCCTTCGGGCGGGGTAAAGCCGGGCGACCCGTGCGTCACCGTGAAGATCGAGAGAGAAAATGGCCAGGAAGAAGTTCATCAAGTGCCCTTCGGTGCCATAAAGCGAATTCCCCTCGGCGTGGACGAAAAAGTAAAAGCGGAAGTCCACCCGTCCAGGCAGTTCGACGTGGGCAAGGGGAACGGTCATACCGTCGAGACGGATCTCACAGGCGGCGTAGTCGGGGTGCTGATCGATTGCCGTGGCAGGCCGCTCAGCTTGCCTGAGAACGACAAGGAAAGACGAGCGAAGCTCCTCGAGTGGTTCAAGTCTGTGGACATGTATCCAGAAGAAGCTCTTGGCAAGTACGCCAGGGCGAGTTAAGGAGGGAAGGCTGAAATGGCACATGCGTATACTCCTGGTCTAAAAGTGACCGAGAAAGCGATAATTCGTAAAACCAGGCGCCTTCCCATTCCCGGCGAAGTCCTGGTTGCCGAAGGGGACCCGGTGTCACCCGACACCATCGTGGCCCGAACGAAAATCCCCGGTAATCCGCAAGCCCTTAGCATTGCCAACCTGCTCGCGGTCGAGCCCGGCGATATACAGTGGTACATGGTCAAAAACGAGGGGGACCGGGTCAAGAAGGGCGAGGTCATTGCGGAATATAAGGCCTTTTTCGGGCTCGTACGCAAGACGGTAGAGTCTCCCGTCGATGGCACCCTGGAGATGATATCAACCGTTACAGGTCAGGTTACACTGAGGGAGGATCCCATTCCCATCGAAGTGACGGGTTACATCGAGGGAACCGTTGAATCCGTCCTACCCCGGGAAGGGGTGGTTGTGAAGACAGAAGGTGCGTTCATTCAGGGGATTTTCGGCGTGGGCGGGGAGACCACAGGACAAATCGCCGCCCTCGCGTCGAACCCCGATGACGTTTTGGACGCCAAGAGCATTGGCCCGGAACACAAGGGAAAGATCCTCGTGGGTGGTTCGCTTGTGACAGCTGGGGCCATCAAAAGGGCTGCGGAGGTAGGCGCGGTAGGGGTCGTTGCCGGCGGGATCATCGACACAGACCTTATCGCTTACCTCGGGCACGACATAGGCGTGGCCATCACCGGTCACGAAGACGTGCCGGTAACGGTGATCGTCACGGAAGGATTCGGCAAAATGCGCATGGCCGACAGGACCTTCGGGCTTCTCAAGGATCTCTCGGGAATGAAAGCTTCGATAAACGGCGCGACGCAAATAAGAGCCGGCGTCATGAGGCCGGAGGTGGTCGTGCCCGGATACAAACCCAAGAGGAGCCTCGGAGCTCAGGATCTTTCCGTCGGGCTCGTCCCCGGTACACCTGTGCGGATCATCAGGCAGCCCTATTTCGGAAAGCTGGCCGTGGTAGTGGACCTTCCGCCGGAGCTTCAGGTCATAGAAACCGAAGCTAAGGTGCGAATCCTCCGCGCGAAGCTGGAGGACGGGACGGTTGTCACGATACCTCGGGCCAACGTCGAAATCATCGAAGAGTAGGCGGGTTCGGTCCCGGATGACCAGGTCACGGGACCGAAAGAGATTGGGAACGGTGACGGGCGCCTGTCCAGGGCGCCCGTTTGGATTCGAGCTTACTGCCGCGCACCGGATTACCGGGGACCGTAGAGGGATTTCATAGTAATTCCTCGAAAAGCTAAGACCTTAAGTGAATGGGGGTGGCTTCCTTGCAGAGGGACACGATCGCGGATTTCATGAGAGAGCCCCTGATCCCGGTGGGAACGAAGATCGAGGACTACCTCGCAGTCGTTCTCGGAGTGCGGCAAGCTTCGATGATGGTATTTCCATATGACCTGCCGGATGCATCTATACTGGGTGCCACCATCGATGAGAGGTTTCGTCAAAAGATTCAGGGGAAGTGGGTGCCCGGCGACTCGATAGGCGATTACTTATCCCGCAAGGCGAGAAAACTCTTGAAAAGGTCGCCTGCGGCCGAAGCACGGTACAAGGCTAACCTGCTATCGGATATTTACGAGGAAGTGGTCAAAAGTTCCCCGTCTTACGATAGCTTCATGTCTTGGGCCGGCAAGCTCGGGCTGAAGAATCGCCAGCTCCAGTCAAGGCCCACCATTCGCGAGATCTTTCTGTTTAAGTCATCCGACATTTCTTCGAGCCTGGATGCGCTTCAGGACCTGAGAAAAGACCTGCGTTACGAGGCGTCGAGAAGAGCTCCTCAAGGAGTCCCGCCTGTGGAGATGGCCTTTCCCGAGCAGTTCCATCCCGAGTTTGTGCGAGCGCTGGGCAAACTCCTGGGGTACCCTTCGTGCTGCGTCGAGCGGTACGTTTTCGACAGGAAGTCCCGGATACTCAGCCCGGAAGAGCGGGCGTCCAATCAGCTCAAGGAGATGGGGGAAAACGAGAAACCCGACGTTTTCGCCTATTTCGTCAGGGATTTTCTCCCTTGCACTCCCTGGTGTGAGGAAGCTTCCGCCCTCGGAAAGAAGCTCATGCATGAGCTCGGGCAGATAGACTCCCAACTCCCGACACTGTACGAAAAACGTGTGCAGGAAAACGTCTCCTTCGTACTCAAGTATCCTGACGTGGCCAGACAACGAGCCCAGGAACTTGAGAGAACGCGAGTGCAATCGACGAAGCAGGACCAGAGGAGCTACGACGGGACCGCACGGGGGGACGAGGACCACGGGGAGGCGGGCCAGGGATGAAGCAGGGACGAAAATCTCCCTTTCTCGTACCGCTCTTCTCCGAAGAAGGGTTCGCCCCCGGAAGCGAACCTACGCTTTTTCACGCTGAAACTCACCCTTGCAGGGAAAACGCTTGGGAAGGTCTGGACGACCTCGAAGTCCTCAGGGAGAAAGTCACACTTTGCCGTGACTGCCGGCTGAGGGAGGGGGCCCGGGGGGTGGTTTTCGGTGAGGGCAATCCCCAGGCCCACGTCATGCTCGTGGGGGAAGGTCCGGGTGCCACCGAAGATGAGATGGGTAGGCCCTTTGTGGGTAAAGCTGGGCGCTTCCTCGATGCGATGCTCAGATCCGCTGGTTTCCAGAGGGACAGCGTCTTTATCGCCAACATCGTTAAGTGCAGACCCCCCGAAAACCGGCTGCCCCTTCCCGATGAAGTGGTCGCTTGCTTTCCACACCTGAAGGCCCAAATACGCATAATAAACCCGAGGGTTGTGGTGTGTCTGGGCGCTCTTTCCGCCCAGACGCTGGTCGATCCCTCGATCCGCGTCACCCGGGACAGGGGCAGGTGGTGGACGAAGGACTCCCGTAAGTATCTCGTAACCTACCATCCTGCAGCTGTCTTGCGGGATGAAAACAAGAAAAAGCCTATGCTCGAAGACTTTCAGGCGCTGAGGAAAGTCTATATCGAAATGCTTTCCGATGAGAAAGAGGGCAGGATTCCCCTGCTCAGGGAAACCTGAGGAGCGTGGGATGCGGGTGGCCGTAAGAGGGGAAAGGGAAAGCTCCATCACGGTCGTGTCGGATTCCCCCGAGGACACCATGAAACTCGGTTTTGAACTGGGCCGGTTTTTCGAAGGCGGCGAGGTCCTCTTTCTGGAAGGTCCCCTGGGGTCGGGTAAGACCACGCTAGTGAAAGGGCTGGCGAAGGGTCTTGGCGTTCTTCGGGATGTGACCAGTCCCAGTTTTGTGTTGGAAAAGATCTACACGGGTCGCACGACGCTGAGACACATTGATCTTTACAGGTTAGATCCGAGCGAGGCGGCCGAGTTCTGGAACTCCCTGGAAGCCGGGCCGAAAGACGTCCTCGCAGTGGAGTGGGGGGAACGGATTGGCGACCCTACACCGGGCATGATACGCGTGGATATGGAGTACTGTGAAGATCCGAATGCCCGTAAGATGACGATATCCTGGGATATCCCGTCCCAAGGTCAGATAATCCGGAAAGCTATCGAAAGATGGCGGGGGGGGACCTCCAAATGATCTCCGGGTCCCGTGCCCGGGCGAGTCCCACGAAAGGCCAAGATATCTCCTGCCGGTCGAGTTCGCCGGAAGGCTCGAATTCGGAGTCCCATGACACCGGGGCGGTCCTGGCCATCGAATCGTCCACGGTCCGCGCGGGTGTAGCTCTCATGTGCGGCGAGACGGTGGTGGTGGAACTCGCAGCGGAGAAACCCAGAATTCATTCGACCTGGCTTCTCCCGGCTGCCCTGGAAGCTATGAAGCTCGGGGATGTAGGACCCGCAGATATCCTCTGCCTCGTGGTGTCAGAGGGTCCCGGGTCGTTCACGGGTCTCAGAATCGGCTTTGCAACTGCCCAGGGACTTGCGGTGGCCTGGTCGAAGCCGGTAATGCCCGTGTCGAGTTTTTTTGTACTGTCCGCCGGGATATCCATGGCGGGCTGGAAAGGGGGCGCTCTTCTCGCAGCCGGTTCTTCCCGAGACTCAGCCATTACAGCTCTCTACCTTACGGACGGACGCGGCGGGGCGAGGGAATTGTTGGAAGCAAGGGATAGGAGTCTCGGGTGCTTCCTGGATGAAGCGGCGGAACGAATCAGAGAGGTTCACGCGGAAACGGGGTCCCCGGCGGAGATGTTGTGTCTGGGAGACGCCGCACAGGCGCTTCTTGAAGAGTGGGCGCGTCGAAGGGGAAGCTCGTGCTCGGGCTGGACCAGGGACTTGATTCTGTTACCGGCTGACCCGTATCTGGCTCTCCCCCGTCCGGGGGTGCTGGCTAGGATCGGGCGGGCGTTGTTCCTTCAGGGAAAAGCGGTTCCTCCGGAAAAAGCCCTTCCCAGGTATTACCGGAAGTCTCCCGCTCGGAGGGGTGTTACGGAAAGTCGTGTCTGATTGAACAGAGGAGCGTGGGAGCATGGACGAGATGCGCGCGGAGGACGTGACCATCGAACCGATGACCCTGGACGACCTGGACGAGGTCCTCAGCATCGAAACAGTTTCGTACCCCACCCCGTGGTCCAGAAGGGCCTTTGAGTCCGAACTCACCGGCAATGCTTACGCCAGGTACTTTGTGGCGAGAAAAGGGCGATCGATCGTAGGCTACATCGGAATGTGGGTGATCCTGGAAGAAGCTCATATTACCAACGTGGCAGTTCATCCTGATCACAGGAGACAAGGGATAGGCGAAAAGCTCATGACTTACTGCTTCGACGAAGCCCGCAAGATGGGTGCGACTCGGATGACCTTGGAGGTGAGGGTATCCAACATCGCTGCCCAGAACCTGTATCGCAAGCTCGGGTTTGAGGCCAAGGGGATGAGAAAGGGGTATTACAGCGACACGAACGAAGACGCCATCATCATGTGGAAGTATAATCTCGGCCCTGAACCCCCTATGCAGGACCGGCTCAGGTGGATGATCTGAGAGCTGCGCGATTTATCTCTTCGCGGGCATGGATAGCTCTGGTCCTTATGTCCTCGGCCACCTGCTCGTGAGAAAGGAGTTCTCCATCACCTGCCCGGAGAAAGCTCGACGTTATGCTCCTGGACGCTGAAACGAGAGCTCCCTTCCCCCCGAGGTGAAAGGCGCAAGACGCATCCTCCGCCCGGCCGCCCTGGGCGCCGAACCCGGGCAATAGCAAGAGGGAACGGGGCATGAGTATCCTGAGTTTCAAGACGTCTTCGGGATGGGTGAGTCCCACTACGGCGCCTACCGGCGAATACCCCGACGGCCCGGTCAGACCCTCGCTTAGCCGGCGAACCATCGAAGCGACGCTTTCCGCCACGGTTCCTCCGGTTTTTAGCGGCAGCGACTGGACCGTTCCGCTGGCGGGATTAGAGGTTCTGACCAGGACGAACACGCCGCACCCGTTTCTCGAGGCTGCCTCCACGAAGGGCCGAAGAGCATCTTCGCCTAAATAGGGGTTAACGGTGAGGGCATCAGAGAAAAAGGGGGAACAGGGGTCGAGATAAGCTCTGGCATAAGCTTTTGCCGTGTTCCCCACGTCGCCGCGTTTCGCGTCGAGGATGACCGGTACTCCCGCGCGTCTGGCTTCGGAGATGCAGTCCGCCAGCGCGCTCATGCCCGGCAGTCCCCATGATTCGAAGAAGGCTGCCTGCGGTTTCACACAGACGGCCTGATCTTTTACGGCCTCCAGCACCGTCCGGCAAAACCGCTCCAGGATAGCTTCGGGCTCATCACCAAAGGCCGCACGTATTCCGGGGGCAAGAGGGTTTAAGAAATCAGGGTCCGGGTCGATACCCACTACCAGCCTGGAATCAAGTTCGGCCACGCGCTGCGAGACCCTTTCGGCGAAGCCTCCGAAATCCAGCGAGTTCTCCAATAGTCCCACCTCGAAGGAATAACTTGTCGAAGGAATAACCTGCCCCGGGAAGAACAATATACCCCATGGCAACACTACGCTTCTATCTCGCAGGACGAAGATCCTTCATGCGGAGCTCCGGCTGTGCCGGACGGCCCGCAGGAAGGACACGGGGGACACTGAGAGATCGTCTGGGCCGGAGCACCGGGCTGGATCAGCGCCATCCGGACTGCGCCTTTCGGAAGGGGAGACGAGATTGCTCATACTGGGGATAGATACATCTTGCGATGACACCTCCATCGGAATAGTTAGGGATGGGGTTAGCGTACTGTCCAGCGTGGTATCCTCCCAGGAGGATTTGCATTCGAGATACGGAGGGGTGGTCCCCGAGATAGCTTCCAGGAACCATCTTGCTATGATGATACCGGTTCTCACCGAAGCTCTCCAAAAGGCCGGTGTAACCCTGGGGGAAATCGCGGGGGTGGCGGTCACGCAAGGTCCCGGGCTCATGGGTTCGCTTCTCGTGGGCGTGAGTTTCGGAAAAAGTCTCGCGGCTGGTCTCCGCATTCCCATCATCGCCGTGAATCATCTGGAAGCCCACGTTTACTCGTCTTTCCTGGACCGGGGCGTCCCCGAGTTTCCCCTCTTATGTCTCGTGGTTTCCGGTGGGCATTCAGACCTCATCCTTATGGAAGGGCACGGCAAGTACCGGGTCCTCGGGATCACGAAGGACGACGCTCCCGGTGAGGTCTTCGATAAAGTCGGACGCGAACTCGGACTGGATTATCCTGGGGGCCCCCACGTGGATGCCGTCGCCGAGGAGGGAGATTCCCGAGCTTTTCACTTCCCGATCCCGAAAGTCAGCGGCGGTCCTTTCGACATGAGTTTCTCCGGCCTAAAAACCAGAGCTCTCTTGGCCATCCAGTCTTCGGGAAAGACCGAAGAAACAGTGAGGAACCTATCCGCCAGCTTTAGAGAGGCCGTCGTAGAGGTACTTGAACTGAAACTCGAGGAAGCTCTCACGGAATTTCGTCCCAGGAGTGTAGCTGTGACGGGCGGGGTTTCCAGGAACAGGCTTGTCAGGGAGCGCGTCAAGAGACTCGGCGACAAATGCGGGCTTCCCGTGTTGCTACCCGAGCCGCAATATTGTACCGATAACGGCGCCATGGTGGCCTCATGTGGCTACTTCCGTTTGCAGCGAGATCAGGTGGCAAGTTACGATGTGAACGCCGTCGCCGACCTCGAACTTAAAAGCTGGGAGGACAATCGACCATGAGGCCCGGGAATTCCGGTGGTCGAGAAGGGGTGGAGATCGATCTGCCGAAAATTCCCCCTCCTCACATCGAGGCCTTGCTTTACCAAGCTGAAAAGAACGGGATCCTGCCCCTGACCTCCCGGTGCAACCTCTCATGCGCCTTCTGCTCCGCGGCGGGGAACCCTCCCGGCCTCGAGGCGTTCTCAATAGCTCCCAGGACCATAGAGGATATCCGGCAACACCTTGCATTTCTGGACGAATCAAGGGGTCCCATCACCATCGGGGAATCGGTCACGCGGGTAACCGAAGGGGAGCCTCTCACTCACAAAGGTCTCCCCGAAATCCTGAGACTTCTCAGGGAGACCTTTCCGCACCGGGAGATCCGGCTAACCACCAACGGAACTCTGCTCACCGGGGAACTGTCCAGGTTCCTTAAGGAGCTCGGTGTCACCGCGCTTCTGTCCCTCAACACGGCCGACCCCGGCTTGAGGTCCAAGTGGATGAAGGACCCGGACCCGGGTAACACCTTAAACCAAGTGGAAACGATGGCGTCCATAGGCGTCGAATTCGAAGGGTCGGTCGTAGCTCTCCCCGACCTCTTCGGCATCGAAGACGTCGAGAGAACCGTACGCTATCTCATCGAACTGGGCGCCCGGTCGGTCAGGCTACTTCTTCCCGGTTTTTCCCGGTATCACCCGTTGTGGAAAGCTGACACGAAAGCTGCATGGGGGGAGATACGCGATCTCGCCCGTGCCATGACGGCCGGAACCGGTATCCCTGTCCTCGCAGACCCGCCGGAACTGTCCGGTCTCGAGGCGAGGGTGGAGGGATGCCTGAAAGGTTCTCCGGCCAGGAAGGCCGGGCTCCAAGCTGGGGACGTGATACTGAGGGTTAACAAAACAACCGTTTTTTCCCGCAGGCACGCAATGGAGCTTTCGAGGAACGCCCAAAATCCGGTGCTCACCATATACAGGGAAGGGGGGACATTCGAGGTTACCCTGGAAAAGCGCAGGTTCCAGTCGCCGGGATTCGTGGTCTACGATGACCTCGGCCTTTCCGAGGTAGAGGAATGGGAAGCGAAAGTCCTCGAGACCCGTGCCGGAAAGGTCCTGATCCTCACCTCGGCCCTGGCAGGACCCCTTATCAGGGATTTGGCCGCCCGCCTGGATATCGACGTCAGGGTCGCGGAGACCCGCTCCGATTTCTTCGGAGGGAACATACTGGCAGCGGGGCTTTTGGTACTCTCCGACTTCCTCATGGCATTTGAGGAATCCGCAGGAGACTGGCGTCCGGACGTGGTGGTCCTGCCGGCGAGAGCTTTCGATGTGTGGGGCAGAGACCTTACAGGAGTACCTTATAAGGCTTTCTCCGCCGTAACTGGGATTCCGGTGATGTTGGCGGGGTAATTGCCCGTCCGTGGGTCAGGTTCGGAACTTTTGGAGGACCGGTGTGTGCAGGATAATTCCGGAAGGCGAAGAATAACCGGTAGTGATCCCCTACAAGGAGAAAGCGAGGTGCTGGTAGCTGGTGGATGTCAAGGCGTTCTTAAAGAAGGTTTCCGAGGCACCGGGGATTTCCGGTTTCGAGTACGTCACCGTGGCCCCGATAGTCAAGGAGTTCATGGCGCCTCTCGTGGACGAGGTGAAAACCGACGCTCTCGGAAACCTGATAGGTCTAAAGCGCGGTGAGGCCGAGACCCGGAACCCCAAGGTCATGCTGGCCGGCCACATGGATGAAGTGGGTATGATGGTCACCAAAATAGAGGACCGGGGCTTCCTCCGGTTCACCGACATGGGGGGAGTAGATCCACGGATTCTTCCGGGACACGAAGTCGTCGTGCACGGAAAGACGCCGCTCCGCGGAATCGTGGGAGTCAAGCCTCCCCACGTCGTGACCAGGGATGAGATGTCCAAAACCTACAAGATGGAGGATCTCTTCATCGATGTGGGGCTCCCCGGGGAGAAAGTGAGGGAACTCGTGTCCGTCGGAGATCTGGTAACGTACCACAGGCAGTTTACGGAGCTCATGGGGGATCTCGTCGCTGGGAAGTCCTTCGATGATAGGGCGGGAGTGGCGGCGATCCTGGTAGCACTGGATGAACTGAAGAAGTACCGGTACACCGCCGACGTGTACGCTGTGGCTACTACTCAGGAAGAAGCTGGACTGCGAGGCGCGGCCGTTTCGTCGTACGGGATTTTCCCCGAGGTGGCCATCGCAATAGACGTCTGTCAAGGAGATACCCCCGGAGTACCTGAGTGGCGGACACAGTCCCTGGGGAAGGGCCCAGCTTTGTGCATGGGTGGGAACATCCACCCCAAGGTATACGAGGGACTCACAAAAGCTGCCGCGGACCTGGGGATTTCCGTGCAACAGGAGGTGGCGCCGGGGCCGACCGGGACCGATGCCTGGGCTATGCAGATGGCCAGGGAAGGCGTAGCTACAGGTCTTATATCGATACCTCTCCGCTACATGCACACCTCCGTCGAAACGCTGTCCATAGGCGACATAGAAAAGGCCGGCAGGATACTGGCAAGATTCATAGCTTCGGTGGACGCCGGCTTTGTGGAGGGATTGACCAAATGGATCTGAAAGAACTCGCCTCTTTGCCCGGCGTATCCGGCCACGAAGGGAAGGTTAGAGAGGCCGTGATCACTCGGGTAAGGGAAATGGGGTATGAACCTCAGACCGACGTATTGGGCAACGGAATAGTGAGGGCGGGAGGTTCCGGCCCCAGGGTTGTGGTAGACGCCCACATGGACGAAGTCGGCCTGGTGGTTACGGCCATCGAAAAGAACGGGTTCGTCAGGTTCCAGAAGGTTGGTGGGATCGACGATAGGGTCCTTCTATCCAAACGGGTCTTCATCGGGCAAGAAAGGGTGCCGGGCGTCATAGGCGTGAAAGCCATACACATGCAGGAACCGAAGGAATGGGAACAAGTCATCCCGTGGCACACCCTGACCATCGACATCGGCGCCAAGTCCAAAGAGGAAGCTGAAAAGAAGGTCAAGGTGGGTGACTACATAGTTTTCGACACCGAATACGAAGAGATCGGGGACGACCTCGTCAAATCCAAAGCTCTGGACGACAGAGTGGGTTGCGCGGTGCTCCTCCAACTCCTCAAGGAAAAGTGGGAGAAAATCGAGCTATACTGCGTTTTCGCGGCACAAGAGGAAGTGGGTACCCGTGGGGCGAGGGTAGCTGCCTATGGAGTAGCTCCCGACATGGGCATAGCTGTGGAAGGCACCATTTGCTCGGATCTGCCCGGTTGCGAAGAACACCAGTGGGTTACCAAATTGGGTGGCGGGGCAGCTCTCTCTGTAATGGACCGGGGTTCCATCCCGTCCCGCAGGATGGTTGAGGAGCTCCTTAGACTAGCCAGGGAAAACGGGATACCGGTGCAGTTCAGAGAATCGGGAGCGGGCGGCAACGACGCAGCTGCCATTCAGCTTGCCCGGAGCGGCTGTTCCGTAGCGTCGGTGTCCGTGCCCTGCCGCTACATCCACTCTCCGGTCTCAGTGGCGTCCAAAAAGGATTTGGAGAGCGTGGTTAAGCTTTTGGTTCTGTTCTTGAAAAGCGTAGAAGGAGGGTTCAGGCCGTGACCGAAGAAATGTTCCAGTTGATCAAGGGCGCAACCGAAGCTTTCGGACCTTCGGGCTCTGAGGAGCCTATCAGGGAGTTCATCAAGGACCGCGTCAAGGACTACGTGGATGAAGTGAAAACCGACCCGCTCGGGAACCTCATCTGCGTGAAGAAGGGACCCGCCGGCGGCAAGAAAGTGCTGCTAGACGCCCACATGGACGAAATAGGGCTCATCGTGACCCACGTCGATGACAAGGGCTTTCTCAGGTTCTCCAACGTGGGCGGGGTGAACCCCTACATCACCCTTGGGGAGAGGGTGTACTTTGCCAACGGCACCACCGGCGTGGTGGGGATCGAGAAGATCGATGACCCGAAAGAGATCAAGCTAGAAAAGCTTTTCATAGACATTGGAGCGAGGGATAAGGCCGAGGCTGAGTCGAAGGTGCGCGTTGGGGACATGGCCGCTTTTCAGAGGTATGCGGAAAGGATGGGGTCCCGCATAGTTTCGAAAGCCATGGATGACCGGATCGGCTGCGTGGTCGTGATGGAGACTCTGAGGAGAATGAAATCGCCCATGCACACCATTTACGGGGTATTCGCCGTTCAGGAAGAGGTGGGTTTGAGAGGTGCGAAAGTGGCCGCGTTCGGAATAGAACCCGACGCCGGCATCGCGGTCGACGTGACGCGTACGGGCGATACTCCCAAAGGGATCACGATGGACGTTTCCCTCGGTAAGGGCGCAGCTATAAAGGTCAAGGACTCGAGTTTGATTTGCCACCCCGGACTCAGAAAATACCTGGAAAAGCTCGCCGCGGAGAGGAACATTCCTTATCAGCTCGAGGTTCTCGAGGCCGGTGGAACAGACTCCGGAGCGATTCAAATGACGAAAGCGGGAGTTCCGGCCGCGGTTATCTCGGTTCCTTGCAGGTACATCCATAGTCCCTCCGAAGTCGTGGACGAGAACGATGTGGAGGCCTGCATAAACCTACTCGTCGCAGCGGTGGAAAGTCCCCTCGATTTCTAGGTTACGAGTTTTCTCGAAGAGCTATCTCCGGGCGCCGAACTTCCGGCGCCCGGAGTCTTTTTAGGAAGGACTCAATTCATGGGTCCTCTCAATCGATGATCATTTGAGAGGAGCGAAGGGGGGCGTGTCAGTTGGCTGCCGAAACTCAAACCGGCGGAAGCGAAAGGCAAATAGTCGTCTTTTCCCTTGGGACCGAGTCCTACGGCGTGGATATCGCGTCCGTCCGGGAGATCATCGTCATGCAAAGGATAACCCCGGTCCCGAGGACCCCAGAGTTCGTCCAAGGTATCATCAACTTGAGAGGTCGGGTCATTCCCGTCCTGGATCTCAGGAAGCACTTCGGTTTTGACGTAAAACCCCCCGATGAGGACCAGCGGATCGTCGTAACGGACGTGGACGGCGAAATCGTCGGCATCATCGTGGATTCGGTGTTCTCCGTGATGAGAGTGCCGGATTCCGCCATTGAGCCTCCTTCGCCCATGGTCACGGGGCCCGAAGCGCAGTATCTCATCGGTATCGCCAAGACCGAAGACAGGCTCATCATCCTTCTCGACATAGCCAAGATCATCACCGACGCAGAAAAGAGGATGCTCAAGGAAATGGACCTGGCTCACGCAGTTCTGGACGAGGGTGATAGCTGATGGCAGCGGCGTCCATCGAGGATTCTGAGGAATTCAGGATATTCCTGGATGAGCTGGGGGAAATGGTAGAGCTCACCGAAGCTAATTTGGTAGAGCTGGAAAAGTCCCCGGGCGATCCCGGCCTCATCTCCGAGGTCTTCAGGGCCATGCATACCATAAAGGGCGGTGCAGCGACCCTCGGCCTGGAAGACGGCGTAAAGGTCACACATGCCATGGAAACTGTCCTCGATGAAGTCCGTTCCGGGTCGAGGCACCTCGATTCGTCCATGGTGAATCTCCTGTTCTCCGTCTTGGACTGGCTCAAGCTCTGGCGAGAAGCTCTTTCGACGGGTCTTTCCCGCCCTTCCCCTGTGAGCCTTCTTGAAGCTATAGGGGCCTTTTCGCCGTCAAAGGCGGCCGGGCCCACCGGGAATTCCCTTTCCGGCACTGGTGGAAGTGAAACGAGATTACCGCCTCCTCTCGAAGAAGCAATTGAAAACGCACTTGCGCAAGGCAAGACCCCCGCGGTACTCAAGGTGAAGTTCCGCCGGGAGGCGCCCTTTTTGTCGGTCAGGGCCTTCCAGGTCATTACCTATGCGGACGAGATAGCTGACGTCCTCGGATCCATTCCTTCGACGGAGGAAATCGAGAGGGACGCGGTAGGCGAGGAACTTTCGGTTTACTTCACCCCGGCGGAGAAAGGGGAAGCAGTGGTAAGGGCCGTCTCTTCGGTCACCGACGTGACCCTGGCTTCGGTCGAACCGGTGGACCAGTCAAGGGCTCAGGAAGTCGACGAGACTTCCCCGGCACCGGAAGAGCTCGAACCTCCGGCACACGGCACAGCCGGCGAACCCCCGGTTCAGGCTGAACCAACGACCGCTACCGGGGTACCCGGGGGACGTTCGGCCGGAGACAGTGGTTCGGTCGCGGACGGCGGACGCGAATTTCAAGGACAAAGCGAAGAGGCCCCCGAAGATACCGGGGAGCGGGGAACGGGGAACCGGGGGGGTTCAAAACAGGCAGAAGCTGTCGCACCGGCACAGCATGCACCTCTCGTCAGGAAGACCGACCTGGGCAAAACAGTCCGGGTAGATGTCTCCCTCCTCGATTTCCTGATGGATACTGTGGGAGAGCTTGTGATACAGAGGACCAGGCTCACCCAGATCGCTTCGAAGCTACAAGCTGCTGACGAAACAGCCGCCACGGGCCAGGACATCGGCACGCTCGCGGCCCACCTCCAGAGAATCAGCCAGGAACTACAGGAGGGTATAATGCGGGCGAGACTCCTTCCGCTCAAAAACATCTTCGCCAAGTTCCCGCGGCTCATAAGGGATCTCAGCGTAAAGTGCGGCAAACAGATCAGGTTCGAGATGAGCGGGGAAGACACCGAACTCGACAGGACCGTCATTGAAGCTATAGATGATCCCCTCATCCACATTCTTAGAAACGCCGTCGACCACGGTATCGAAACCCCGGAGGAGCGACGAAGGAAGGGTAAGCCACCCGGGGGTGTGATTCGCCTGTCCGCCTGGCACCAAGAAAACCACGTTTTAATTCAGGTGGAAGACGACGGTGCCGGGGTGGACGTGGAGAAGGTAAAGGAATCAGCGGTAAAGAAAGGCCTGTTGTCCAGCGAAGATGTCTCCAAGATCGACGAGAAACAAGCTCTCGAGCTCATATTCCTCCCCGGTTTCTCCACAGCTGAAAAGCCCACCGAGGTCTCGGGTCGTGGAGTCGGAATGGACGTGGTCAGGGAGAACCTCGAGCGGGTAAACGGCACCGTCGAAGTGAGGACCAGGAGGGGTCAAGGAACCACTGTGACGATGCGGCTTCCCCTCACGCTGGCGATCATGCGAGCTCTCCTCGTCCTGGCTGGAGGGTGGATCTACGCGGTTCCCACTTCTTCTGTGGAGGAGGTCGTGGACTTTTCCGGCGACGACCTCCAGACGATACAGGGAAAACCCACCATTGTGGTGAGGGGAAAGGTGTTTCCTCTCATATCCCTCCAGGGCGTTCTCGAGGGTGCCATGTGGAACGTGGGCAAGTCCTGCCAATACGCCCTTCTCACAAGAAACGGGAAGAGCCTGATGGCCCTTGCGGTGGACGACCTACTGGGTGAGGAGGAAATCGTGGTCAAAGAGATGGGGCGCTTGCTTTCGCGGGTGCGGGGGGTCGCCGGAGCTACGATCCTGGCCGACGGAGACCCCGCCGTCATCTTGGATGTGAACTACCTGGTATAGCCCGACCCGGCCGGGAGGGGGGCGTGAGAACGAAGTGAACTATGATGATGTCATAAGGCATATCGGCGAGGGTCTTGAGTCGGCGAGGAAAACCCTGGGCACCCTGACCGGAAAGGACGTAGAGGTGACGTCGGTCAAAAGATCCGAGATGAGCTTGAGCGAGGTCCCCTTTCTGGCAGGGGCGCCTGACTCGGTAGTCCTTGCGTCGTACATCCGGTTTTCCGGAGACTGCCGGGGGCAGATCTTGATCCTGTACCGTCCCGATAACGCCAAAGACCTCGCCCGCGCCCTCGCTCCGGAGTTCTGCGCCGAGCTCAAAGAGGAGGAGACGGAAGATCTTCTGGAATCGGTCGTAAGCGAGGTATCAAACATCCTCGGCTCCGCTGCCTTGAACGCCATCGCGGACGGGACGGAAAGCACTCTCAGACCCTCACCGCCCTGTATCGTTCGGGATATGGCGGGGGCCATCCTCGAGGCAGCTCTGGTTTCCGGAACGGTTTTGTCGGAGAAAGTCCCCGTAGTGGATGTGAGGATGAAGCTGGGACAGACGGATGCCGGAGCGGAAATGATATTCCTTCCTGAATGAAGCTAGTCAAATCCGAGGCAAAGAGGCAAGGGACGATGGCGGAAGTCAAGCAGAACGTAATCGTAGTCAAGCTCGGACAAATAGCTTGGTCGGATAGACCGGAGGATCTTCTGGTTGCGTACTCCCTAGGATCCTGCGTAGGGCTGACATTGTGGGATCCGGTGGAGCGGATCGGAGGGATGGCCCACGTTTTTCTCCCTTCCTCCAACGGGCGCGAAATTTCCCGGCTTGAGGAGGCACCCCGGTTTGCGGACATAGGCGTACCTCTTCTCATCGAGAGAATGGAACGAAAGGGGGCGAGCCGGAAGAGACTCGTGGCGCGGATGGCAGGGGGTGCGAGTCTATTTCCCGGGCTGTTCAGGGAAATGCCGGACATCGGAGCTCAAAACGTCAGTGCAGTGGTGGAAATCCTCCAAAAGCATTCCATCCCGATCGTGGGTTCGGACGTCGGGGGAAACTGCGGCAGGACGATGCGACTGGAGATCCGGACCGGTAGGACGACGGTGGCGACGGCGTTCGGGGTCAAAAAGGAGATATAGCTCCTCTGGAGCGCCGGGTGCCTCACCCTTGCAATTCAAATAAAAGAGTCCAACGAGTAGACGGAGCGAAGATCGATTAAAGCATTCGAGGTGATCGATGATGCCCAAGGTCTTGGTTGTCGACGATGCCGTGTTCATGCGGACCAAAGCGTCAAAGCTCCTCACCGACGAGGGCTATAGCGTGGTAGAGGCCTCCAACGGCGAAGAAGCTCTGGAAAGGTATGCCAAAGAACGACCGGACGTGGTCCTCATGGATATAACGATGCCCGGGATGGACGGAATAGCAGTTCTCAAAAAGATCCTCGCGGACCACCCCGAGGCGCGGGTGATAATGTGTACTGCGCTCGGACAGCGAAGTATGGTGCTGGAGGCCATCAAATCGGGTGCCAAGGATTTCGTGCTCAAACCGTTTGAGCCAGAACAGCTTTTGGCGGCGGTAAAGAAGCAGATTGAGTCCTAGCGAAGGAGCGGAGAAAACCGCATGAAACCGGTGAGGGTTCTGGTCTGCGACGATTCATTTCTCGCGAGACATATCGTGAAGAAGAGCTTCGAAGGCGACGCAAGGTTTTCCGTCGTCGGAGAGGCGACCGACGGCGTCCAGGCCGTGGAAAAGGTCCTGGAACTCGATCCGGATGTCGTAATACTGGACGTGGAAATGCCCCGGATGTCGGGGCTCGAAGCTCTTAAACAGATAATGAAGCGCCATCCCACTCCAGTTCTAATGTTCTCGTCTCGCACTCAGAAGGGAGCCCGGACCACAATAGAAGCTTTATCCCTGGGGGCGGTGGACTTCCTGCCCAAGCCCGACGGAGGGCCCCTCTCTCTATCCAAGGTTTCCGAAGAACTCGTATCGAAGACCCTGGCTGTGGCCCATGCCCGGGTTAGAATGGGTAAAGTGAGGGAAACGAGGGAGGCAAAGTCGCCGTCCGCCGAGCCGCCCCAATCCCTTGTCCTGCTCGGAGCGTCTACCGGTGGTCCCCAGGCCCTCGAGGAAATCATGGTGGGAATCGACCCCGGAGTATCAGGCATAATCGTTCAGCATATGCCGGCGGGGTTCACGTCGTCCCTGGCTCGCAGGCTGGACTCGGTATCCAAATTGCGGGTGGAGGAAGCTTTCGACGGACAGGAGTTGGAAAAGGGCAAGGTCATCGTGGCCAAAGGTGGTTACCATCTGAGGCTTTCGTCGCCGACAGCAGTATTTCTCGACGAGGGGAGCCCGGTTCACGGCGTAAGGCCGTCGGTGGATGTGGCCATAGAAGACGCATCCAGATTCTGGGGTCCAAAGCTTATCATAGCGATCCTGACGGGCATGGGGTTTGATGGAGCGAGGGGCGCCAGGGCCGCCAAGAAGGCGGGGGCCAGGGTTCTGGTACAGGACGAAAGCACCTCGGTAGTGTGGGGCATGCCCAGGGCTACGGTGGAGCTCGGCTCCGCCGATGTGGTGCTGCCCATCGAACAGATGGCGCCCACCATTAACGCTCTGGTAAAGGAGTTGGAAAGCCGGTGAGCAAGCCCTTAGAAGATGATATCGGCCAATACGGGCAGGACTACGCGTATTTCCGGCGGAAGCTCAAAGAGCTTTCCGGGATCGACCTCGCGGATTACAAGGACCAGCAGATGCACAGGAGGCTCGACGCCTTCAGGCGCAGAAGGGGCTTGCCCGATTTCTTCGCTTATGGAATGCTTATCCAGCGGGATCCGACAAAGCTTAGAGAAATCCTGGATTTTCTGACGATCAACGTTTCCGAGTTTTTCAGAAACCCAGAGCACTGGGGAACTCTCAGGGAGAGAGTTTTGCCTGAAATCGTAAAAGCCCTCCCGGCGCACGCAGGGGTGAATGCGTGGAGCGCAGGGTGTTCGGGGGGTCATGAACCCTACTCTCTGGCTTTACTCCTGGCGGACGCTTATCCCGAAAGGTATCACAGGATCCTGGCCACCGACATCGATCGAAAGAGCCTCGAGAAGGCCCGGACCGGTCGTTACACCGACAGTGAGCTCGCGGGTGTTCCCGCGGATATGAAGGACAGGTTTTTTATCCGGGCCGGCGACGTCTGGGAGGTGTCGCCCGCCGTAAAGAGCTTGGTTTCCTTCCGGCACCACGATTTACTCCGCGAGGAATATCCAACCGGTTTCGATCTCGTGATCTGCCGGAACGTGATTATATACTTTAAAGACCAGGGGAAAGAAAGGGTTTTACGGGGGCTCTCTTCCTCACTGAGGCCGGGAGGTTTTCTCTTCACCGGCGCAACCGAAGCGATCTTCTCCCCAGGTGCTTATGGTCTGAAGCAGGAATATCCCCTATTCTACCGGAGGATGCCGGATGACCCGGGCCCCTGGGGTTCTTCTAAAGGGCTGAAACATCGAGGAGGATGATGGAATGCTGAAAGCTGAAATAGTAAACCCGTTCCTGAAAGCTGCGTACAGCTTCCTCGAGGAACATTTGAACATGGAGGTCACGAGAGGTCAGCTCAGGCTCGATTCGTCCAAGTGCACGAGCGGAGAGGTGAACGTCGCCATAGGGGTGACGGGCGACGCCGAGGGTGTTGTACTGTATTCGATGTCCGAGAGGACCGCGAAGAGCATCGCCTCGGTATTGATAGGGGAACCGGTGCCGGTTTTCGATGCCCTGGCTGAGTCGGCCATCGCTGAGATGGGGAACATCATCACCGGAAGAGCTGCTTCCGGTTTAGAGGAAGAGGGGTTCCGCTGCCGGTTGAGCCCGCCGTCGATAATCGCCGGACGGGGAGTGGTCATCTCCACCCTGGACATCCAAAGGTTGGTGATACCCCTGGAATTGAGGCTCGGTTACCTGGAGATATCGGTAGCTCTCAGGTATGATTCGACAGGCCCGAAATAGAGGTACGACCTCCGGGAACAAAGAAGGGTAAATCCCAGTCTAACACGAAGAATGTGGGAAACTACTCTCACTTGGACCGGAGGTCGCTACTTTGTTCGAATATCCCGAGTCGGCTAAAAGGACGAAACCGCCCGGGGAAACGGGTTCTCCGACGGACTGTCGCCCGGTTTCTAACAGGTTTGGTCGCCTGAGCATCGTCGCTCTGTACCTCCTACTGCCGGTGATGCTGGCCGTGACCGTTCCCGTGGGGCGCGAACGCCCGGATCTGCCGGACGCTCAATATCCTGGGACGTACCGGGAATCTTCCCCCAAACCGCAAGAGGCCCCACCTATTTCGCAGGAGCCCTCGGGGAACGGGGAAAAAGCTGGTACCGGGAACAAGCCGAGTCCGGAAGAAGTCAGAGCTCAAGCACTTAAGGACCTGATGAACCGGGGACTCGAGGCCCGGGGCTTGTACGTGACCATGCGGACGGCCGGCAACCCCCAGTTTTTCCTACCCCTGATCAGGTTTCTAGACGACTCCGGGCTTGACGCGTTGGTCATCGACGTAAAAGATAACGCCGGATACCTTCCTTGCGCACCTCCGGAAGGGGTGCCGGGGCGTCATCACAACTACACGCACTTTAAAGCTCTTATCCGGCTATTGAGAGAAAACGGATACTATCTCATCGCCAGGGTTGTCGCTTTCCAGGACCCCTATCTGGCCAATCTCGAGCCCCAGCGGGCCATACGCTATCCCGGCGGGGCCCTGTGGAGGGACAGAGGGGGGATGGTATGGCTTAATCCTTATGACATGAGAAACTGGGAACACATAAGGAACGTCTGCCTCTGGGCTAAGGACATGGGATTTCACGAAATACAGCTGGATTACGTTAGGTTCCCGGACAACCTCCCCAAGACGGCAGGGGGCGCCATCATGCCGGACGAACGGGGGTTGGGTTCGAGAACGGCCTGCATTAAAGCTTTTTTGAAATACATCGATGAGACCCTGAAGGAAGGGAATAATCCCGTTCTCCTCTCCGCCGATGTCTTCGGGTTTACTACGCTGGCCGAGGATGATATGGGGATAGGACAGAAGTTCGAAGAGATATGTGACGTGGTCGATTTCGTCTCACCCATGGTGTACCCATCACATTACTACAACAGCGGGATCTACGGGTTTGAAGTGCCGGAAGCTCACCCTTACGAAGTGGTAAAGCGAGCTTTGGCCGACGCGTTGAGGCGTTCGGAAGGTCGCCGGGCCAAGATAAGACCATGGCTTCAGGACTTCAGCCTCAATATCCAGTACGGGCCCGGCGAGGTCGAGGCGCAGATCAAAGCTACGTACGAACATGGCATCAATACATGGCTTCTCTGGAACGCGGGGAACCGGTACACCCGGGGTGTGGAGCATCTTCCTCCGGGTGCCCCCGGTCGACCCACCGTCGATGCAAGTTCCGGGGCGTCGCCGGAAAGCTCCCCCACGCGTTGATGGGAGCCTTAGGTACAGGTTTACAAGGGGCCGTTCCGGCGCGGGGTGAAAGATGTCTGTCCTCAGGAATACTGTGGCCTGGTGGCGTCACATCCGGCGCCGGACACAACGGCGTGACGGAAGAGTCAGGCCGCAAACCCCTAGATTCACCGGGCGAAGGTTGAGTGCTCGTTGGGCGCCCTAGAGGAACGGCGTATAGTTAGGAGCTTCTTTGGTGATGTAAACGTCGTGCGGGTGGCTCTCCCGCAAACCGGAGGCAGTTAGCCGCACGAATCGCGCCTTTTCGTGGAGCTCGGGTATGTTTTTCGCCCCGCAGTAGCCCATACCCGCTTTAACCCCGCCAAGGAGCTGGTATATGGTTTCAGCTAACGGACCTTTATAAGGGACCCTGCCTTCTATTCCTTCGGGGACGAGCTTGGAAGAAGGCTCCTGGAAATACCTGTCGGCGGAACCTTCCTTCATTGCGCCGAGCGAACCCATACCCCGGTAAACCTTGAAGCTCCGCCCTTGCCATATCTCCATTTCTCCCGGACTTTCCTCCGTGCCCGCCAGCAAGCTTCCCAGCATCACACAGTCCGCGCCGGCAGCCAGCGCTTTGGTGATATCTCCGGAATACCTTATCCCCCCGTCAGCTATGACCGGCACGCCCAGTTCCCTGAGCTTTCTCGAGACATCCAGGATGGCCGAAAGCTGGGGCACCCCGGCACCCGTGACTACGCGGGTCGTGCATATAGACCCCGGGCCCACGCCGACTTTGACCGCATCGGCGCCCCGTTTGACGAGGTCAACCGCGCCTTCGCCGGTAGCTACGTTTCCGGCGATCACCGCTTTCTCGGGGTACTTTTCCTTGATTTTCGCGACGGTGCCCAGCACGCCGGCGGAGTGTCCGTGGGCGCTGTCAACGACGAGCACGTCAACTCCGGCATCCACCAGGGCCTTCACCCTGTCCATCGTACCCGGGCCGACACCTACCGCAGCTCCAGCTAAAAGCCTGCCTTTGGTGTCTTTAGCTGCTCTGGGGTGCTTCCGCGTTTTTTCGATATCTTTAAGGGTGATGAGGCCTCTTAAATGAAACTCTTCATCTACCAGGGGAAGCTTTTCGATTTTATGTCTCGCCATTATCTTCATAGCTTCTTCAAGGGAGGTGCCTACGGGAGCGGTGATCAGGCCTTCGCTGGTCATCACATCAGAGATGGGTTTCGAGTAATCGTCCTCAAAGCGGATATCCCTGTTGGTGATGATGCCGACGAGTTTTCCACCGGAGACCACGGGAACCCCTGAAATGTGATACTTCTCCATGAGAGCGATGGCGTCGCTCACCGAGTGTTCGGGGGAGAGGTAAAAGGGGTCGGAAATGACGCCGTGCTCCGATCTCTTGACCTTATCCACTTCCTGGGCTTGCCTTTCCACACTCATGTTTCTGTGGATGACACCAAGCCCCCCTTCCCGAGCTAAAGCGATGGCCATACGGCTTTCGGTGACGGTATCCATCGCGGCGCTCAACACAGGGATGTTGAGCTTTATCTGGGAAGTGAGTCTGGTGGATACATCCACCTGGCCGGGGGTCACCTCGGAATATCCGGGGACCAGAAGAACGTCGTCAAAGGACAGAGCTACTTCAAAAGGCTTTTCCAGCATCTATATCAAACCTCCCGAGGATAGCTGTAAGAGGAGCGCCGTCACACGAACAGCATCTCGTTTTCCCGAGTCTATCACGGGAGATTTCTCCTGACAACGGAAGCTACCAGACATCCAAAAGACAGGATATCGAGGCGATGAAGACGAAATCTGGAGCACCGGCCGGTGTTCAGGCTCGAGCCGGGGCACGGAGGGCAAGAAATGAAATCAGCCGAGCTCTTCCGGGAAAACGTCAAGAAACTCATGGACAAAAGGGGTATAAAGGTTAAAGAGCTCGCTTCGATGGTGGGCCTCAGCCCCTCGTACCTGTCCTTAATACTGTCGGGCGAGCGCGAAAACCTCTCAGACTTCCACAAAGACGCCATCGCCCTAGCTCTTGGAGTGAGCGTATGGCAGCTTTTGAGAGAGGACGCGGACTTAGAGGAGGAACTCCTGATATGCCCCGGAGAAGCTGTTTCGCAGCTGGCATCTTCGGGAGTCCCCGAAGCTATCCTGGCCGTCGACGACCTCCTTCTCGCCCTTGGGGTCGATGATCTCGCATTCAAAAGTTCCCTGTACAGGCGGTTGAACGCGCTCTCCGAGCAGGAGCTAGAGAGACTAGGAGCTGTCATCCGTGGCACTCTGGAAGACTGGAACAAGGTGAGGGCCTCCCGGTTGCGGGCAAAGGCGGCGGCGCCGGGTGTTTCGGGGGCTGACCTGGTGGGGACCGTGCCGGTAGAATTCCTGCAGGATGCGGTGGAGCGATCAAAAAATGTCCCGGTCGATGAGGATTTGCGGACCCTCGCGGGGGCGCTGAGCTTCACCATGGAGATTCCCGGAGGCGTTCCCGTTGACGTGCTGGTCGATGCTTTGCGATGGCCGGTGGGGAGGGTGATCGCGGGGCTTGAGTGGTTTCAAGAGAACGGGCTTGCCCTTCTTACAAAAGACGGAGAAGGAGGTCTTATGGCCGTTGTCAACGAGGACGAGTTTTGGTGGCGGATCCGGAAGCATCTTTCTACCGGACGTCTCAGGCAGCTTGCTTCGTCACTAGCTAGAGCCTTGAAAGACCTCGTCCGAGACGACCTTTCGAGTTACATCGGGGCCCTGTTTCTCAGCGCAGGCGAGCTCGAACGGGCACGGGAGTACTACCGGAAAGCTTGGGAGCAATCGGTTGAGGGCCGGCAATGGTCGAGAGTGCGGGGCTTCCTTGAAGTGGAACTCGGGCTTTTGCGCCTTCTCGAAGCACCCCCTTCTGAAAAGGCGTACTGCCACGGGATGCTTGCTACGTGCTGCCTGGAACTGGGAGAACTGGTGCAGGCTCGCGAAAGCCAGCTAAAAGCCCTGGGAATATGGCGGTCCCTGGGCAAAGTTGCCGAAACAGTCCTGGCTCTAGAGTTCCTAGCGGTTGTGGAAGCCAGATCGGGCAGATGGGAACAAGCTCAAAAGGCCATTGAGGAAGCCTTGGAACTTGCGAAGACGGGGGAGGAAGAGGCGAGACTCAGGTGCACCCTGGGGGAGATCCTTTTGGAGCGCGGGCATCTCGGTCGGGCAAAGGCGGAGCTGGAAAGAGCTTTAGACCTCTCCAGAACCATCGACTACTCCAGCGGTCTCCAGCGAGCCCTTCTCGGTCTCGGAATGCTCTCTATCGAGAAAGGCAGGCTTGACGATGCTAAAACCAATTTGACCCGGGTCCTGGCTCTTTCGGAAAAGGGGGACCGGAAACCTGGCTTGCGGGCGCGGCTGGAGCTCGGGCGGGTTTTCCTCATGCAGAGAAAGGCCTCTCTAGCCTTGGAACAGTTCGGAGAGGCCCGGAAGCTTGCCCGAAAGCTCGACGACGCCGAGTTCCTGGGGATGGCTGTGGCCGGGGCAGTAAGGTCGCTTATTCTGCTGCATAGATCGAGGGATTTGGCTGAGCTCGTTCCCGAGTTGGAAACCGCCCTCACCCTGTTCGAACGAACCAAGATGGTTAAAGGTCTCGTTCTGGCACTGATCGCGCAGGCGGAGGTTTTCTCGGCCCGCGGGCTCAAGACGAAGGCGCGAGACCTGTTTACGAGGGCGATACGGATTGCCCAGGAGCACGGAGCTCCTTCTCTTGAGTCCTGGGCATGCCATGCATACGCGACTTTCATGGAAGAAGAGGGCGACCCCCTCTACCGGGTGATGCAGGAACGCGGTAACTGGCTGCGGACGAATATGCGATGACGTTCGAGGCTTTTGGAGACGGCACCGGTTTCTCGGTGCTTCATCACTGTGGGTAACTTTGATGTCGGACCGTGACCCGTTTACCATTTTAAATTACCTTGAGCAATACCCGGCACCCAGCAATTAGGCCTGCCATTTAATCGCATTAGATTTCAGCAACGCGAGGGAGGAGACTCACATTGTTGCATCATATACTCAGTCCAAACGGGTTGTAGCTCTCCAGGGGATGTGAGAGTGGGGAGGTAGGTGAGAGCTTGTGCTGGATTTCCCGCTGCTAGCCGTAAGGGAACTCAGGGCGAATCCCACCAGGGTAACGGCGGCGTTGATTGCTGTAGCTATTGCCGCGTTTTCCCTGGTGGGATATAGAGCTGTTCTCGCGGGGTACCCACAGGGGTTCGCTCCGGAGATGAGGGCTCTTGCCGGCGGTGAGATTTTGATTTTCTCCGGTATCGACCTCCTGACGCCGGGATCCGGTCCGGAAATGGAGTGGCGACCGTGGAAAGGCCGTCCCTGGCAATCGTACCTCGAATACTACCTCCCCGACCTCCCGTCCCGGGGCTATCTAGCTTTCCCGGGGACACCCGAATGGGCTCCCCTGAGCCTAGAGGAGATCGCCGGGAAGATCCGGGGGATTCCCGGAGTCACCGCTACGATCCCCTATTATTCCCTTCCGTGTTACGTGGAGACTTCCCGAGGAAAGTTCGAGGCCATCCTCAGAGCTAGAGATCCCGCGTTCGAGACGGACCTTTACTCGATGACCGAGTATCTCGCAGACGGGCGGTTGTGGAACCGGGGTGAGGAAGAAGCCATCGTTCCCGTTTTCCGGGGGAAGGCCATCGCCGGAGTCCGGGCGGGCGAAAGTTTCCAACTGGTTCTCCCCGCACCGGGGGCAATCCCCGGGGAGGTGGATTGGACCAGGTGCGTTGAGTTTACTCTGAGAAGCTCGGGCCAGTACGACATGTCGAGGCGACTACGGGAGGCCGGGATTCCCGGAGGGGGAAGGGGAGTCCCGACTGGCGGTCGAGTGCCGGCCCCCGAAGGTCCGCCGACCTTCGAATGGGACCGGCCCGAGATTATGGTCACTGAACAGGTATTTCGGAGCATGTGTGTCAGGGCCGGGTGGAGGGAACTCGCTTGTTACCAGCTCGCCGTCCGGGTTGACAAAATGGCCATGGTTAAGGTGGTAGCCCGGGCCGTCCGGGATGCGCTACACGGCCGGTACGCCGTTTTCACGATCCCAGAACTCGGCGAGATCCGGGTCGCCGGTTTGCCCCTGCCCGTCGCCCTGTCCGATACCAAGCTCGTCATGCTCGTTCTGACCTACGCCCTTTCCGGAACCATTGTGTGTGGAAGCGTTTACATCATGATCTCGCAGTCCAGGCGGAAAATCGGCCTATTGAGGGTTGTCGGAGCTACGTCCAGGCAAATCGCAGTATACGTATACTCCGTCATGCTCTGGGTTTTCCTGGTCGGCTCGGCCATCGGGCTCGTCCCGGCGGAGTGCTTGAGATTTCTCGACTGGATCGGGTCCGAGTTACCCATTTCGCCGTTCCTAAAGGCCGCTCTCGCTGACGTGGGACTTGCCTTCGGCGCCGCGGTCGTGATTTCGCTGGTTATGGGCTCGTCCGTGGTCGCTTTCGCTTCGAGACTTCCGTGTGCGGAGGTGCTCGCCCGTGGACAGGTATGAAAACGCGATAATCAGGTGCCACGAAGTGACCAAATTCTACCCGGTGGGGGACGGAGTGTTCGCCCTTCAGAACGTGCATCTCGTGGTGTATCCGGGTGAGTTCGTGCTCCTCGAGGGGCCATCGGGATCGGGCAAGACCACGCTCCTCAACATCCTCGGAGGAATAGATCGTCCTTCCCATGGTGAGGTCATCATGAAGGGCAGAAAGTTCTCGAGAATGAGCGAGGACGACCTGGCCCTCTTGAGGAGGAAGGATTTGGGATTTGTGTTTCAGTTCTTCAATCTGATTCCGGAACTTACCGCATGGGAAAACATAGCTTTTCCTCTTAGGATAGCCGGCGTAGCTCCCAGCGAGATACACGAGCGTGTGGCAAGTGTCTTATCCAGATTACATCTCGACGGTAGGGCCAATCACTATCCCGTCGAGCTCTCCGGAGGGGAGCAGCAACGAGTCGCGATCGGAAGGGCGCTGGCGCCGAAGCCCTCGCTCATACTGGCGGACGAACCTACGGGAAACCTCGATAGCAAGACCGCCCGGGAAGTTATGGAGCTGTTCAGGGATTTTAACCGTATAGACGGCCAAACCTTCATCGTCGCGTCTCACGCTTCGGAATTTGAGGAGTACGCCACCAGAGTGGTGAAACTGAGGGACGGCAGGATAATGGAATAGTTACCACTTAAAAGAGCATCCCGTCCGGAAAGGGGGCCGAGGAGGTCGTGCGCGCTGGTGTGAGGGAGGTCGACATATACCTGCTCCTCGCCATCAGGAGGGTAAAGATGCGCCCGTTTCAGATGGTGTTCATTTCCCTTGTAGTGGCATCTACGGCGGTGATGGCGATGATGGTCCTCGGATATATGGGAACCGTCGTAGAAACGACGGTGGCCAGGGTTCGCGCTCCGAACTTGGTATGCGACGACGTGTGCGAGCTGGAACCCGCAGGGCCGGAATTCGCCGGCCGGATGCTCGCCAGGGATGCATGTAGGGCTGCTCTAGGCGGCTGGAGGAGCGTTCTCGCCTTCCTTCCCGTGCTGGGCGCCGCGGCGATAACGTGTCTTTTGACTGCCTCCCTCCTGGGACGGAAGAGAGCTCTGGGCGTAATGCGGGCGGTTGGAGGCACCACCAAGGAACTCCAGAGGCTGCTCCTTTTCGAAGCCCTCCTCACGGGTGCTCCTGGAATACCTTTGGGTCTTGGGACCGGACAGGTAGCTTCCAAATTAGTGTGGGGCACCTGGCTCACGTCGCCTGCATCCATTCTAGCTTCGGCCGGCATCGCCCTGGGCGCCGTTTTTCTGGGCTCCCTCTTGCCGCTTCTCCTCTTGAAAAACGCGACTACCGACCAGCTCCTGATGAACAAACCGGTTTATGTCATACCCAATCCCTCCTGCGCTAAGTGCGGTGCGTGTGGAGGCTTATGAAAGGGGGAACTCGAGGTGCAACGCATCCTGGCGGTGGACGTGGGAAGCACTACGACAAAGGCTACGGTTTTTGAAAGAAGCTCTTCTGGTTGGGAAATGAAAGGAAAAGCTACTGCGCCCACTACCGTCGAGGCGCCTCATTTAGACGTAATGATCGGGGTGAGGAAGGCTCTGGGAAGGCTCGAATCCAGGACAGCTCTCAATCTCCTGGAAGCCGGGAGGCTTCTTTCACCCTCGGCGGGACCGGAAGGAGTCGATTTGTTCGTGGCGACTTCGTCCGCGGGCGGCGGTCTCCAAATGCTCGTCGCGGGCCTCGCCAAACACCTCACCGCGGAATCAGCTCACAGGGCTGCGCTGGGTGCGGGCGCGGTGGTCCTGGATGTCATTGCCATGGATGACGCGCGGATGGTATCGGAGAAGATAGAGCGGATACGGAAGCTCCGGCCCGACATGATCCTCATCACGGGGGGGACGGACGGAGGGAACATCTCGAGCGTCGCAGCGGTCGCCGAGTTCGTCGCAGCAGCTAACCCGAGGCCCCGTTTCGGACAAGGATTTAAGGTCCCCGTCGTGTTCGCGGGAAACGTATCCGCCCGGGAGTACGTAAACGACGTCATGTCCGACATCATGGATGTCACCTTCACCGATAATCTGCGACCCGACCTCGAACACGAAGTGCTGGAGCCGTGTATTGCCGAAATCCATAGGTTATTTCTGGACCACGTTATGTCGCATGCCCCCGGCTACGAGACTCTCCTGACCTGGGCGGGTGACAGGATCTCACCCACCCCCGTCGCCGTGGGCGAAGTGTTGAAATACCTCCGGACCACGCTCGGTTCGGGAGTGCTGGGGGTAGATGTGGGAGGAGCTACCACCGACGTCTTTTCCGTACTGAACGGGGAGTTTTACAGGACCGTTTCAGCTAACCTCGGGATGTCGTACAGCATGGGCAACGTGATGGTCGAGGCCCGTCCCGACAACGTCCTACGGTGGGTTCCCGCAGATATCACCGAGAGAGAGTTGAGGGATTGGAACTTCAACAAGATGATCCGGCCCACAACCCTGCCCCAGACCGCCGTCGACCTCATGCTGGAGCAGGCTTTGTGCAGGGAAGCTTTGAGGTTGTCCCTGGAGCACCATCGCTCTCTCGCCCGGGGCTTGAAGGGTATTCAGAAGAAGAGGGAAATAAGCGACATATTCAATCAAACGGGGACCGGTGAGGTCAAGCTGGACATGTCGAAAGTGGGTGCCGTCGTCGGAACGGGGGGAGCTATCTCGTACGCTCCCAGGTACGGGCAGGCGATGATGATGCTCAACGACGGTCTTGAGCCTGGAGGAGTTACTGAGATATACATGGACCGGGACTTCCTCTTTCCTCACGTGGGCATGTTCCTCAAGACAGTTCCGGATGCCGCCCGGGATATTCTCTTCAACATCGCTTTAGTGCCCCTCGGAACTGTTATAGCTCCGAAGGGTCCGCCGGTGGCAGACGGTACGGTGATCGCTGAGTTGACCGTGGGCGGTAAGACGGTCCGTATCTTCTCCGGCGGGATCCAACGGATTCCGCTGGAACCCGGCGAAATCCTCGAAACCGAGATCGTTCCTCAAAAGAAATTCGATGCCGGAGCAGGGCCGGGCGTAAGCGTGAAGGCCCGCCTCCGAGGTGGGTACTGCGGGATAGTGCTGGATGGCCGGGGAAGGCCCATTAGGATGCCAGAAAACCCGGAAGTGCGGAGGCGCGCGGTACGGGAGTGGATGACCGCCATGGATGCCCTGGTAGCTTCCTGAGATCGCCGGCGGTATCATGACCGGGGTTGGAGACTTGGAAGGAGGGAACAGCGATGGCTGTGAGTTCCCAGTTGAAGGTCTTAAAAAGGGCACGGATCAGGAAGGAACGGAGACTGCCCACGCCCGGGACGGTTCTCGTGAATACCGGTGACAGCGTACGGCCTGATACTGTCATCGCCCGGGCTGAATACGTGAAAGGTAACCCGTACGTTATTGACCTCCAAAGCGAGCTCGGTTTTAAGCCCGATCCGTCCCAGGTTGAAAGGATAGTACTAAAAAAGGCCGGGGACGCCGTCAAGGCCGGCGAGGTCATAGGGAGGTACCAAAAGAGCTTCTGGGAGCCGGTAAAAGAGATAATCTCGCCGGTTGATGGGAAAATCGAGTTCGTATCGAAAACCCGGGCGAGCATCATCATCAGAGAAGACCCCAGGTCGGCGAAACCCATGAGCATAGTGGCGGTGGCATCGCGTTTGAGGATATTCCCCCGTCTCATCCGGGCATACACCACGGTGAAGGAAGGAGATCCGGTGTTCGAAGGGAAGATCATCGCGGCAGCGCCGTCCCTGAGCGGCCTCGAATACGTCTACGCGCCCACCAGCGGTGTGGTGGAGAAAGTATGCCCCCGCACCGGTACGGTAACCATAGTGCGCCCGATTAAAGCTACGACGGTCGTAGCCGGTATTACCGGGAAGGTAGTCTCGGTCATTCCGGACGAAGGGGCCATAGTGGAAGGCGCCGGAACCTTCGTACAAGGGGTGTTCGGCATAGGCGGGGAACAAAACGGCATACTGCGGATTATAGCGGACGGACCTGCTTCTATCGTGAGGCGCGAGGACATCCCCGACGACGTTGATGGACAGATACTCGTGGGGGGAGCTTTCGTAACGGCCGATGCCCTCGAAAGGGCAAAAAGCTCCGGCGCCCGCGGATTCATCACCGGAGGCGCCTCCAACCTCGACATCGTGCAGTTCCTGGGGACGGAGATTTCTCTTGGGGTCACCGGAGTGGAAGACGTGGACTTCACCCTGATCCTTCTGGAGGGCTTCGGTGTTATACCGGTCTCCGCATCTACGTGGCAAATCCTGAGGGAGCGAGAAGGAGCCCTTACATTCGTGGATGGTTCAACTCAGGTTAGAGCAGGTGTCCTGAGACCCGAGATAGTCGTCTGTTCCGGCGAGTGCCCCGGCGACGAAGCGCTTCCCCTGGTGGAAACGACGAAGGAGGGGTCCATGGTCGAAACCAGAGAAATCGCTCCCGGCAATAGAGTGCGGTGCGTTATGCCACCGTATTTCGGATTATGGGGAACAGTGGAAGAGGTCCCCGCTGAGCCGGAACGAGTTGAGTCGGGTGCGGTGTTGCAAGTGGCCAGGGTAAGACTGGACGATGGAAAGCTCGTGACGGTGGCCGAGGCGAATCTCGAGGTTTGGAGCTAGAGATGGCACCCCTGGGGGGGGATCGGTATGCGCCTCTTGAGGAGAAAACCGCCCATCTGGGAGACGGATGAATGGGAGAACCTTCCCTGGGAGGAAAAGATGTCGATTTGGCGCCGGCATAAGAGGTACAGTATGATTTTGGGGTTTCTATGGCTCTCCACCTTCCTGGGCAGTGCTACATGGTGGTTCTCCAAATACGCTGCCGGTGGGGCAGGCCTAAGAGAGCTGGGAATCGTCTTGGCCTGCGCCACCGTAATGGGATTCATACTGTCTCTGGCCGGTCGCCTGATGGAATGAACGTCTAGCTCCCAGACCGGGTCTCACCTTCTTCGGGCATTATGACGCCGGCCAAAATGTAGAGAACGATACCCGGGACGAAACCGGTGAGGACGGTGGTGACGGCAACTGCTAAACGTATCAAGGTTGGGTCCACCTCAAAGTATTCGGCCAGTCCTCCGCATACACCCAGGATTCGCCTGTCCTTTCGTGAACGGTATAGTCTTTTCATACCCTATTCCCCTTTCGATACACAGGATTATCGCCAAGAGCGCGGGTAGAGCCCTCGTCCCTCTTACTTAGAATACGTAACGGCGAAGGGTACGATATGATAGCTAAATTGTTTGACACTTTACGAGGTGCGCACATTATTCTTGCCAATAACTCAGTGTTGTGATAAATAGGTGGTGAGCTCGATGAAAAAAGGTGGGTGGCGAATGGGCAACGTGCCGGAAGAGGTGGAAGTCCTCATAGGAAAGGAAGAGCTGGACAAGCGCATAGACGAGTTGGCGCAACAAATCTCCCGGGATTATCAGGGTAAGAATCCCCTTTTAATCGGTATCCTCAAGGGCAGCTTTGTCTTCATGTCCGATTTGATAAGACGCCTCACCATCGAATTCACCGTAGACTTCATGGGTACGTCGAGCTACGGTGCGTCCACGCAGTCTTCGGGAGAGGTGCGCATCACGAAAGATCTCGAGGACAGCGTGGCCGGGCGCGATGTGCTCCTCATCGAAGACATCGTGGATACGGGGCTCACCCTCCGCTACTTGCTGGATACGTTAAGGGCGCGGCAACCGGCCAGCTTAAAGGTCTGCGCCTTGCTGGACAAGCCCGCCCGGCGAAGGGTGAGGGTTCCTCTTGACTACTACGGTTTCATCATTCCCAACGAGTTCGTCGTCGGCTATGGACTGGACCTCGAGGAACGTTACAGGGGCCTTCCCTACGTAGGGGTCCTCAAGCAGAGGAGGTGACCTTGACGGGCTAAAGCGGCGGCAGTATAGGAGGAAACCGGACGCCTTGACGGGATTACGACATGTCAACGAGAGTGAGGAGGAAGCACCCGTGTTAGAGAGGTTATTCAAACTCAAGGAAAACCACACCGATGTCAGAACCGAGGTCATCGCGGGAATCACCACCTTCATGACCATGGCCTACATCATATTCGTCAACCCGAGCATTCTGAGCAACGCTGGTATGCCCTTCGGACCGGTTATGACGGCGACGGTTCTCGCCGCCGGGTTGACGACGCTTCTCGGCGGATTTGTGGCCAACTACCCCTACGCCCTGGCCAGCGGGATGGGGCTTAACGCGTTTTTCGCCTTCACGGTCGCTCAGAAAGCAGGATGGCAGGCGGCGCTGGCGGTGGTGTTCCTGGAAGGCATAATCTTTCTCCTGCTGGCGGTAACGGGCGCCATCAATAAAATCGACGCAGCTATCCCTCAAACGATAAAGAGGGCCGTAGGCGTAGGCATCGGTCTCTTCATAGCTTTCATCGGAGCTCACAATGCCGGTCTCATCCAGGCGAGTCCCGCCACCCTCGTCACCAGGGGAGACCTCACGCAGTCCGGACCGCTCCTCGCGATCATCGGCCTGCTCATCACAGCAATCCTCCTTGCTTTGAAGGTTCGCGGAGCGATCCTGCTCGGGATCATCATCACCACCATCATCGGTATCCCGATGGGGGTCACGAAGATAACCGGAAGCATTGTGGGGATGCCTGCGTCCCTTTCGCCGATCTTCTTTAAAATGGACTTCAAAGGTGCCTTGAGCCTCGGTTTTATGACGATTTTCGCCTTCTGGTTCGTGGACGTGTTCGATACCGTGGGAACGCTCATGGGAACCGCGTCCCGCGCCAACATGCTGGATGAAAAGGGACAGCTTCCGAGAATACGCCAGGCCATGACCGTGGACGCCATAGGGACCTCTTTGGGGGCGATCCTCGGTACCAGTACGGTCACCACTTACGTGGAATCCTCCGCCGGTATCGCTGAAGGGGGTCGCACCGGACTCACAGCTGTGGTGGTCGGGGTGCTGTTCCTGCTCTCGCTGGTGTTTGCTCCGCTGGCCGGAATGGTTCCGGCGTATGCTACGGCGCCGGCCCTTATCATCGTAGGCGTGTTGATGATGTTGCCTGTGAAGGACATAGACTGGTCCGATTTCACCGAAGCTTTCCCGGCGTTCATCACCATCGCCATGATGCCCTTCGCCTTCTCCATATCCGACGGTATTGCAGCTGGGTTCGTAGCTTACCCGATAGTGAAAGCTGTGGCGGGAAAAGGCAAAGAAGTGCACTGGCTGGTGTACGTCCTCGGCGTTCTGTCTTTGATTCACCTGGCTCCCGGCCTTTTTGCGGCGCTGGGATTGTAATAACAACCTAGAATGCCCGGGTTTCCCCCTCGTAGAAGACCCGGGCAGCGCGGGAGGGACGACAAATGGAACCGAAGAAGGCACCGGGTTTTCCCAGGGTCGGGGTGGTTCTGGGAAGCACCAGTGATTTTGAGGCAGTTCGGGATGCTGTAGCTATATTCGACGAATTCGGCGTGAAATACGATGTGGTGGTGATCTCCGCTCACAGGACTCCCGACCTTCTCCGGCGATATGCGCTGGAAGCTCCGGGACGAGGAGTGGCAGTGATCTTGGCCGCCGCCGGTCTTTCCGCAGCTCTCCCCGGTGTACTGAGCGCCTACACGTCGCTCCCGGTGATAGGGCTTCCGGTGAAGACCGGGCCTCTCGGCGGGGTGGATGCCCTCGTTTCCATGGTCCAAATGCCCCCGGGGGTGCCGGTCGCGGCCACCGGCATCGGGTCCGCAAAGAATGCCGCTCTGTGCTGTTTGCGGATAATCGCCCTGGTTGAACCGGCCCTATGGAACAAACTCGAAGAGTACAGGGAGAAGATGGCGAGGGAAGGGGAGGAACGCCTCTCCTTCCCCGAGTCCCTGGGTTTACCCGGCTGGAAACCTTCGACTGAAAGCAGGTGAGTCCTCTGGCCCCGGAGCTCGGAGAAAAGTGCGGGATTTTCGGAGTCGCCGGGCACCCGAAGGCGGCTTCCCTCTGCTACTATGGACTTTTCGCCCTGCAGCACCGTGGCCAGGAGTCGGCCGGCATCTGTGTGAGCGACGGTCGCCGTCTCGTCACCAAAAAGGGAATGGGATTGGTTTCCGAGGTCTTTTCCCTAAAGGACATGGAAGATATGACTGGGCCTCTTGCTATCGGGCACGTCCGCTATTCGACAACGGGAGAAAGCGTGCCCGAAAACGCACAACCGCTTGCGGTGAAGCTTTGGCGCGGCGAGTTCGCCGTAGCCCATAACGGAAATCTCGTGAACGCTCGAGAACAACGAGCCTTTCTGGAAAGTCAGGGATCTATCTTTCAAACCACCCTGGATACCGAGGTCATTCCTCACCTCATGGCCAGGTCAAAGGAACCCGCGGTGGACAGAGCTTTCGCCGAAGTGCTCTCCAAGTTGCGCGGAGCTTTTGCGCTGGTCGCGCTCCACCCGCAGATGCTCCTGGCAGCGAGAGACCCCATGGGCATCCGTCCCCTTTGCTTTGGAAAACTCGATGGAGCTACGCTCGTAGCTTCGGAAACCTGCGCTCTGGATTCCGTCGGCGCGAGCATCATTGGAGAGATAGAGCCCGGTGAGATTCTAATATCGGACGGGACGAGCTTTTCGGAATTCAGGTTTTCCCCGAAGAAGCCACAGCGTCTTTGCGCTTTCGAGTTCATCTATTTCGCCCGGCCGGACTCGGACATAGCTGGCCTGAACGTACACAGGGCAAGGAAACTCCTGGGGAGGAAGCTTGCCCGGTCGCATCCAGCCGATGCCGACCTGGTCACCGGTGTGCCCGACTCGTCGCTTTCGGCGGCCAGCGGCTACGCGGAGGAGCTCGGTATCCCTTATGAAATGGGACTGGTCAAGAACAGGTATGTGGGAAGGACTTTTATCGCTCCGGAACAATCTCTACGGGAACTCGCGGTAAAACTCAAGCTGAATCCGTTGAAAAGCATACTCAAAGGTAAACGAGTTGTTCTCGTGGACGATTCCATCGTGAGAGGGACCACTTCCAGGCATATCGTAGGGCTTTTGAGATCAGCCGGAGCTACGGAAGTGCACGTGAGGATCAGCTCTCCTCCCTATAGATTTCCTTGCTACTACGGGATAGACACATCTTCCGCAGGTCAGCTAGCTGCAGCCCGCATGTCGGTAGAGGAAATCCGGAAGGCGATAGGGGCAACCACTCTCGCTTACCTCGGGATAGAAGACCTGGAAGAAGTACTTTCGACCGCAGGTGGGTTATGCCTGTCCTGCTTTACCGGTGATTACCCCGCGGGCATCTCGAATCAACTTCAGTAGGTACCTGTCTCGAAATAAAGTCTCGAAAAGTCTGGCCCGGCAGCGGATGAGAAGGTGCCAAGTTGGTGGGTTTGCCGGCAGGATGGTGCCGGGTTGGCAGGTTTGAAGAGCTGGAAGGTCTCAAGTTGGCAGATTTGCCACCCGGAAGATGCCAAGTTGGCAGGTTCACCCCTGGAAGATTTCCGGAAAGGAGTTCTGTGTCCGGAACCCGAGCTCGGAGGTGACTTCAGGTGTCCGATGATCAAAAAACGCCGTTCCAGTTTCCCCGATATTTCCAAGCCGGCGTGGATATTCAAGGTCACGATGGGTTGATAGAAGCGATCAAGGAGCTGACCCGCAGGGTTTCGGGGCCGGAGGTCCTGGCCGGAGTAGGGGGCTTTTCGGGGCTTTTCGACCTTTCACGCCTGGGTGGGGCAGAGCTCGTCCTGGCTGCCGGGGCCGACGGCGTTGGAACGAAGGTGAAGATAGCGTCCCTCTTGGACAAACACGACACGGTGGGTATAGATCTGGTCGCTATGAACGTGGATGACGTCGTGTGTTCCGGAGCAAGACCCCTTTTCTTCCTCGATTATATCGCTCTCGGCTCCCTTTCCCCGAAGACGGTTCTATCCATAGTGTCCGGGATAATAAAGGGATGCGAGATGGCGGGATGCGCTCTTTTGGGCGGCGAGACAGCGCAAATGCCTGGATTGTACCCGCCCGGCGAATACGATCTGGCGGGATTTGCCGTGGGGCTGGTATCCAGAAAGGATATAGTCGACGGGAGGAGAATAATCCCAGGGGACGTTCTGGTGGGTCTCTTCTCGTCGGGTCTCCACTCCAACGGGTTCAGCCTGGTCAGAAGGGTGCTGTTGGATGAAGGGCGCATGAAACTCGAAGCGCCTTTCGCCGATACCGGCCGGACGCTTGGGGAAGAGCTTTTAGAGCCCACGAGGATATATTGCCGGGCAGTACTCACGTTAAAGGACCGCCTGGATATCAAGGGCATAGCGCACATCACGGGAGGCGGGGTAACCGGGAATCTTCCCCGCATCCTGCCTCAAAACGTGGCGGCCCGAATAGACAGGAGGAGCTGGGAAGTTCCTCCCGTGTTCACGCTAGTGCAGAGAACCGGAAAGATCGATGACGAGGAAATGTTTTCTGTTTTTAACATGGGTATCGGCATGATCCTGGTCCTGCCCGAAAGCGATGCTCTGGAAGCTATTGACATCCTCAAATCGCTGGGGTTCGGGGCGAAGGTCATAGGGACGGTCGTACCGGGCGGAAGGGAGGTCTTATATGATCCCCCGTTATGAAAGGCGACTCTTGCCCGTCGGAGTTCTCGTTTCGGGAAGGGGAACCAACCTTCAGGCTATCCTGGATAGCTCGAAAGCCGGGCTCATCCCCGTCGAGGTCCGTGTGGTCATCTCCAATCACAAAGGGGCAATGGCTCTGGGGCGGGCGAAAGAAGCCGGCGTTCCGTCCTTCGTGGTCACTTCCAGGGAGTTCGGACAGTGGCCGGGTTGCCGCCGGCCCTACGAGCGAAAGATCGTGGAGATCCTCAGGAAGTTCGGTGTAGAGCTCGTGGTGTTAGCTGGCTACGACAGGCTTGTCGGTGAGGAAATGCTGAACGCCTTCCCGAGGAGGATCATCAACATTCATCCTTCGCTTCTCCCGGCCTTTCCCGGTCTTCACGCGCAGCGACAGGCCCTGGAATACGGCGTGAAGATAGCCGGCTGCAGCGTCTTTTTTGTAGATGAATCGGTTGACGGGGGACCGATTATCCTCCAGGCTGCTGTCCCCGTGCTGGACGACGATGATGAGGAAACGCTTTCCGCGAGGATCCTTCGGGAAGAGCACAGGATATTGTGCGAAGCGGTGAGACTTTTTGCGGAAGGTCGACTTGAAATCCAGGGTAGAAGGGTGAAGACACTGCCATGAAAAGACGGGCCATAATAAGCGTCTACGACAAGACGGGTGTGATCGAGCTCGCCAGAGATCTTCTGAAAATGGGCTGGGAGATCGTATCCACCGGCGGAACTGCTTCCCTCTTGAGAGACGCCGGAGTCGCGGTAAAAGAGGTCTCCGACGTTACCGGGTTTCCAGAGGTTCTGAGGGGACGAGTTAAGACCCTTCATCCACTGATTCACGCCGGGATCCTCGCCAGGAGAGACGACGATTTCCATATGAAAGACGTAAAACGGCTGGGAATAACCCTGGTGGACATGGTATGCGTAAACCTCTATCCCTTCGTGGAACACGCCAATAGGCCTATTCTCCCGGTTACGCAGGTCATGGAGCAGGTGGATATCGGAGGACCGGCGCTGTTGAGGGCGGCAGCTAAGAACTGGCAATGGGTGATTCCGTTGTGTAACCCCGCACGGTACGAGGAAGTCGTGCAGAAGCTCAAAGAGCAGGGTAACATCGACCTCGCGACCAGACAGAATCTTGCCGCCGAAGTGTTTCATCACACGGCCGCTTACGACGCGGCCATTTCCGCTTATCTCGGTCGGGAGTGGGGCAACTGGCCCCTGGATTTTCCCTCTGAGCTCACCTTCTCCTACAGGCGCTCGGCGATTTTGCGATATGGCGAAAACCCGCACCAGAAGGGCGCCTACTACGCAAGCCTCGTACCGGAACCGGACACCCTGGCGGGTTTCCGCGTCATCCACGGAAAGGAGATTTCCTTCAATAACCTTCTTGATGCCGATGCTGCCTGGGGCCTCGTCACGGAGTTCCGCGAACCGGCCGCTTGCATCATCAAACACGCTTCCCCGTGCGGCGCGGCGGTGGCGAAAACTGCGGGGCAGGCCTTTGCAAAGGCATATGAAGGGGACCCCGTATCCGCTTTCGGCGGCATCGTCGCCTTCAACCGGTGTCTTGATGAAGAGGACGCCCTCAGCATGAAGGAATGCTTCATCGAGATGGTCCTGGCACCCGGCTACACCGAGCACGCTCTGGAGGTCTTGAAGAAAAAGAAGGATCTGAGGATCGCGTTCATGCCTGACCCTCAGGAGGGGAAGCTTCCTTCTTACTCGGTGAGGCAGGTACTGGGAGGAATACTGGTACAGGAGAGAGACAGGCGTCTGCCCAAAGATGAGGACTGGAACGTAGTGTCGGAAAAGAAGCCCTCGGAGGAAGAGCTTAAAGACCTGGCCTTCGCCATGACCGTGGCCAAACACGTCAAGTCCAATGCGGTGGTGCTGGCCAAGGATATGATGACCGTCGGGATAGGAGGAGGCCAGCCTAACCGGGTGGACGCCGTAAGAATCGCCGTCAAGAGAGCGGGGGAAAGAGCTCGAGGGGCATGTATGGCTTCGGACGGGTTTTTCCCATTCCCCGATTCCGTCGAGGAAGCGGCCCGGGCAGGTGTGACGGCCATAGCGACACCGGGAGGCTCCAAGAGGGACTCTGAGTCCATAGGAACCGCAAACCGCCTCGGCGTGAGCCTCGTTTTTACCGGGACCAGGCATTTTTTGCATTGAAGCGGGTTCGAAGGGAAAAAGGTCCGTCGAGCCGCGTCGCCGGTCCCGCTTCGAACCGCAAGCTTACTCGCTTCCAGGTGGTGAGATCTGATGAGGGTTCTAGTGATCGGATCCGGAGGAAGGGAACACGCATTAGCGTGGGCTCTCTCCAAAAGTCCCTCGGTGAGCGAGCTTTACATAATGCCCGGCAACCCCGGGACGCTGTCCCTTGGGGAGAATATAGGCATTGACCCGATGAACTTCGGCGCCGTACTGGAGTTTTGCCAGAGGATCCGGATGGACCTGGTGGTAGTGGGTCCCGAAAATCCGCTAGCGAACGGCATAGCGGACTACCTGAGAGCAAAAGGAATATCCGTGTTCGGGCCCGGAGAAATGGCGGCGAGACTGGAAGCTTCCAAGGCCTTCGCGAAACAATTCATGTCGAGGCACCAAATTCCCCATCCCCGCTTCGAGGCGTTTCAAGACCCGGTCAAGGCCAAACAGTACGTCAGCGGGACTCCGGGTCCCTGGGTGATCAAGGCTGATGGCCTGGCACTGGGCAAAGGCGTCGTGGTTACCGGTGACCGCTCCGAGGCGCTGAGAGTTCTGTCCAACATGATGTCGGGAAAGATCCTCCAGGGTGCCGGCAGGAGGGTGGTCATCGAGGAATACCTTTCGGGATACGAAGTTACCGCCATGGCTCTGGTGGGTGGGGAACGTTTTCATATGCTTCCGGTCGCGAAAGACCATAAACGTCTCTTGGACGGAGACGAGGGTCCGATGACCGGAGGAATGGGGGCCATATCGCCCGTTCCGCCTCTCTCACCTGAGGACGTCCGGGCTATTGAAAAGGATATATTTGAAAAGGCACTCCGAGGATTCCAGGAGGAGGAGCTGGACTACAGGGGTGTTCTGTACGCCGGGCTCATGATCACGGCTGAGGGACCCAAAGTTCTCGAGTTCAACGTGAGGTTCGGGGACCCCGAAGCTCAGTGCGTGCTTCCCCGGCTTGAGGGCGATCTGGCGGCGGTTTTCCTTGAGGTGGCCCAGGGTCGTATGGAGCGTGTCCAGCTAACGGTCAGGCCCGAAGCTTCCACCACAGTGGTGATGGCCTCCCGGGGTTATCCCGGAGAATACGAAAAAGGCTTTGTCATCAGCGGAATCGAAGACGCTCTGGCCCTCGGGAACGTCCTGGTCTTTCAAGCCGGCACCATGCCGTTGGGTGGTGGATCTCCGGCGTCTTCCCGGGATACCGCGCCTAAAAGCGCCCTAAAAGGCGCATCAAATGAAGTTGGGGAAAAGCACCCCGGTTCTCTGGTTCCGGTCAAAACCTGGGGCGGACGGGTTCTTTCGGTGACAGCTTTAGGTACCGACCTCGAGGAATCCAGAAGGAGAGCCTACGAAGCATGCTCCCTGATACGATTTGAGGGGGCTCATTACCGGAAGGACATCGGGAGAATACCGGAAAGATGGGACTCTTAGCACGGGGAGCATATGGAGCGAGCATGCGCATGACTGCCGCTTCTCCACAGGACCCCGCGCCCTGAGCCGCGGGGAAGTTTAATGGATGGAGGGATCGTTGTGGGTCGGGTTCCTCTAGTTAAATATGTCTCCCGCATCGGTCTTCTCGCCACCGTCTACGCCGTTCTCACTGCCCTACCCCCCCTGTCGAGCTTGAGTTACGGGCCGGTGCAGGTCAGGGTATCCGAAGCTCTTACCGTACTTCCTTATGTCGCCCCATGGGCGGTGTGGGGACTGTACTTCGGGTGCATATTGGGAAACCTGGCAAGTCCGTTCTTGGCCTGGGACGTAACCATCGGGGCGCTGGCGACTCTCCTTGCAGCATACGGCACCAGCAAGATGCCCCGGGCCTACCTAGCTCCCATTCCGCCCATCGTGATAAACGCGCTGGTAGTATCAGCCTACGTGGCCCGTCTTTCCGGGGTTCCTTACTGGGTAACGGCGCTATATATCGCCCTGGGGGAAACGGTGGCGACGTTCGGGATGGGATATCCCTTGCTCCTCGTAATCGAGAGAAATTCCAAACTCAAGGAGTTCATTTCGGGAAAGAGCTAGAGGCGAGAGATAAAGGGGAAAGAGCCCGGCAGAAAGCTAAACCAGGATGCCGTTACCGGACAACCGTGTCTACTTCGGGGGTGCCCCCTTCGAGAGCCACCGTCATCCGGTTAGGCAGGCAGACTATAACTTGCCCCGATCTGGAAATCCACCCCGTTCTCCAACATATCCCCCTCGGGCATACGTCAGGAGGCAGCGGAAGGACCCTCACCTTTCCCTGACCGTACTCGATAAGGGCTTCACCCCGGGGGACTTTTACGAGCTTGACGGAGAGTTCCGGCGCGGATACCGGGAGCTTTGCCACCACCTTGTTGTCCACTCTGACGACGGCTACGAGCTCTCTGGCCGACCGTACAGGGAGATAGAAAAGGGCCCACGCCACGCCCGCGATCAAGAGGAGGAACAGAGCTACGGCCACATCATGCCTGGTCATTACGGACCCTCCACTACAAGTATGCCGTCCTCAGCGGAGTTTGATGGCGCTCAAAAGAAGGGAAGACCAGCTCTCGAACCTTCCGAGGTCATGAAGCTTGCTCATGGGTACCCATGCCCCTACCATTTTGTCGCCCTCACGGATGGCCAGAAGCGGTTGAGCAAGGGTGGCGAGACAGACCATGCCCAGATGCACCCGCCCTACTTCCGTTTCGTCGTCATTGAGGAATCCGAGGAAAGTGAGGGGAGGTGTCCACGGGATGATGACCTCCTCCCGGATCTCCCGCAGGATGTTGGCGTGAACGAGCGCCTTGAACCGGTAGATGGCCCTCTTACCCGGCCACCCCGTTTCCGGAACGGGGTTCATGTGACCTCCCACGCCTACGGAAAGGAGTCCCCGCAGGCGCGACTCAGCTTGCCCCCCAAGCCGCTTCATGACGAAGATCTGGCCTTTGGAAACGAAAACCGTGTAGCTGATGAGCTGTTTGTATGCCGGATCGTTCTCCAGCATGCTTCTACGGTAAAACCCTGACCGTGAGGCGAGCACCTTCCACACTTCAGGAGTTTCTCTGCGCAGGCCGCGGAACCTTCCTATGGTCCCGAATATGGCTTGCGCGTTTACGGCCAGGATCAGCTCCTCGGCAAACGGCTCCGTCGCTTTGCCCGGCACGCTTCTTTCGGTTTCTCTCTCACTCAATGGTTGAAAATCTCCTCTCAAAGTTTCTTACGGTAGATAACGTACTTCACCAGGTCGAGCATTTCAAGGGCGGGGTTTTCGGATATAGCTACGGTCAGGACGTAATGTCCGGTCAACTCAAATAGCTTCAGAAAAAGCTCGGCCGTTTGCCGGGGGACAAGCGCCATAACGTAGTAGGCCGACGTCAAGTGACGCGGGTCCTTTCGGGCATCTATTTCTACATAACATGCGTCTTTTTCCAACACGGTAACGCGGATTTGGGTGTCACCCACGTAAACGGCAGGTCCTGAGGAGAAGGGTCGCGAGCCGTTCTGGCAACGGAGGACCAGCGAAGCTACTTCCTGGGCTTCCCGGGGTGTCGCCAGAGACAGAGCGACGACCGGAATGCTTCTTCCCGCGTCCTCCATACAACCTACGATTACCCGCGCGGATTTCACTAGATACCCGCCTTTCCCCACCATGCTTTCAGCGGTTCCGATTACGCCGGAGGGCGGCTGGTTTGGAAAGGAGCCATCATGCTTGAGCATCATCGAGAGAAGTTGATGCCGTCAGCATAAAGCCAACCGCCCCTAAAAGACATAATTCTTCACCGGCAACGCAGAAACCCTGCTTTCCGGGACAACCTTACGCATATCTCTTCAAGATGACCAATAGATTTCCTTAGACAACCCGAGGCGAGCGTGGTAGCTATGAGCTGGAGAGAGAAAACGAAAAGCGTTTCGCCGGAAGAGAACCAGGTATCCGTTCCAACCTGGGTTCGTCAAACTCTAGCTGCCCTGTTCATATTCGCCCTTCTCTGGGGCGCGGGCAGTTCTCCTGCGGGGCTCTCCGCCCAGATCCTCGCGGCCTCGAGATACGCGGTGGACCACGACCTCACACTGGATGAAGCTCTGGTATGGTTAAGACAGGCCCCCGACAAGCTGGCCTCCTTAAGATGGAGTAACCTGGACATAACCGTCTTCTGGAGAAGGCACGCCGGTATGGAGGGGATGACTCTGGCCTGGCCGGCGCAGGGAGAGGTCACATCGTTATTCGGGTGGCAGCCAAATCAGACCGGTCCGGGGATGATCTTGCACAAGGGGATCGACATAGCGGCACCCAAGGGGACCCCGGTTTACGCGGTTCTACCGGGGGTGGTGGTCAGCGTAAGAGAGTCTCCCGAGTTCGGTCTCGTCGTGGAGGTGGACCACGGGGGCGGACTTTCTACCCTTTACGCTCACCTCGACACCGCGGTCGTTAAGGAAAACCAGAGGCTCGCCAGGGGCGACCGCATCGGGAACGTCGGCGACACCGGCGAGGCCGGAACACCTCACCTCCATTTCGAGGTGAGAAAGGACGGTGTCGAGATAGATCCCATGACGGTACTGCCTCCGCAGGGGAAAGGGCCATGAACAAGTGTCGGGTATCCGCCTCGGCCGGTTGGGCAGCACCGGCATATACCTGCATCCAACTTTGATCGCAGTCGCGGGAATCTCCTTCGTAAGCGGCTACGGTCTCGAGTTCCTGGTTCTCCTGTCAAGCCTTCTCCTCCACGAAGGGGGACACCTCTTGAAAGCTTCTATCGAGGGAGCGACGGTGAAAAGCGTTCACTTGTGGCCCTTCGGAGCTGTCGCCAAGCTCGAACGAGCTTGGCAGCTCGAACCCCGCGCCGAGGTCCTGATCGCCTCCGCTGGTCCCGGCCAAAACATACTGATGGCAGCGGCAAGCTGGCTCATCCAACGCACGATCCTTCCGAAACTTTACCCGGGCATGAGTTTCCCGTTGCTCGAGCTCCTCGTCCGGACCAACCTGGCCATGGCCGCAGTCAACCTTCTTCCCTGCCTCCCCTTGGACGGCGGAAGGATACTCCGGGCCTGGCTTTCTCTGCAGACCGGCTATCTTCAAGCTTCGCGCATAGCTTCGAACCTGGGGGTGGTAGCGGGTCTCGGTATGATGATTTACGGAGTGATGAGGTTTTTCACTGGGAATCCCTACGACCCGGTGGGAATTCTCGGCGTCATCGTGACGTGGGGAGCTCTGGCTGAGCGGGACAATTCCAGCTTCCACTCGGTCGCAAAGCTCCTTACCCGGCAGGAAGAGCTCGGCAAACGGGGGATACTCCGGGTGGAACAACTCGTCTGCCGTGGTGACCTCCGCGTGAGGGACGTCGTTCTAAGGTTCCGGCCTGCAAGGTATCATATAATAACGGTGGTCAACGGGAAACTCCGGGAGTTGGGGAAGTTGACCGAGGGGGATATTCTAAAAGCTTACTACAAGGGGGAGATCCTCCGGCGCCTTGACTCCCTATTACAGGAACCTGTGTAGAATCCCGATATTGACCTATTGGAAAAAGTCCATATATAATGGAACCACAAAACCAAAAGCCGTCTGAGCGCTGAATCCCCGGGTTTCCGGGGAACGGGGGACCCAAGAATTTCGGGGCTAATCCCGCGAAAGCGGGTAGGGCCAGACCCTTCCGGTCCGAGCCCGTCAGCTAACCTCGTAAGCGTGGGAAAGGGAGACGGACCCCGGCCGTCACTCCAGCTGTCACTATCTTCGCTGGCTGGAGAAGCGGCTTGTGTCTCGGACCCGTTTTCTCGGGTCTTTCTGTTTTCCCTTCTTTGACGGCAACTACCGCGAAGAGGAGGTGGTACGTTGCGCGTTTCGGTATTGGCATGCCCTGAACGCGGGGCCAGGATGTACCAGGCGGATCCTCACGCCTTTTATCAGGGGGAAAAAACCCTGGAAGCGGTCAGTCAGGCCCTGAAATCTCTCGGGCACGAAGTGGAAGTGGTACGGGCCGGGCCGGATATGTTGCAAGCTCTCGGAGATCTCGGGCCGGACGTCGTATTCAACATCGCCACCGGATACTCGAGCAAGCGGGAGCAGGGGCACATTGCGGCCATGCTGGAATTTCTCGGCGTTCCGTTTACAGGCTCAGGTTCCGTAGGGCACATGCTAGGATTGGAAAAACACCTGGCCAAAATGGTCTGGTTATCCCGGGACGTGCCCACTCCGAAGTTCGACGTCATCTACACCGAGGCCGACGACCTCAAAAAGGACCTCCGGTATCCGGTGATAGTTAAGCCGTCCGGCGAGGGTTCCAGCGTCGGAATTACCGGCGACAGCGTTAAGAACGATCCCGAGGATGCGCTGGAACTGGCCCGAGAGCTTCTGAAGGTCTTCGAACCACCCATCCTGGTGGAGGAGTACGTGGAAGGGCGCGAGTTCACCGTAGCTCTCTTGGGCTACCCGGATGTTCGGGCGCTTCCCGTGGAAGAGATCATCTTCCACGAGGATGGCATGTACACGTATTCCGTTAAGTCGAGGGATCACGTGATTCCCGTTTGCCCGGCGGACCTTCCGGAGGAGGTGGCCTACGAGGTCCAAAGCATCGCCATCCAGGCTTTCAAGGCCCTGAAGTGCAGGGACATTGGAAGGGTGGACATACGGCTCTCCAACGACGGAAGACCATACGTCCTCGAGGTAAACACCCTTCCCGGGCTCCAACCCGGGTACAGTGAGGTTCCCCGGATAGCGGAGAAGGCGGGAATGGATTACCCCACGCTGGTTGGGGAAATCCTGGACTGCGCCACCAAGAGGAAAACCGAAAGGAGGTGCTGAGAATGGCTGAAAGGTTACTTAGTGTAGAGGAGACCCACATAGATTTCGCCGTGATCGGCGCAGGGAACGGCGGGCAAGCTATGGCCGGCCACCTCGCCCTTCAGGGATATGTCGTTTCCCTGTGGAACCGCAGCGAAGAGAAGGTTCGGCGGATAAACCGGCGCGGGGGTATTCAGCTCGAAGGCCATCTACGGGAATTCGCTTCGCCAGAGCTCGTCACCACCTCGATGGAGATGGCCGTCACAGGGGCCAGGGTGATCATGGTGACGGTGCCAGCTTCCGCCCACGCGGAAGTGGCGCGCTTAATGGCGCCTTACCTGGTCGACGGCCAGATCGTCGTCCTCAACCCGGGGCGGACGGGCGGGGCGTTTGAGTTCAAGCACGCGCTCGTGCGTGCGGGCTGTGACCGGGACGTGGTAGTGGCTGAAGCCAGCACGTTCATCTACGCGAGCCGCGCCCTTGAACCCGGAAGGTGCCACGTTTATGGAATCAAGAAGAAAGTCCCTCTGGCGGCGCTTCCGTCTTCAAGGACTATGGAAGTTCTGAGGGCGGTGAAGAAAGCTTATCCCCAATTCGTTCCGGCGGAAAACTGTCTCTACACCAGTTTCGACAACATAGGTGCTATATTTCATCCCCTTCCCACCATTTTGAACGCGGGAAGGATAGAGGATACCGGAGGCGCGTTCGAGCACTACAGGCAGGGCATAACGCCCTCTGTCGGTAGGGTTCTCGAGGCACTTGACGCGGAAAGGCTGGCAGTCGCTCGGGCCTACGGGGTACAGGCCAGATCGTGCCTGGAGTGGATGGAGAGAACATACGGAGTCAAAGAAAGATCCATCGTCGATGCAGTTAAAGCAAATCACGCTTACGAAGGGATCAAAGCGCCCCCGGATCTGAATACCAGGTACATTTGGGAAGACGTCCCCTACAGCCTCGTGCCACTGGTGTCACTTGCGCGAGTCGCGCGCGTGAAAACACCGGTCATAGAGGCGGCCATCAAGCTCGCTTCCAGTCTTCACGGGGTCGATTACTGGAAAACCGGAAGGAAAGCTCGGGAGATGGGGATCTCCCGCATGAGCGTGGAGGACATCCAGAGATTTGCCGTGGAAGGAGGGGATAATCGATGACGATAAGGGAAGACAAACCTCTTATAGCAGCATCGTCCATGGGGGACTGCATTCACCTGGCCGGTGTCCTCAATTTCCTGCGGCTTGCGGAAAGCTGCGGCTACAGGACGGTGCTTTTGGGTCAGGCACTTTCTCCCGAGGAAATCGTGGAAAAAGCTCGGGAACTCAAACCAGACATCTTGGCCATCGGATACAGGCTTTCACCGGGACCCGCCCGGCGCCTTCTGGAGCGGCTCGAAGCTTCCCTGGATGCCAGCGGGTTTCATCCCAGGCTCGTTTTCGGCGGAACGCCGCCCGTCGCTGAGGTTGCTCGAGCCAACGGCCTATTCGAGGCCGTCTTTTCCGGGCTCGAGGATATCGATGACGTGGTAGCTTACCTGAAGGGTCAAAAGACCGCCCGGGACGAGCGGGATTACCCGTCCTCTCTCGTGGAGAGGATCCGTTGGAAGGAGCCCTATCCGCTTATCAGACACCATTTCGGCTTGCCATCTCTGGAAGACACCGTGGATGGGGTGAGAAAGATATCTGAAGCTCGAGTCCTGGACGTGATATCCCTCGGACCCGATCAAAACGCCCAGGAAAGCTTCTTCCGCCCCGAGGAGATGGACCCTGATCAAGACGGAGCCGGGGGTGTCCCCGTGAGAACCGCCTGCGACTTCCGGCGACTCTACGAGGCTTCGCGCTGCGGCAATTTCCCTCTCATGCGCTGTTACAGCGGGACCAGAGACGTCCTCAGGTTCGCCGAGCTTTTGAAGGAGACGATCAACAACGCATGGGCGGCGATACCTCTGTTCTGGTACAACGTTTTGGATAAACGAGGCCCGCGCGGAGTGGAGGAATCCATCCGCGAAGCTCAGGCCGCCATGAGATGGCATGCGGAACGAGGCATCCCGGTGGAGGTGAACGAAGCTCACCACTGGAGCTTGAGAGATGCCCCGGATTCGGTGGCCGTCGCCGCCGCTTTCCTTGCAGCCTATAACGCCAAACGGGCGGGCGTTAGAGACTACGTGGCGCAGTTCATGTGGAACACCCCGCCGGGGACCAGCGCCGTAATGGATACCGGCAAGATGCTCGCCAAGCTCGAACTCATCGAGGCGCTGGCGGACGACGACTTCCGGATTTGGAAGCAGGTCAGAGCTGGGCTTTCGAGTTTCCCGGCGGATCTCGCGCTCGCCAAGGGGCACCTTGGCAGTTCGACTCTAGTTAGCATGAACCTTAAGCCCCACATCGTTCACGTGGTGGGCTTCTGTGAGGGGCATCACGCCGCGACCGCAGAGGACGTGATAGAAAGCGCGAAGATAGCTAGGGGAGTGATCAGGAACTGCCTTGACGGAATGCCCGATATGACCCGGGATGCTCGCGTGCAGGAGCGCAAGGAAGAACTCTTGGAGGAGTCCCGCGTCATCCTGAACGCTTTGAAAGAGATAGCTCCTTCCGGGGTCGAGGACCCTTGGAGCGATCCTCACACCCTGGCGAAATCCGTTGAGCTGGGGATCATGGATGCTCCGCAATTGAGAGGCAATCCCGCGGCGAAAGGCGTGGTAGTTACGAGGATCGTAGGGGGCTCCTGCCGTGCCGTTGACCCCGCGACCGGCAGACCCATCGATGAGGAGGAGAGGATAGGCCGGATTCTCGAGAGCGTAAGGAAGGCGGCGCCAGTACGGGTTCCGGCCTGAGCACCGTCCCCGGGTGGAGATCGGGCCCCGCCGGTCCGGGCGTCGAGGATATGGAAAACACCTTCCCCAGTAAAAGCTCCTGTCCGGAGGGGAAAAGGAAACCTCCGGGCAGGAGCTGTCGTTCCCGCGCCGGCAACGGATATAATCATCTAAGAGACGGTTGCGATCACCCTGGGCTATTGCCTGCTATCCCGGCCGTTGCCGGCCAGAATGCAGGGATGGTGACCGGTCCAACCATGTCAAGGCGAGCGACAAAGCTCGCCGGACGACGTTGAAAAGGAAAGCTTCTGTGAGACAACTGAGAGAACACGACGAAGAGATCGTTTCCTGGAAAGAGCTGAGAAGGCACCTAAACAAAGTGACGAAACCGGCCCGGTACACGGGGGGCGAACTCAATGCAGTGAGGAAGGACCCGTCTTCCGTTTCCGTCCGGTTCGCTCTGGTCTTTCCCGATGTCTACGAAGTGGGCATGAGCCATCTCGGCTCGCAGATCATTTACCATGTGTTGAACTCCAGGGATGATACCGCTTGCGAACGGGCATATTCCCCCTGGCCCGATATGGAGGAACTGTCCAGGGCGCGGGGTTGGCCTCTCTTTACGCTGGAATCGAGGTCCCCGTTGAATTCCTTTGATATAATCGGGTTTTCGCTGGCCTACGAGCTGACGTACACGAACGTCCTCGCTGCCTTGGACCTCGGAGGGCTGCCACTATTTTCCACAGAACGAGATGAACGGGATCCCCTGGTGATAGCAGGAGGTCCCGTGTCTATGGCGGCAGAACCCCTGGCCGAGTTCATCGATGCGTTCGCCCTGGGTGACGGGGAGGACCTCGCCGGGGAGATCGTAGATTGCTACAAGAAATGGAGGGCATCGCGAAGGCCCAGACTGGAACTTCTGGAGAGCCTCGCCGGTATCGAAGGCGTATACGTGCCGTCCCTCTACGATGTAAAGCACAGCGATGAAGGGCTTCTGGTAGAAGTTCGCCCCAAAGCGGGTGCACCTGGGCGGGTCCGCCGGCGGATATTCAGTGACCTCGAGAAGGCGCCCTACCCTGAGCGACCGGTCGTTCCTTTCCTCGAGCCGGTACACGATAGGGCCATGGTTGAGATCTTTAGAGGATGTACCAGGGGATGCAGGTTCTGTCAGGCGGGGACCTTATACCGGCCTGTTCGAGAAAGGAAACCCGAAACCGTGTCGCGGATAGCCCGGAAGATCCTCGCAGCTTCCGGTTACGATGAGGTTTCCCTCGTCTCCCTCTCGTCAGCTGACTACCTTCCTATACGGGAGGTCATCGAAGATGTCCTCACCCGTAGCCCCTGCCCGGCTCGGGTGTCGTTGCCTTCGCTGAGGGTAGATTCATTTTCCGTGGAGCTCTCCAAGCTTCTGGGGGGAGGGCTGACTTTGGCGCCCGAAGCGGGCTCCCAACGGATGAGGGACGTCATCAATAAGAACGTGACGGAAGAAGACGTTATGGACGCTGCGAAGGCGGCCTTTTCATGGGGATTTACCAGGATCAAGCTTTATTTCATGATCGGGCTTCCCGGCGAAACCGACCAAGATGTCCTGGCCATCGCCGACCTGGCGTACCGCATACGGCAGCTCGGACGTGATATGGGGACGAAGCCCACGATCGCTGTGTCCGTATCTGGATTCGTTCCCAAGTCTCACACGGCGTTTCAATGGGAACCCTTTGTCGGGCGGGACGAAATCGAACGGCGGCAGTCGCTCCTCGCCAAACACCTTCGGGGTCCGGGGCTCGAGTTTCGGTACCACGATTCGAGGCAAACGTACCTCGAAGCTATCCTGTCCAGGGGAGACAGGCGTCTCGGGCGCGTCGTTTACCACGCGTACCGCCGGGGTGCCAGGTTTGATTCCTGGCCCGATATGCTTGACCTCGACCTTTGGCTGTCGTGCATGAAAGAAGCTTCTCTCGAGCCGGGTTTTTACACTCGCGAGCGAGGACAGGATGAGATCCTACCCTGGGATCACCTGGACCCGGGAGTCACGAAAGGATTCCTGCTTCTGGAAAGGGCGAGGGCGCGGCGGGCGGAAAAGACTCCGGATTGCAGGGAAGCCCCGTGCCCCGGTTGTGGAGTATGTCCGCGATTCGGGGTCGCCCCCGTCTTAGCCGGGAGGGATGGCACCTCGAAAGGGGCGGGAGACCGGGCGCGATGAGGGTGAGAATCAGGTACGAAAAAGGAGATGAACAGCGGTTTCTGGGTCACCTCGAAGTCAGGAGGGCACTGGTGATGGCTTTGGCCCGCGCCGGATGGCCGGTGGCGATGACAAAGGGTTATACTCCCAGGCCGAAGGTGGAGATGGTGGCGCCGCTTCCCGTAGGCACAGCGGGCCTCAACGAGGTGGCCGACGTATATCTATCAGAAAGCAGGTCCCTCGAGGATCTGGGACGTTCGCTGGGGGAAGCGATGCCGCCGGGTTTCAAGTTGAAGGAGGTCTGGAGGATTTCCCCGGACGAGTCAACACTGGAGACGAGAATAACAGCTTCGACTTATCGCGTACTGGTGTACGGAGCTGAAGACGCCCCTTTGAAACGAGCCCTGGAGTGTTTCCTCGGCAAGGATGAAGCGAAGTTCCACCGTGAGGCGCGGGAACAGGCGCGTGAAACGCGCGAGTCTCATGACACGCGGGAAAAGAATCGCCAGATAGACCTCAAACTCTTCGTGCGCCGGATTGAGGTGGTGACCTCCGCTCCTCCTGCATTGAGGATTGTTTTGAGACATTTCGAAGGGAGAACGGTGAGGCCCGCATGGGTTCTCGAATTTCTGGTGAAACATTGCGGTCTCGAAGGGGTTGACCCGAGGGAATCTGTGGTTGATCGAGAGTGGTTGGATTGGGGAGATGGTGGCTCCCATGGTTCGTGAGATCCTCGTAAGTGAAGACAGGTTTGAAACAAGGGTAGCTATAGTCGAGGACCGGTCACCGGTGGAGTTCTACGTGGAAAGACCCACTACGCACGGTCTTGCAGGCAGCATATTCCTGGGAAAAGTCGAAAACGTCCTCCCGGGAATGCAGGCGTGCTTCGTCGACATAGGCGAGGTCAAAAACGCTTTTCTGTATGTGGACGACGCCTTTGTACCCGGGGAAGAAGACGAAGTTTACGAGTCCGGACGGAGAAAGAGGACGGATAGGAAGACCATAGGTCAAATCGTAAGACCCGGTGAAGAAATCCTGGTTCAGGTTACCAAAGAAGCTATGGGCACGAAAGGGGCCAGGGTTTCGCGGCACGTGAGTTTGCCCGGCAGATACCTGGTACTGATGCCCACCGTGAGTTACGTGGGAGTTTCCCGGCGCATCGCGGACCTTCGCGAAAGGCAGAGGTTAAAGAGGTTAGCTCGAACGTTGAAACCGGCGGGTATGGGGCTTATAGTCAGGACCGTCGCTGAGGGTAAAACCGAGAACGAGCTCCGGGCCGACCTCGAGTTCTTGCTGAAATTGTGGGGAAAAATCTCCGCAAAAGCGAAGACGGCCAGGGCCCCCGCCCTGATTCATCACGACCTCGGGCTGGTCTTCAGGATCGTCCGGGATGAATTCAACGCTACGACCACGAGGATGCTTGTGGATAACGCCCGTGTTTACGAGAAAGTGCTGGCTCTCCTGGACGCCGTCGCCCCCGAGCTAAAGGACCGGGTCATCTATTACAGAAAAAAAGGAACCCCGCTGTTCAGTCTGTATGGGGTGGAAGAAGCTCTTCAGTCGGCGCTATCACGCCAGGTATGGCTCAAATCCGGCGGGTACATCGTGATAGACAAAACGGAAGCTCTCACAGTCATCGACGTGAATACCGGGAAGTACGTGGGTTCGCACGACCTGGGCGAGACGGTGTTCAGGACGAACATGGAGGCGTGCACCGAAATAGCCAAACAGCTCAGGCTCAGAGATATCGGTGGCATAATCATCATCGATTTCATAGACATGACCAGCCCGGAGCATAAAAACGCGGTGCTGAGGAAACTTGAGGAAGAGCTCAGAAAGGACCATACCAAAACGACGGTGCTGGGCCTCACCGGTCTCGGTCTTGTGGAGATGACCAGGAAAAAGGTGAGGCAGAGTCTGGACGAGGTGCTCGAGAAGCCCTGCCCGACATGTCATGGCAAAGGGCGGGTCTTGTCCGAGGGAACGGTAGCTTCCCGAATCCGCCGGGAGATTCTATCCGTTGCCCGGACGGCGTCGGGCGAAGCTATCCTGCTGGAAGCAAACCCTCAAGTGGCATCGATTCTGATCGGACCTGGCGGGTCAAACCTGAGAGAACTCGAGAAAGAAACGGGCAAGAGCATATTCATCCGGGGTTCGGAATCCCTCGGAGTTGAAGACGCCAGTTTAAAGGCCATAGGGCGGAAGAGCGAAGTTGAGAAGAAAGCCATGCCGGTGAGTCCTGGAGACGTTGTGGAAGTGGTCATCGAAGAAGCTCACTCCTCCAAGCCCCTGGACGGGATAGCTCGAGTCGAAGGGTACGTGCTTAACGTGGAAGGTGCAGGTAACCTGGTGGGCAAGAAGATCCTAGTACAGGTGATTTCATGCCATAGAACCCACGCCCGGGCCAAAATGGTCGAGGAATGTGCCGCCATCGAAAGCGCTCGCTGACGGTGCTTGGGTGACAGAGCTGTTTCCTTGACACTCTTTTCAACGGCATGCTAGACTATGGCGTGCTTTAAGCAGTCAAGGACCTTCGGGAGGGCATTTGCGGTGTACGCTGTGATTGAAACCGGCGGTAAGCAGTATAGAGTTACTCAGGGCGAGGTCCTGAGAGTAGAAAAGGTCCCCGGGAACCGCGGGGACACGGTCGTATTCGACAAGGTCCTCATGGTCGGGGGCGAAAAGGTCACGACTGGAAGTCCTTACCTCGAGGATTACGTCGTCAAGGCTACTATACTGCGTCAAGGCAAGGCGAAAAAAATACGGGTGTTCAAGTATAAGGCTAAGTCGAATTACCGGAGACGGTACGGTCACCGGCAGTCGTTTACGGAGATAAAGATATCCAGCATAGAACCGAATGTTAAGGGTTGAACTCCTGCGGGACGGAACGACCGTAATCGGGTTCAGGGTCCGGGGCCATGCGGGCTGGGACGAGTGGGGAAAAGATGTGGTGTGCGCGGGGGTGTCCGCCGCCTCCCACATGGCTCTCGTCGGACTTGTTGACGTCCTGGGGAAAGGCGTAGATCTGGAAAAGGGTAGCGGTTACATGGAGGTCAGAGTGCCGGCTCACGCCGCAGCTCTCCCCGAAGTCAAGGCCATATTGAGAGCTTTCGAGCTTGAGATCGAGGCGATCCGAAGAAGCTATCCGGGAAACGTGGAGTTTGTGGACTCCCGACAGTAGAACCGGCCGGCCCGGCAAGAGGTCAGGATCCTGCGGACCAGAACCGGTGCTGTGGTCGGCAGGAAGTTCGGCCGGGACCGGGAACCAGCCGGAATGGGGTCAGCTAAAACAAGGTTTATAGGTTGATCAGGAGACCGCGGGAAAGGGGGCTTTGGTTTTGACGAAGCTTGCGAAAGAACTCATGGTCGTGGACCTTCAGCTCTTTGCTCATAAGAAAGGAGTCGGCTCCAGCCGCAACGGGAGAGACTCTCATTCCAAACGGCTCGGGGTCAAAGCTCATGACGGTCAATTCGTCACGGCGGGAAGCATTATAGTCCGCCAGCGCGGCACGAGGATTCATCCGGGTGAGAACACGGGAATGGGCAAAGACCACACGATTTATGCCCGGGTTGATGGGTACGTGCGGTTTTCGAGGAAAGGCCGCCAGGACAAAGTTGTTTCTGTAGCTAACGGGGAAGAATTGGCCGTTGAGGCGTAAGATGCGTTCGTGAGGTTCATCGATGTAGCGAAAATATACGTTAAGGCCGGGGACGGTGGCAGAGGCCAGGTAGCTTTCAGAAGAGAGAAGTACGTTCCCCGCGGCGGACCTTCCGGCGGAGACGGAGGGTACGGCGGGGACGTTGTTTTTGTAGTGGACCCCGGTATGTCCACGCTTCTGGATTTCAAGTTCAAGCGGCACTTCCGAGCGGAAAACGGTCGACCGGGTATGGGCGACAAGAAGGCGGGAAGGGACGGGACAGACCTGGAAGTGAAGGTGCCTCCGGGTACTGTGGTGAAAGACGCAAATACCGGGGAGATCCTGGGAGACCTGACGGTCCCCGGAGACCGGCTTGTGGTGGCGAGAGGTGGCAAGGGCGGTAGGGGAAACGCGCACTTCGCCACGCCGATCCGCAGGGCACCCCGCATCTTCGAAGAAGGGAAGCCCGGGGAAGAGCGCTGGGTCATTCTGGAACTCAGGTCCATCGCCGACGTAGGACTCGTGGGGCCCCCCAACGCGGGAAAATCGACTCTTCTCCGGAGTATTTCCGATGCAACTCCCGAGGTAGCCCCGTATCCCTTCACCACGCTGAGCCCGCACCTGGGCGTGGTGGATATGGGTGACGTGCGATTCGTCGTGGCCGATATACCGGGGCTAATCGAGGGAGCGCACGCCGGGCGGGGGCTCGGCTTCGACTTCCTAAGGCACGTCTCGAGAACGTCGGTGCTCCTTTACGTCGTGGACGGATCCGGCTCGCAGGGCTGCGACCCCGTCGAGGATTTTCTCCGAGTGAGGTCCGAGGTGCTTTTATACGGCGAAAGCATGGAGGAGAAGCCGTATCTTGTAGCGTTGAACAAGATAGATCTGATGTCCTCGGACGAGGTGGAAGCGGTGAAAACTCGCCTGGAACAAGCTTCCTCTGCGAAGGTCTTTCCCATATCAGCTTTAACTGGCGAAGGAGTGCGGGGACTCCTGGAGGAGCTGGGGGGAGTAATATCGCAAGCTAGGCCCGGGACTAAAGGCCAGGATTCCGATATCGGGCGCTAAAGCTCCGGAGTTCCGGCAGGAGAAACACAATTGGAGGAACGGAAACGTGGCGAACATCGGTATAATGGGAGGGACGTTCGATCCCATCCACTTTGGACACCTCCGAGCTGCTGAAGAAGTCCTCCAGGGTTTCAATCTCGACCGGGTGATTTTCGTGCCGGCGGGAAATCCCCCTCATAAAGCCGGCGAGAAGATTTCCTCGGCCGAACACAGGTATCTCATGACGGTTCTGGCTACCATGGATCACCCGAACTTCGAGGTTTCCCGGGTCGAAATAGACAGGCCGGGGTTTTCATACACTCTGGATACGTTGAAGGAGTTTAAAAAGAGGTTCCCCGGGGATAACTTGTACTTCATCACGGGCGCCGATGCCATCCTATCGGTGCATGGCTGGAACGGCTACAAGGATCTCTTTGAGCTCGCGGACTTCATAGCGGTGACGCGGCCCGGCTACTCCATGGAGTCGCTGAACTGCCTGAGGCCGCTCATCGGGGACTGCTGCTATTCCAGGATTCACGTATTTACCGTAACAAGCTTAGCCATATCCTCCAGCGACATCAGAGAGCGCGTCAGAAAATCCCTTTCCATCCGCTACCTCACACCCGAAATGGTCAGACGCTACATTGAGAGGAACGGACTTTACAAAGATTAACAGCTCCCGTAGGGAACCCTTCGTGTTATCCTACGTCAAAAGAAGTAGGGCCGTGTCGAATTATATGGTCGGATCAAGGATCGGGCATCAGCGATTACCGAATCATAGGTCAGGGACCAGGGACCGGCGATCGGGGACGGACGTCCTTACTGCTTCCAGGTGGTGTACGGTGGGTTGATGCGCCGGGGCAAGTGGGAGTTCCTTTCGCGGTTTCTCGGATGGGAAAAGATTGAACACTGTATGAGAGTCGCGGCCACGGCCAAGGAGATGGCGTCCAGGTTCGGGGCGGACCCCGAACGGGCGGAGCTGGCAGGACTTTTACATGACGTGGCCAGGGATCTCGCTCCCGAAGAAATCTTACGCCTCGCCGAGGAACACGGTATAATGGTCACGCAAGTGGGACGAGCTTCCCCTGTGGTTTTGCATGGGGCGGTCGGGGCTGTACTGGCCAGAAATGAACTCGGTGTGGGTGACGAAGAGGTTTTGCTGGCGATATCGTCCCACGTCACCGGAAGGCGGGGATGGACCCGCCTGGAGCAAGTGGTTTACCTGGCAGACAAGGTGGAACCCGGGCGTTCGTACCCGGGTGTTGAAGAGATTAGGAACATGCTGACAGCCGGTGACTTCCGGGGCGCATTGAGGCAAGCGGTTCTTCTGTCCATCTCTTACTGCTCGAAGGCCGGCTGTCCTGTAGATCCCGAAACGGTGGTGGTTTTGGGTGAGCTCTCCCGGCTGGAGCGAGGAAGGTTTCGAAATGGGTGAAACCAGAATATACAGGAAAAACGGAGGTTCCGGTCGTCCTAAGGTGAGATGGGGCCGGGTAATCCTCGTCGTGTTTCTGGGTATGCTTCTCTTTGCGGGCGGGATGGCCTACGGAGCTTTCAAATATATCCGGGATTACCCCGAAGAACAGGTAAAGGAGCTTTCAGATTACGAGGGTAGGGTAAACATCCTCGTCCTAGGGATCGACATAGGCGTCAACGGACAGCAGTCCAGATCCCTGAAGAACGCCACGAGGTCTGATACGCTCATCGTGGTCAGCGTCGATCCGGAGACAAAAGACGTAGGCGTACTTTCGATTCCCAGGGACACCCGGGTTCTCATCCCCGGTACGGGCTCCTGGGAAAAGATAGCTCACGCCCACGCTTACGGCGGCCCCAGTCTTGCCGTCAAGACAGTGGAAAACTTCCTCGGGATAAATATCCACCACTATATTCGAATCGACTATGAGGGTTTTGTGAGGGCCGTGGACATAGTAGGGGGCGTAGAGATCGATGTTCCCCAGGACATGAATTACGAAGACCCTGTGCAGGGGTTGTACATCCATTTGAAAAAGGGACGGCAGGTCCTTGATGGGCAAAAGGCTCTCCAGTTCGTCCGGTACAGGCAGTACGAGAACGGAGATATCGGCCGAATACAAGCTCAGGAGGTATTCCTCAAGGCGCTGGGGAAGAAGGTCATTAGTTTAACCACAGTGTGGAAGGTCCCGACTCTTTTGAGGGAGCTGCAGAACTACGTCGTGACCGACCTCACCTTCGATGAAATGCTGTATCTGGCCAACCTCGGTACAAAGGTGAACGTGCAATCGGTGAAAATGGCGATCGTCCCTGGTTCAGCTCAAATGATCAAGGACCAACATGGGGAGCTTAGCTACTGGATACCCGACCGGGACCAAACTGAGAAGGTAGTAGATGAACTCGTCAGAGGAATCGATCGAAATGTCAACGCGACCATCAGGGTGTCGGTGGAGAACGGGTGCGGAATAGCCGGAGCCGCCGAGCGGGTCGCCCAGCTTTTGCGAGACCAGGGCTACGACGTCCGCTCGGTGACCAACGCATCCCGGCAAGATTACGCCGAATCCAGAGTGGAATTGTTCGGGGACAACGAAGGCGCCGCCATGAGGGTGCTGCGGAGCGTTCGGCCCGTTCTGCCGGCTTCTAAACCCTTCAAGGTCTCGGGCAAGTCCGAAGTGGATGTAAGGGTTATAGTGGGAAAGGACTTCAAAACGAGTACGGGGGGCGACGCGAATTCACCGTAGGAACCCACGGGAACCGGGTAGAGGCCCCGGAGGCCGCGCTGACGTGTCCGAACGACCTCTTTCACAGGACAAAGACTCGCGGGAATTGGCGACGGAAATAGCCGGGGTTCTCATCCAAGGAAAAGCTAAAGACGTCACGGTCCTGGACGTCAGAGGGATTACCCTCATAAGCGACTATTTCGTAATTGCTTCGGGGAGGAGCTCCACGCAGGTAAAAGCTCTGGCCCGGAGACTCCTGGAGTACGTTGACACCTCGAGAAAGGTGCATGTGGAGGGTCAGGACCTCGGAGTCTGGGTGCTCCTCGACTACGGCGACGTAATAGTGCACGTCTTCAGGGACACGGAGAGGGTTTTTTACGGGCTCGAGCGTCTGTGGGGCGACGCGGAGAAGCTCGAAGTTCGCCAGCCCGAAGCTGACTGAGGTTCTAAGTCTTCCTGGAACCATTTGTCCCTCATTCAGCGTTGCACCAAAAAGATGGCAGTTTGAAGTGCTGAACTCCTTTCACCTTCACGCTGAGCTAAAGGCCGATTACGAAGCGGCCTCCCACGCACATTGCCCCGACGGGAATCCGCGACATGTCGCCGTCCCGGACCTGCGTAGGGTCCTCGCCCAGGACCACGAAGTCTGCCCACTTACCCGGTTCCAGCTTTCCCAGGTTGTTTTCTCTGCCGGCGGCATAAGCCGGGTTGTGCGTATAAGCTTCGATCGCTTCAACTACCGGGACTTTTTCCTCCGGATGCCATGCGAGTTGAGGTGCTTCACCGGGAAGGGCCCTGTTGACAGCGGAGTGGATTCCGAACAGCTGGTCGGGTACTTCGACCGGTGCATCGGAACCGAACACGAGCACGACTCCGCTCTTTTCCAGGCTTACGAACGGATATGCTTGCCTCGATCTCCGGCCCCACTCCCTGTCGGCCATGTACCTGTTGGCCACTACATGGGAGGGTTGCACGGAAGGTATGACGTTAAGGCGGGAGAAGCGGGCCAGTCCCGTCGATGCGGGCATGGCTATGCGTATTTCGTTTCAACACCGCCGCTCGCACATCCTTGTGGGACCGCTTCTACCGACTCACCAGAAACTGAGCACCCGTCAGCCGTGCCCCTCGCCTCCGGCTGTCGATGCCGCCGTCGATATGGTGCGGCGGCGGAATTCGGGAAGGAGCACGTCTTCGGGACCCGTGTTTGCTGGCGCGGGCGAAGGTCACAATGTTCGGGCGCAGGGAATAGGATGTTTACGACAATCGCATTTCGTCAAGAGATCGGAGGTGTCTCCCTTGATGGGACGGGACGAGCAGATAGGTGTGAGGAATATATCGCCAAGGCAAAGACAGGAGATCCTGGACGGTCTAAACCTAGATCTGATGTACGAGTATGCAGCGATGATTCAGTACATCCAGCATGCAACGGTCCTGACCGGACCCGAATACACGGCAGTCATCAGGGAGGAACTGGAACACGCCCAGGATGAGCATGAGCACGCCGTCATCCTTTCGGACCTGATAAACTACCTCGGCGGTACACCTACGGTAGAGGTGGCCCAGAGGCTGACCTCAGAGGACAATGTGGAAATGCTGAGACAGGATCTTCAGGCCGAATACGACGCTATCGCCCGATATCTCGAGCGCATCGATCAGCTGGAGTCGGCCGGTCTATACGACTCCGCCCAGAAGATAAGGAACATCGTACTGGTGGAGCAGAATCACTCCATCGACTTGGAGAAAGCCTTGGGGATACGGAAAAAGTCCACCGTAGGGAGGATGTGAGTCACCCCTCCTCCCTTCCTCCCGGGCCTCGCTCCTTATCGGTCCGAACTTGACTGTGAAACTCTCCTGGTCGGGGCCGGCCCTGCGGTTTGACTTTGCTCACCACCCTCGCCACCCCGCGGGCTTTCGCTGCTGCTTGCCTCGCAGCTTCGATGGCGGCGGGATCCTCCGCCCTTCCTACCAGTGACACGACCCCGCCGGAGCTTTCCGCTCCTATTTGCCGGGTATCCACCCCTGGGGCAGCTTCAAGCTCCTCAGCAACCTCAAATTCTACAGCCCGGTCGGTGATGGGTCCATCGGTGCTGATGGATATCCTGTCGGATACCTTCTTGATGCCGGGTACCGTCCTGGCGAGTTCCCGCGCGTACTCCTTTTCGCGGAGCGTGTCCACAACTCCATGGACCTGTGCTTCGCCCTCCACTACGTCCGCCTTGAGGCCGTAACTTCTGAGGTTGACATCGAGATCGAGAAGCGCCTGCAGGTGCTCCTTCAGGTCGTCATCGAGATTGCCGGGACGCTGCGAACTGTATTCGCTACCCGTGCGCTTCTTTCTATCCCTTTCCGGTTGCTTGTGACTGAACCTGGGTGGTCTCATCCTCTTCATGCAGTCCCCCTTGCTTATGCTAGTCTGTCCGGCGTGGCGAACCGAAATGAGCTTCTTTACCCGTTAGCAAAGGGGTGGGACCAAAGGCCGCTGCCGAAGGGGATCAGGTGCACTCCGGCAGCTCAGTCCTGTATGTCCGGCAGATTCGCCCTCTGAAAGGTATCCCGCGTCAGGACCCGGCGCTTCCATCGCCCTGACAGGTAATAGGCGTAGTTCAGGGCCGTACCGATCACCGGGGACGCAGCCATCCCCAGCCACAGCCCCCTGCTGCCGAAAATCCTGGACAGGTAGAATGCTGCGGGTACTCTCACAACCCAGAGGGTTACGATGGAGATTATCATGGAAGGGACGGTGTCCCCGGCCCCCCTCATGATGCCTGCCAGGGTGAACATCAAAGCCATCGGGATATAGGCGAAACCGAAGGTTCGCAGGTACTTCGTTCCCTCCGCCATCACCGCCGCGTCGGACGTGAACATCCGTAAGAGAACCTGCGGAATGGCTATTACGATTATGCTGATCACACCGGTGATTCCGGTGGTCAGGTATACGCTGGACCGTATGACCTCCCTGACTCTCTCAAACTTACGGGCGCCAAGGTTCTGTCCGACCAAGGCTGTGACCGAGAGGCCCACGGTCATTGCAGGCATCGTGACGAACTGGTCAAGCCGCCCTCCGACGCCGAAGGCTGCCGTGACGACCGCGCCGAACCTGTTGACGAGCGAGGTGACTGTGAGCATCCCCATAGAGACGATGATCTGCTGGATTCCTGCGGGAAGCCCGATCCCGAAGGTCTGCCCCACGATCTGCGTATCTAGAGTCCACTCCTGCCTCTCCCATTTGATGAGGCCGATTTTGGCCATGTACCGGATCCCCAGGAACGCAGAGATCGCCTGGGCGACGACGGTGGCAAGAGCAGCTCCTGAAACTCCCATCCGCGGGAAGGGCCAGACGCCGAAGATCATCAAGGGGTCCAGGATGATGTTGAGGACGGTCGCGTAGGTAAGGAAGATGAGCGGGGTACGAGAATCCCCAAGGCCTCGCAGGATGGCCGATACGGCGTTGTAAAAGAACGTCGCCGTGACGCCTGCCATCACGATGCCAAGGTAGGACTGGGCCTGCGCCATTGCTTCCTGGGGAGTCCTGATGAGGCGAAGGAGCGGTACTCGCACCGAAACGCCGATAACGCTCAAGACAACGCCGAGGGCCGCCGTTATGAGAAGGGAGTTCGTGACGGTCTTCCTCACCATGGGCATGTCTTTCGCACCGGCATGCTGTGCGACGAGAGCGGTTGTAGCCATCGCTATCCCCATGGCCATGGCGACGGTGGCGAAGATGACCGGGAAACTGACAGAGACGGCTGCCAGGCCGTTCCTTCCCAGGAATTGACCGACCCATATACTGTCAACCGTGTTATACAGGGCCTGAAGGGCATTCCCAAGAAACATGGGTATGGCGAACGTTATGAGGTGCCTTGGGATGCTGCCTTCGGTAAAATCCTGTCGAGCATGTTGTCTATCCAGCGGAACTGCCTCCTCGAACCGGTTCAGAAATGCGTGAGAGCATAACAGCATATCACACTCGATTCAGTATAGCACCGCGGGTTTCAAGGGAAAAGAACGGACCTGCGCACCCGGTGGAAGCGCTCCCCCTTACCGTCGTTCAAGGAGATTTGGCCTGGGGCTGTGCAGGTCTACTATGACTCCGATGGAGGGGGTTTTGCGGCTGCGAGCCCGCCACCTATTCGGTAACAACTTGACCCCGAACTTCGTCTAACCCATATGATCGTGCCTGGAAAGAGAGGGGGCGGCTTCTTGGTGTTTCGAAATGGCAGGTGGTTACGACGGACCGCATTCTGGATCGACAAGCCGGTAGAGATAGGTGGAGACCGAATAAGACTCTACCAGCGGAAAATCGTATCACGCGAAGGGAGCGCAATACCTGAGTATACATGGGAGTACGCCTTTAGTCTCAAGTGGAATCCGGAAACAGAGACTTTCGACCGGGTCCCGTAACGTTATGCGGAGTTAAAATCGTAAAATACCTCAAAGACACCTCAAATCGCCCATCTATTCTCAATATGCGCTGTGCGCCGGCACGGCGGTTAATCCCACTGGACAGTGAGGAGGCCTGTATAACCCTTGCGGATGGCCTGGGCGGTGATGCGGATCTTCTCGGTGTTGGTGACGATCAGGTTGAAGCTGGACCCTCGTATGACCGGGATATCTCGATCGCCGTCGCGGGTAAACGTTAGCTTTACCGAAGCTGCGAAGGGTTTGTACAGGCGTGGCGGCAGGATACGGTCGTAGGGGACTTCCGCGAGCTCACGCAGGGCTTCTACGATCGTCTTGCGAAGTTGTCATCGGGGTACTCCAGGGCCACAGCAAATTCGGTGGCGATGATTGTGCCGATCAGGACCGTTTTGCCCGCTCCGATCGCCAGGGCGAAGATGTGGCTGGGGTAGTCCAAGGTAAGTAAGGACAACTACTGAAGAGCAGTGGGAAACACTTGGCGATCTGCGTGGCTGTCAGTTGTCTGTCAAACATGCAGAAACCCCAAACTGATTGACTTACGCTGGTGGAGCCGATGGGAGTCGAGGTCACGTCCCGTCAAGTGGTGTAATTTGCCCTCCCTTCAGGTCAGAGTCTATTAGCCAGCACCAGATCCTGTCCTAGCTAAGTCAGCAGTCTCGTGTCCGCTGTCTGCCGCCCCTTCGTAAAGTTTGGACATGGACTCGGCACTGAAATATCGCCGTGATGCCAGCCACTCGTCCTGCTGCTCTTCAAGTATCGCACCCAAAAGCCGGAGAGCCGACCTTACGTCCGGGAAGATTCCCACGACGTC
>DYEQ01000033.1 GCA_020725645.1 Candidatus Fermentithermobacillaceae bacterium | reverse complement strand
CTGCCTGAGCACAAGGCAACCTTTATGTAGAGGACAACGCCACAGTACTCGGGTGCGAATACCCACCATTTGAGCGGCCTACCTGTATCGTCGTCAAGAGGGCCCTCGCAGTAATCGGACACTTTCAACTGTCTCAATACCGCCGGCACTTCGCTGGGAAGCATGCCTAACATCGCCAGCGATCGGAGGTTCTTGTTCCTCTCGTCAAGAACGAGTCTGTCGTCCTGTGACAGGGGCATCTTCAGTTCGAGCAGGAAGTCCTTAACCTGGTCCCTATCGGAAACCAACCGGTTTTCCTCCCGCCTGGTGCTATCATATGATAGCACCTTTTGTAATGATAATGAATTACGTCGCGGTGAGTTCCCTTAGGCGTGGACAATGGAGGTGTATAATGAGCTCCGACCACACCAAAGCCTGGGATATGTAAGCCCCGCGCTCATGGGGAAAATGGGGCCGGGACTGGGTTGTGTTTGTCCAACGCTACATCGACGAAACAGATCTCCGGCAAGGTCGGAGAGTTCCGGGGCGAGAACGATAGCCTTCCCGTCTGGCATATTCCCTGTCATTCCCCGCCGAGGGCAAGTCGCAGACACTCCCGCAGCACTGTGTCGTATTCCACGTTAGGTTCTTCGCCCAAAAACTCTCCTCTGGTCAGAGCTTCAGCATACCGCGCCAGGTCTTGGGGGTCGGGCTCGACAAGGACATCCGGAGTCGTATGGGTTTCCTCGTTTGCTGTGAAATCAGGATTGAGCCCCATCGTGCTGGGGAAAAATACAGCCATCCTGCTATTAGGCAATACCATCATCACAGGGGTTGATCCCACACCATCTCCTCCTGTGGGTGCCCCGACTACGGTGGCCCAACCCGAACTCTTGCAGAAGGATGCAAACCCTTCCGCAGAGGAGTACACCTTTCTATCAACGAGTAAAAAGATCCGGCCGCTGTACGGGAATTCGCCGGACGGGCTTATGACCACGATGGATTTGACGATATCCCCAAAAGAATCCGTCAGAGTCTCGACAGGCAGGTTTGCGACCTGGACGGGGGTGAGGTCTCGCGATAGAGCAGTTTTGTCTACAATAACCCCTTCTCCGGAGATGCCTTCGATTGTCCCGGCAAACTCCTCGTTTGCTTTCAAAAATGGAACCGTGTAGCTACCAGACCGTGCCACGCTGCCGCGGGACCAACACAGCAGCCGGGTTGCCAATGGCCTGACTATATTGAGCAGCCAAAAACGGTCGTCTCCGCCACCATTTCCCCGAATATCTATGATAAGCGAAGGCACGTCCGTGATCTCGGCGAAGAACCTGTTTAGGGCCGCCTTGTCGTCTTGGGAAGCCTCGTACTGAGTCATCTGGCTTATATGAATGTAGGCCACCTTACCGCCTGCCAGGTATCCGGTGTAGAGGTTAGATTTCTTCTGCCGGAGGTTTGTCGGAAAGACCGGATTCACGAAGTTCCCCGGTGGTCGGACCAGGTCGACTCTCGCTTGAGTACGAACCCCATCGCGACTCTCGAGAACAACATCGTACGTCCTGGACAAATCGGTGACCACCAGCTGGTGCACGTAAACTCGCCTGTAGCCCGGGTCGTAGGATAGCTGGATACTTCCCCTAAGATCAGCGACAAACTCATGGATGGGTGTGCCGTTGATGCTCACCACCTTCTGCCCCGGGCATATCCCTTTGGCCTTTGCCTCCTCTGCGACGCTTATCACGTAGTACTCGCCCCGGGTGTAGATGGCCTGGAAGGGCAGGACCTTTGTTGGCATTAGTCCACTTACGAAGAGATCAAACCATTTCTTCACAGTCTGGGCATCCGTCTTGGCGGCTTCGTCCAGCCAGGGCTTCATCTGCTTTGGCAAGGAAACTATCATCTTGTATAGGTGGGGACTGACAATGGTGGTATGTCCATTATTTATAAGAAGCAGAATTCTACCGATTTCTTTAGCGAACTCCGCGTCCGTCTTCGTCCGGCGGATGGCGTCTTCGAACTCCTGCTCGTGAGCCAGCCAGTCATATCCCTCGACCCTAGCTTTCAGGGCGAGATACGGATGGTTTTCGCGGAGGACGTTGAACAGGTACCGGAAATCCTCGAGTTTCTGTTCGGTCGTGAGTTGCCTCCCGGAGCATCCCGAGACGCTGAAAGCACCTGCAACAGCCAGTACTATGGCCAAACCCGCTATCGGCAAGGACCTGAAATGGCGGAGAGCCCTACGATTCACGTACATCACCCCTAAGCCGCATACCGCGAAGCACACGTGCTTGGGCCCTACCGAGCTCCGGTCTCTGCTGGCACGCCGAGCTTCCAATCTTTGATTGTCTACGACCCCTTCGTACCAAATCCTTCTGCGGGAACTTTAAGGGCTGCTCTGGTGAACGTTGCGGACCCGATTGGCAGGATAGACTCCTTCGTCGGATGAAGTTCACGGTAGGTGGCCTAACAAAGAGCGGACTGTTCTTTCATATCAGGATCTCTCAGTTCAGGGCCCCAGTTTCCCTGCTTAACCGCAAGCCTCCTCTTTCCCGTCTTCTCGTCCACCTTTAGTTCCTCGACTACTTCGATATCGAACTCGACATTTTGCAGGTCCTTTCTTGCCAAAAAGCTGGCTACCTGCTTCTTGGTTTCTTCCCGGAGCTGTTCCGGCGAAGTACCGTGCTCGGTCACAATAGATACGGTGAACCTAGTTTCGCTCGTCTGTAAAAACTGGTACTCCGTCACGCCTGGTAGTTCCAGGTCATCGATGAAAAGGGGATGCAGAAAATCTGCCACGTCTTCAGGTACTTGGCGAGCCGGTACTCGGCGCTGGCCTGCAACAGTTCCTGTGCAAGGTTCATGACAGGAATGAACCTCACCCTGTAACCTGCGGAGAGGGCTGAGATCCCCAACGCGATCGCGATATGAGTCTTGCCCGTACTACTGTTCCCGAGGCAAATCACGTTCTCTTTTCGCTTGATGAAGTCTCCTTGGGCAAGAGCCAAGACCTCAGGCTTAGCGAGGTCGGGCATGGCGGTGAAGTCAAAGGACTCCAACGTCTTCACAGCAGGGAACTTGGCCTGGTTCATCCGACTTCTGAGCCTGCTTTCCCGCCTCGACAACACCTCCTGTGACAAGCATGCAGTTCGTATTCGTCGCTCCCGGGCGTCCTGGGTTGCCACCCTTCGTGGGACACCATCATACGAACCTCGCGGTCCTTTCCCCTCTGCATGGACACCCAGTATCCGTCCGCCTCCACAAAAAGTACCGGAACTCGCCTCTTACCCTCAGGTTCTTCCCGTTTGCCCGCTTCTTCTTTCTCCAGAAACTCTCCCAGCCGCAATATCAACTGCCGAATGGTCT
>DYEQ01000032.1 GCA_020725645.1 Candidatus Fermentithermobacillaceae bacterium | reverse complement strand
GCCTCGAGAATCCGCGCCACTGCCCTCTGAAGCAGCCTGTCTTGTATGGTGGGTATACCAAGAGGTCTCGTTCGACCGTCACCCTTTGGTATCTCCACCCGCCTTACCGGCGGGGCCTTATACTTGCCCGCCTTGACCTCGGCTACTATGTCGTCCGCTCGTCTTTGCAGGTCGCGTTCAAACTCCCGGGCGCTTTCCCCATCGACTCCCGGTACTCCCTCGTGGTTCATGAGCTTCCACGTTTCCTTCAGGAACTCCGGTGTAATGTGGTGTACAAGCGCCGTGAACCTCACCCTGCTGTCTTTCCTAGCCTTCTCAGCTACCCGATCCAGTCCCGTTGACATGTCCATCCCTGCCTCTGCGTGCAGTACATGTTTCCCTGTAATCGGCTTTCTCCTGCCCTGCCGCTTCCCCGTGTACACGGCTCTCCCGTGCTCTTTGAGTACTATCAGCAGGTCCGACTTCCCGCGCTGCGTCCGCCAACCTCAGGTTAATCGCCTTGTCGGTTGTCGTACTCGGAGTTTTCGCCCCAAGACCGCGCGGGACCTCCCAGGTTCCTTGGCACCTCCTTCTCCCACCCCGCCGTGCCCTCAGACCCCGCCGAGGTCTCCAGTGGCCTTGCCGATGACGGCCACTTACTATTGCCTTCCAGAAACACAAGACTCTGTCGGCCCTCGGTCTTAGACTTCACGAGGCTCCATAGCTTCACTTGCGTTACGGCTGAGTGGTCGCCCTGCCTACGCTTAGCCAACGGCGTTGCCGCCCGCCAGCCCAAGGCTCGGTCCCCGGTGAGTGGCTGGCTCTTTCCGGGACGGGAATCTCACCCGCTGGAGGCGCCAGGCTTCGCCTGGCGCACCTTGTGAACATCCAGCCCGACGAATGTGGTATACTTCATGGTGCCGGCCTCCTTCGCTTGTAGCTCTGTGCTGGTGGATCTTATCTCCAGTATAACCTACGAACTGTGAATCGGGGGCCGGCCCTTCCATTATGTCTTTTCGATTGACGTTTGCATGAAACCCAATGACGACAAGGCCTCTCAGAAATGAGGTGTCAAACGCAAGTGAGAAGTGATAGCTTTGGCCAGGGCCTCCACGGATACCGGTATTATATTCATTCGTTGTCTTTCAGGCTTGCCAGGAATTCCGTCAACTTCTTTACCTGTGCCGGTTTGAGACGCCGGCCTTCATCCAGAAGGGGACGGAGGTGGTTGGGCACCTGTGTTGGTTCATCAGTGAAGAACTCTACCAGACTTATCCCCAAGGCTTCACATATCTTCTGTAAGGTCGTAACCGTTGGCACTTTCTGGCCGGCCTCAATCGCACTCAAGAAAGACTGGCTCACTTTGGCCTCGCGGGCAAGGCGATAGATACTCATCCCTCTCTTTTCCCTCAGAAACTTTAAACGAGACGCAATATCAATCAAAAGCAAAGTACCTCCCAATGAAGTATCTCTATAGAGATTGCTTTTATGCTATCATGATCGGCTAAATCCCACAAGATTCTATGATCGACAAAACCGGTCTGATGCCCACGCGAACCGCCGATAAGCTTATTCTCCCCAGGAAAGAAGAGCAATTCACGCATAACACTGGCCACTAGCCTAAATGAAAATCGTGGCATATTAGTTCTCAATAGTGCTTGACTATAATTCTCCATAGATATACAATGCAAATGAGGTGGCAGCATGGATAGGCAGATCGGGGAACAGATACAAAGGATTCGTAAGGCAAAAGGTATAAGCCAGGTAGATCTAGCCCGGGCCTCGAGGCTAGCCCAGTCTTTTATTAGCAGCGTAGAAAGCGGTCGGAAAAGCCCCACCGTTAGGAGCTTGATAAAACTGGCTGAAGCCCTAGGCGTGCCACCTGAGAAGATCCTAGAGTTATGCCGCAAGCAAGATGACAGGAAGAGCGGCTAACCCCTAAGGAAGAGATATATGTTTTGGTGGTAGACGGGTGGAGAGGGGAGAGGGGCTAGCCCGCCGAGGCTAGCCCACACAGGTTCCATCGAGCCAGATCGCAGGGTGGGGGAGCCTGGCGGCGGCCCGCCGGGGGTGGGCGATGGTAATGGGGCCGGCGCAAAGCGGTGGTCCGGCGATCTCGGCCGCGAGACGCTGGACCAGATCGTCCGGGCCATCAGGAGCGTGGTGTACGGCGCTGTTAAGGTTAATGTAGGTTTCCCTCTTCCGTAGCGGACCCACGCATCTGTCGCCTCGTTGCAGGGCACGGAGATGCGGCTGACCACGGTTACGCCGTTTTCGGGACGAGCCCACATGAGGCGTCATGCAACCAGGGGCTAATGAAGATGCTCGCTGGAGACAACCAGGTAGATTTCGTGGCAGGATGTCATTGGGCGGGACGCCATCTCGTCGTTATTTCGCGTTGTTAGGTTGACCTGACGATCACGGATCCTGGAGGGTTGCGACTGTGGCGCGGCAAATGCGGGAGATCATCTGGAGGACTATCAGGGCAATCAGCACGAGCGTTTTGTTCACAAGGCTGGCAAAAGGGGTCATGACGGTCTTTGTGGTCATGACCCTTACTTTTTTCATCATCAGGCTGATGCCGTCTAACCCCATTGAGATATACATAAACCAGTTGGTGTCCCAGTACGGTATGAGCTTTCAGGAAGCGAAAAACATGGCCGCATCCCTGTTCAGCATCGACATGGACGCACCTCTTTACGTTCAGTATTTCTCGTATCTCGGCAACCTTTTCCGAGGCGATCTGGGGAAGTCTTTCCTCTCACAGGGGACCCCAGTATCTTCAATGATAGCGCAGTTTTTGCCGTGGACGCTCTTCAGCGTAGGGGTGTCGCTCCTCATAAGCTTCTCTCTAGGCATATTCCTGGGGATGACCATGGCGTACAGGCGCGGTGGCATCCTCGATAACAGTCTTTCTACCTTCGCTTCGTTTGTCAGTTCCATACCGAATTACCTTGTTGGGATCCTGTTTTTGGTTTTTCTGGGCGTTCGATGGAAGATTGTGCCCATAATGGCCATGAGGGGCTCTACCTCTCCAGGAATCCAACCCGGATTCACCATCACTTTCGTCAAGGACGTATTCTTCCACGCCACTATGCCCATCCTTACCTACGTCACGACGGCCATCGGCGGCTGGATGCTCACAATGAAAAACAGCACCGTCAGTGCACTTGGGGAGGATTATGTGACGGTCGCCAAAGCTAGGGGGCTCAGAGAGCGGACTATCACCGTTTCCTATGTTGGACGCAACGCGATCCTCCCTCTGTTTACTAGCCTCGCCATATCAATAGGGTTCATCATTGGCGGCTCTCCGCTCATCGAGAGCATCTTCGTGTATAAGGGAATAGGATGGGTGCTCTGGAGCAGCATATCGACCAGGGACTACCCGGTGATGCAGGGGGTGTTCCTGGTCATAACCATCTCCGTTGTGATGGCAAATATCCTGGCAGATCTTCTCTACAGCAAGCTTGATCCAAGGATAAAAGCAGGACAAGGATAGGCCATTTGCGGGCCGCGTATCTTGGATAATTGCCAGTGGATGAGACCGTCTAAATTCTCCATATTGCGCTATATAGCCTGACTCGCATCAATTGCGTGTGGCGACGTGGCACGCCAGAGCGTGGCATCGATCTGGGATGTCACACTTGATCTTCCCGTGATTAGGTATTTCTGAATGGTCTCGTGGACAGGCAAGAACCAACGGCCTCAAGGCGAACAGCGACTTACGAATCAAGAACCGGGCGGGGTGGCAGAGCTATGATTGGCAGCATCACAGCGGGTGGTTCACCGATGACCATGCGGATAAGAGCGCTAGCAAGATCGCTGGTGCTCGACCCTCTGCGGGTCATCAGGCGAAACAAAATGGGCTTTGCCGGCTTTCTGGTGTTGAGTTTCATTTTGCTCCTTTCAATTGTGGGGCCGCTCTTTATTCCACTCGATACAAAGACGAAAATCGACCAGATTTACAACCCACCTTCTTGGAAGCATATCCTTGGCACGGATAGCCAGGGGCGAGATATCTTTTCTCAGATAGTGCATGGAGGTAAGGACGTCCTGCTGGTGGCGTTCTTGAGTTCAGCGATCTCCAGCATGATCGCGGTGACATTCGGTTCCCTAAGCGCGTTCCTGGGAGGGAGGTTCGATTCCCTCATCATGACTGTGACCGACATCATGCTCACTATCCCGCACTTTCCGCTGTTGTCTGTGCTGGCTGCCTTTGTCAAGTTCACTAGCCCTGTTATGCTCGCGGTTCTATTAGGGCTCCTTGCCTGGCCAGGATTCTTGCGGGCTCTAAGAGCCCAGGTGCTATCTCTCAAGGAGAGAGATTATGTGCAGGCAGCCAGGGTTCTGGACCTGGGACTGGGGCACATAATCTTCCGGGAGATCATGCCTAACATGATGGCTTACATAGCCATAGCGTTCATTCTCGGAATGACCGGTGCGGTCTATTCTCAGGTCGGCCTAATAATGCTCGGGCTTGTGCCGTTTTCGGGACACAACTGGGGCGTGATGATCAACCTTGCCTGGACCCGAGGAGCCATATTCTATAGCGGAAGCATGTCCTATATCCTCGCCCCTATCGCGATGATCGCGCTGTTTCAATGGTCGATGGTGGCGTTCACTCGCTCGTTAGAGGAAGTTTTCAACCCACGGCTTCGGATGGGTCAGTGACATCTTACGTACAGATGAATCCGGAGGCCTCCGCAAGGCAGGCCTGGTAGGCGGATAGAGAGTTCAGGGAGGGAGGTAGCCGCAATTCCCCTTGCCAAGACATCCCGAGTTCTCTTGCGGCGGATTTATGCAAGCAACTGCGACAAAGACGGCGCCAATTCTTTCCACAAGAGACCTATGGCTCGAGTACTCAAACCGACGCGGGACAGTGAAGGCTGTGCGCGGCATAACCATCGACTTATACCGCGGTGAAAGCTTAGCCCTCATCGGAGAAAGCGGCTCTGGCAAGACCACGCTGGGCCTTAGCCTCATCAGGCTCCTTCCCGGCTCGGGACGTGTCCGTTCAGGCAGCATACTCTACGAGCCTGACGGCCGCACCCAGGACATCCTCTCTATGTCTGAGGAAGCGATGAGGCGGTTTCGTTGGCAGGAGATAGCTATGGTATTTCAATCAGCCCTTAACGCCTTCAATCCGGTGTTGAGGATATGGGATCAGATATACGATACCGTGAAGGCGCATGACGGGATGAGCAAACAGGAAGCGCGCAAGAGGGGACTGGAGCTTCTCAAGATGCTTCAGCTCGACCCTGAGCGGGTCATCAGGTCCTATCCGCACGAGCTCAGTGGTGGCATGAGACAACGTGTGCTGATAGCAGTGAGCCTTCTTCTCAATCCCAAGATTCTTATTCTTGACGAACCTACCACTGCGCTGGATATCCTCACTCAACGAAACATCATAGATCTCCTGCGCAAAATCAAGACAGAGCTCGACCTCTCGATGGTGTTTATCTCTCACGACCTGTCGCTTGCAGCCGAGCTTGCCGACAGAGTCGCTACGATGTATGCCGGTAGCGTGGTGGAGATTGGTCCTGTCAACGACATGTTCTACCGCCCCAGGCATCCTTACACGGTTGGACTGATTAAGGCGGTGCCTACGGTTACAGGTGACTACAGGGAGCTGTTTTCGATCCCTGGATCCCCACCCGACCTTGTGGATCTTCCTTCAGGGTGTAAGTTTCACGAAAGGTGCGACAGGGCAACAAAGAGATGTCACGAAGAAGAACCAGAACTTGTCCCCGTCGGTGACGGGCATTACGTTCGCTGTTTCAGCGCGACATAGTCGCCGCCGTGCGCAGCTCGCCGGAGAGAGCCCGACGATGGCATCGCGATGCCGTGGATCCGGAGGACGCACCTTTCGCCACTCGTTCTGGCAGAAACGACCAAGCGGTGTCGTTGTCATGGCCTCCGTACAACATAGGAGTCAGGCGCGTAGTTTGGTTCGAATTCTCATTCGGTCAGGAGCAAAGAGATGATGAAGGAACAGAAGAATACAGCAGATGCCCGGAAAGCTGCGGCTGATCCTGTGATACAGATGGACCAAGTGACAAAGACTTTCCCCTGGGGAGGGTCAATCCTTTCTCGTCGTAGGACGGCCAAAGTTCTTGACAGAGTTTCGTTTGCCATTTCCAAAGGCGAGGTGCTCTGCCTTGTAGGCGAGAGCGGCTGTGGTAAGACCACGACTGGGAAACTGGTTGCAGGCTTACTGAACCCAACGGAAGGAAGAGTTTTGTTTCATGGCGCGGATATATGGAAGATGGATCCGCAGAAATTCAAAGCATATCGCCGCGCGGTGCAGCTCATCCAACAGGATCCTTACGCATCTCTCAATCCAGCGCACTCCATATTCGATACTTTGAAGGCGCCGCTTGTTCGCCACGGGATCGTCCGCACGCAAGAGGAGGCTCTCAGCAGGGCGAAAGAACTCTTGCAAACAGTGGACCTGACGCCTCCCGATGATTTCCTGTTCAAGTATCCTCACCAATTGAGCGGCGGGCAGCGCCAGAGAGTCTCCATCGCCCGGGCACTTACGGTGAACCCCGAGTTTATCGTGGCAGATGAAGCCGTTTCGATGATAGACGTCTCGATAAGGCTCAGCATCATCGCCCTCCTATCAAGGCTCAAAAATGAACTTGGCGTCACGTTCCTTTTCATCACCCATGACCTTGCCATGGCGCGGTATTTCGCATGGGAGGGCAGGATCGCAGTGATGTACCTCGGGAGCATCGTTGAGATCGGGACGACAGCGCGCCTCATTCAGGAGCCGCTTCATCCCTATACCAAAGCGCTCCTGCTTGCGATCCCCGAGGCTGATCCCGAGATCACCAGACACAAGCAAACATTGCCCGTGAGGAGTCTGGATATCCCGAGTTTGTTGGACCTTCCATCCGGCTGTAAGTTTCACCCAAGATGCCTGTTTTTCATCGAGGGCAAATGCGACGTCGAGGTGCCGCAGCTCACCCCGCGAGAGGACGGCAGGCTTGTCGCCTGTCACCTTCGGAGCGCGTAGGTTCTGGGCCGGACACCCATCCGACGCCGATGGGAGTCGAGGGGGACAAACCTTGTCAACTTCTGCTTCCGAGCTCAGGCGGCGGTGCGGGGCGTGATACGCCTGATACCCCTGCCGGGACCAGCCTGGCTGTGCCCGGACGGAACCGATCGGTGCTAGAACGATAGCGAGGCGTCGCACCAATCGCGCTCTCGAGGTCGACAGGTCGGATGCGGTGCACGCTTCATTCAGCGGGATGACCAAAGGGTACCGACGGAGCTTTGAGGGGACGATCAATGGATCCTGAGATCACAAAAATGGCCTTCAAAATCGGGTTCTTTGTAGCGTTTGTGGCCGGCGTCCTGCTCTTCTTTTTGAAACCAGGCACCGACGCCTTCGTTGTGGACGTCCTGGCTCTTGTGGCCGGACTCGTGTTCATGGCGGTTGTTGCAATAGTGGTCAGACGTTATAGATAAATGCTGGTCTTGCGTTACGGCGAAGCGCGAAAGGCATTCGGCGTCCAAGGCGTCCCGTGCAAGGCGTTCTAAGGATGAGGCGGCAGCGTCGCATCAATCTTTCCGAAAGCCGCAGGGAGCGGCAGCGCCTGTTCTCTTTCCCGTGATACAAAGCGTGGTCTCAGGGCGGTCCCGCAAAAGGGTTGATCGGACAGAGTCCCTACGGCCTGCCGTCCGCCAGCATAGTGGCGAGGCAACAGAAAACGGTTCAGAAAAGACGGGCCGGTTCGAGAGATCTACAACTGGTGGCCTCAGATGATGTGTCTTTGGCCCGTCAAGAGGAGGAGAATGCCGGCAAGGGGAGGTGAAGACAAGCACGGTGAGATAGGGTTCAGCGTTGGTAGTAGAATCTAGAAGCATCTTATGGAATGTTGTCATGTGCGGATACGAGGCTGGAGCCATTTTCTGAGGGAAGACAACCGGATCCCAATTCCTGCAAAGGAGGAAAAATGAACATGAAAGCTGGCCGGATTTCGGTTCTCGCGAGTGTGCTCATGGTTCTCCTGGCACTTGGGGTTGCTCCTGTATCCTATGGCGCCGGGCAATTCACGGGCGCGTGGCCGTATTCAGTTCCGCCGATGGGGCATTTCAACACCTTCGTGACTAACGCAATCACACTGGGCATCTATTACGATCTCATCGAACAACCCCTCGCCATGTATTACTGGGGCACCGGCGAGTGGTTGCCCCTCCTTGCCACTAGCTGGGAGGTCCTGCCGAAGGACAAGCCGACGAACCTGCGCGTGTATCTGAGAAAGGGCGTCAAGTGGCAGGACGGCAAGGACTTCACTTCAAAGGACGTCGTCTGCACGTTCCAGCTTGCATATCTGAAGAACTGGGCGGTATGGAAGTACATTGACAAGGTCGAAGCAATAGACGACTACACTGTGAACTTCCATATGTCCCAGCCCGCCCCCGTGGTTGAGAGGTATGCCCTGAGGTCCAACATCAGGTCTGCTGCAGTGTATGGCACTTGGGCGGACAAAGTGGCAGACCTCATGGCCAAGGGCAAGACCCTCGACTCTAAGGAGATGAAGGCTCTCAGCGTTGAGTTTGATCAGTTCCGCCCCGCAGAGATGATAGGCACCGGTCCATTTATCCTGGATCCCAAGAACCTGACCGAGGCCGAGGTCACCCTGACGAAGTTTGCGGGTGCGTGGAATGCTGACAAGGTCGCTTTCGACAGGCTCAGAGTCGTGAACGGCGAGACTGCAACCGTAACACCGCTTGTCTTGGCGAAAGAAGTTGACTACGCGACACATGGGTTCCCGCCGGCTACAGTAAAACAATTCCAACAGGAAGGCATCAGGATCCTCCGCCCGCCGCTATATAGCGGTCCTGCCATCTACTTTAACAACGACATCTATCCGCTGAACCGAGTGGAAGTGAGGCGGGCAATAGCATACGCCATCAACAGGGATGAGAATGCCGTGGTGTCATTGGGCGAATCCGCGAAGAGGCAGAGATATATGGCAGGATTCAGCGATAACCTCGTCCCGCTCTGGGTCTCCGAGGCGGCTATGAAGAAACTGAATCCGTACGATTATGATTTAAAGAAAGCGGAAGCTCTCTTGACCGGTATAGGATTCAAGAGAGGCAAGGACGGTGTGTGGGTGACCGACAAGGGGACGAGAATGGAGTACGAGATGATAGTCCCTGCCGAGTACGCGGACTGGACAGCCGCAGCAGAGAACGCGGCGAACCAGCTGACGAGCTTCGGAATCAAGACGACTGTCCGCGGCATCACGTATACCCAGCACCCCCAGGAGGTGCACCAGAGCAGATTCCAGCTCGCCGTAGCTGGGTGGGGCGCCGCCAACCCACACCCGCACTTCTCCTTCTACGCGGATTTGTTTACTTACAACTACCCGTACGAACAGGGTAAGGGCATGAACTTCCCGCTGCAGCAGAAGACCAAGGTCGTGGGCGACATCGATATGTATCAGGCGACCCTCGACTGCGCTGTGGGCTTCAACGTCGCACCTCAGAAGGCCCTTGTTGAGAAACTCTCGCTCGCGTTCAACGAACTCGTGCCCATCGTGCCGCTGTGGGAGAGGTACGGCAACAACCCGGCGGTTGAAGGGGTAAGAGTCACCGGCTGGCCCAAAGACAGCGATCCGATCTACAAGAACAGCGCGTATGCAGATAACTTCGTGGTCATGATGATCATGGAGGGCATACTGAAGTCTGTGAGCAAGTAGCTTCGAGAAGGCCGTTTGGCTCTTCCGGTTTAGCGCTATTCCTTACTTCGATGCTGTTATCCGGCAGTGCCGGTAAGGGGAGGGGGGCTTTTGCCCCCCTCCCTTACCTATGTTTGTCTCCCCCTGAGTATTCATCTGGGCTGATTCCTCGCGGGGCAAGACATTTCTTGGTATCCTACATGTTCTCTGAGCGGTGGGCGCGTCCGGCGTTCCTAGACGGAAGTTCCACCGCTAGTTGAGGCCCGAATGCCCGTCAGATGGGCATCTCGGGCCTCTTTGAGTTTCCAGATGTAGCCAGTAATGCGCATGTTGATGTTGACAGTATGTCCACTATCTGCTGTCCTGATGACGTAAAGGAGGTAGCCATGATGTTCGTGGAGACCGTCCGCAGCAAGCACAAAGGCCGCCTCTACGTCTCCCACCTCCTCCGCGAAACCTACCGCGAGGACGGCAAGGTCAAACACCGCACACTCGCCAACCTCTCAAGTCTCCCTCCCGATGTCATCGAGATCATCCGCGGCGCCCTCAAGGGCGACAAGTTCTTCTCCGCTAAAGAGGACCTTCGTATCACCAGGTCCTTGAGCCACGGCGGGGTTCATGCGATCCTCAAGATGGTCCAGAGGACCGACCTTGATGCTATCATCTTCTCCCGTAACGTCCTGAAGCGGCGACTCGCCATCGCGATGATCGTCGCACGCCTTCTTGTACAGGGTTCCAAGCGTTTCGCGGCCCAGTGGTGGAAGGATACTACACTCCCGCATGAACTCGACCTCCCCGAAGGGGACAGGGGCGAGGAATTGCTCTATGATGACATGGACTGGCTCCTTGCAAGACAGGAGACCATCCAGAAGACCCTGGCGAGGAAACACCTTACGGAGGGGGGCCTTTGTCTCTTCGACGTAACATCGGTCTACCTGGAAGGATCCAAGTGCCTGCTTGCTTCCTTCGGGCACAACCGCGACGGCAAGAAGGGTAAGAAGCAGTTCACTTATGGCCTCCTCACCAACAAGGAAGGCTGTCCTGTCGCAATCGATGTCTTTCCCGGGAACGTATCAGACCCCCGTATCCTCAAGCCCCAGATCGACAAGATGAAGGAGGAGTTCGGTTTCTCGAGCGTGGTGTTCGTCGGAGACCGGGGGATGATAGCCAAGACCCGGATAGAAGACCTGCGCGATGCGCACCTCAGATGGATAACCGCGCTCAAGTCCAAGGACATACAGAGACTGCGTAATGAAGGTCGCATCCAGATGAGTCTGTTTGACGAGACGAACATGTTCGAGGTGTACGACCTGACGTGTCCCGGTGAGCGCCTGGCGGTATGCCGCAACCCGCAGGTGGCGAAGGAACGCCGCAGGAAGCGCGATGACCTCCTTCGGATGACGGAGGAAGCCCTGGAGAAGATACGCGGTCAGGTTGAGCGCAAACGGGGTATGGCGAGAGAGGAGATCGGGCTTAAGGTCGGCAAGGCAGTGGACTGCTGGAAGATGGCCAAGCACTTCGAGCTCGGGATCGGGGACGGGGAGTTCTCCTTTGCGCGCAAGGAAGAGGTGATCGCGCGCGAGAGTAAACTTGACGGCATCTACGTGATCCGCACCAACGTGGAGGAGGACGCTCTTTCGGCCGAAGAAGCGGTCGGCGGGTACAAATCGCTGAAGGAAGTTGAGAAGGCCTTCAAGCAGATGAAGAGTTTCCTCCGGATACGGCCGGTGAACCACCGGCTCGAGTCCCGGGTCAGGAGTCATGCGTTCCTGTGCATGCTCGCCTACTATGTGCAGTGGCACATGATCCAGGCCCTAAAGTCGCTGCTTGACGAGGAAGAGGGTCACTCCTTTGAGTCCCTCCTCGCCCACCTTGGGTCCATCCAGAGAAACACGGTGTTGGTTAAGGATCAGACGTTTGAGATGACAACGGAACCCGATGAGCTCCATCGGAAGATCTTCGAAGCTCTGGGGATCTCGTTGCCGTAGCCAGAGCCACTACATGCTGTTGTCGTTTAACCCCTGCTAGTCAATGGATTCTTCTCGCTTTCGTTCTGGAACTTCCGCCTAGATGGCGTGAGTCGTCTGCCGGAACGGACGCAGTTTCCGCTGTGGGAAAACGATGACGGTTCGTATGGCTGCATGGTGCTGCTTCTTGACGACGACGTCAAGGTCGAACTTGACGGGGCGGCTGGAAACATAGAGGTCGATCTGTCTACAGGCTTTTCGGGAATGTCGGAGTTCTCCGGCACGGTCTTTGCTGCAGGCTTCGGCCACAACCGGTACGAGACCATCGCCCGGACGTATTGGGCGGGCTTGAGAGCGTCCGGTTCACCGGGAACGCTCAGACGGGAAAAAGCCTTTCCTGAGGTCTTCAACCCATCTTCCGCACCTCAGATTTTTCCAGGCAGCTAATTTATGTGTTTGACCCGGAAAGGGGTGAAATTACATCCACATAAAGCCACTTTGGTGGAAGATATTGACTTGTACGTTTTCCCCTCCTGTGCTACGATTCTTTCACGTCTATGGGTCTAAGCCTAAGCTACCTCTGTGGTTCAAGCATTTCGACCACGGCCCGGATGGTGCGGGAGAGGCCTATCACCTTGGAGTTTTCGGCAAGACTGGCTCAGGGAAATCGGTCCTAGCCAAGATGATTCTCCTGGCCTATGCCCGCTACCCCAGAAGGGCTCTTCTGGTAATTGATCCTCAAGGCGAGTTCGCAAAAGATATGCGCCCCGGAGGGGTCACGGGTGGGTTCGTCCTTCCGGTAGGTGACGTTGCCCGAAACCTGGGCAAGCAGAGCTACGTGCTGACAGTGCGTAACTATGAATCCATCTTCTTTGAGCGTCTCACGGTACCCAGGGGAGAGAATAGGGAAACCGCCTGTGGGGTCCTGGTCGAGAAATTACAAAAGGCCCACGTCACTTTAGGCGGACTTTATCAGAGAGCTTCCTTTGACAAAGCCTGGCGTCTTCTTGGGGATGATCGGATTCAAACCCAATTCTACCGGAGTGAGACCTCACGAGGGCGGTTCAACGACCTCTGGCGCGAGGCCGATCCAGACGAGTTCTATGAGCATTACTGGTTGCCAGTAGCAGAGCTTTTCCGAGCAGATCGACGGGGAGCCAAAACCGTGGAGAAGGCGCTAGCTTCCCTCCTTAACCTGGAAGGCAATAACGAACTTCCACGCAGCCGACCTATCCTAGTGGTTGATCTCTCCAGGGAACAGGCACAGAATCTCTTTTGGAATGACAAGATCCAGTCCTTGGTGATCAAGCGGCTCCTCGAGGGCTTGACGGAAAGTGCGGAGTACCTTTACCAGGAGGGGCGGAGTCTGAACACCTTGGTCGTTATCGATGAAGCGCACCGGCTGGCCCCGCGGGAGTTGCCGAGGGAGGACGCAGCGGCCCGGGGCGTCAGGAGTGTGCTCGTGGACGCGGCCCGGACTACCCGCAAATACGGTCTTGGGTGGCTCTTCATCAGCCAGACTCTATCGAGTCTAGACATGGAAATCCTGCAGCAGCTTCGCATCTTCTTCTTTGGCTTTGGATTGGGGCCCGGTCAGGAATTTCAGTCTCTGCGCCAACTCGTGGGGTCCACCGGCAAGGCCCTGGAACTATATCAGCTTTTTCGTGACCCTCACTCGTCTTTTGATGTAGCGAGTCGTGAATACTCATTCATGACTATTGGTCCGGTGAGCCCACTTTCCTTTTCAGGTAGCCCTCTGTTCTTCAATGCATTCAATGCGGTGGACGAGTTCTTGGCTGCCAACAGGTTGAGTGAGACCCGGAGCCGCTGACTGTTCTCCTTGGGGGTGCATGCGGACGCTGGCCGAGATGTATGGAGCACACTGGAAGAAAGGAGTTCTGAGGGCTGGCGGATCACGTCCCTGCAAGTGGTGTGAATAGGATTCCAGCGTTATACTTGGCTTTGACAGCCCAGCGGGCTCGCCTTCTGTTTTGAGATTCCTGCGTACCCGCCTTTCAAGGAGCGTGGCGAGAAGTAGCGCCATCAGGAGTAGCCGTCAAGGTCCGGCTGAATAGAGCGACTGGCGCGGTGCTCCATTTGAAGGACCTCTGATAGGCCCTACTGAACACGCAGGTTCAAGCCCGCCAGGAATGTCGGGTTCTCAGCAGTGCAAACGAGGCTGAGCGGGTATACGTGCCGGGCGTTTGGGGGAACTGCGATGGGTGCTATGGTGGCATTGGAGTGTTCGGAGTGCGGTCTCAGGGGACAGGATCTCCTCCGCTACTCCGGGTTTGCGGGGTTAGAATACACGCCCGCTTGGTGCGGTACATGCGGAAAGTGCGTGTCAGCGCACATCGAGGGAGGATGGCGCGTGGACCGATCCAGACTTCGCAGGTGCCCATGTTGCTCGGGCGAGGTTTCGCTCTTTGACATGGAAAACCCTATCTGCCCCATATGCGGCACTGTGATGGAGGTCTCATACACCAGTCTCTGGGATTAGCGTTCATGTTGTCGGGAGCACACCGCGTTTGCAGTCGCCCGGGGAACTGGAAAACCGAAGGACCCTCTGGAAATGCACCGTCTTGTACCGCCCTCTTCCTGAACTCGCCCCGACGAAGCCGTTGGGCGGGGGTCTCAGACAGCGGCGGAGTGTCGGCAGCTCTGCCCTCAATGCCAGCTTTAGGAGTCACGCGAGCCCGAAGGGGGAGGGGACGGCTACCGAACCTGCCAAGGCACGCTGCAAGGTTGCCCAATCGCCTCCGGTCTGAAGCCCGGGTAATCCGAACCCTCTTATGAGTTGACGTCATGGAGCAGCATCGCGAAAGCGTCCTTCTGGTAGGCTGCACCAAAATGGCTATTCCGAGGACGGTGGCCGAGGCCCCAGCGGCCACCACGCCGAGGGACGTGACTGCTGCGGTTCCTAGCCACCCTGGAGGGACGACCTAACGTTCCGATGCTGAGAGACCCATCTGAGAACGACCGGGCTCTCCTTGCGGCTACTTATCTGCGTTGCAGGCAACACGGCCCGGTTCATTGTGGCATGGGCCGGTTTCTCACGACCGGCCCACAATACGCTGCCTCCACTCGGTTGGGCTCTCCCCGACCCCAGCCTTATGCGCCACAGTTGCCTGAAATGGGACCCGGAATGTTGTCCGAGGCACCTTCCTATGTAGCGGCGGTCCTAAGCGCTGATTCTGCGTACCTTTGTCGGTTTCGGCGATACAGAACGTATTCTAGAGGGCGACCCTGCGCGGCGGTAGCGTGTGGCCTGCCGTGATCGGCCACGGCGCGATCAACGGGATAGCGCAGATCGGGGTGCTCTTCGTGAAAGGCAGGCCCAATCCCCTGTTGGGGCCGATGCCGGTTGGCGTCATCGCCTCCTTACCCTGGGCGCTGGTGGCGCTCTCGATACTCTTGAGTCGCGACCCCTTAAGGAGACCCGAATAGCCATGACCGAATTCTTCCTCTCGACGAGTCTGCGGTCAATGAAGCGGCAGCCATTTATGCAGATCTCAGGCGGAGGGGCGAAACAACCAGCGATGCGGATGTGCTAATAGCAGGCATCGTGATGGCCAACGGCCATACTCTGGTGAGCAACAACCTGAAGCATCATGACAGAATTCAAGGGCTTAGGCTGAAATCATGGATGCAGTGAGGGCGGATCCCTCAAAACACCGGAATGGTACTCATTCTGTGATGTGCTTCTCATCTGGCTCCTGCGGGTTCGTGGCAACCGTGGCGATGTCGGGGACCTTCATCTCTTCCAGGATGGAGGAGATGGGAATTGCCTGACCGCTGGCGTTGGGGCCGATGATGGTGACGACCCTGTCCTGGCTGGTGAGGCGCCGCATCGCGTTGGCCCCTTCCATTGCGTCGCCGCGGGCATCGTAGCCTATCGCCCGCAGCTTCCTGCCCAGAAGGCTTCCGGCGGCGTTGAGTTCCTAAACCAGCATCTTCACGGTGTTCAACTCGCACTGTCCTCGTACCGCCTGGTCGCCGGTGAGGGAGCCGATCCAGCCGATCTTGACTACCTGGCCTTTGTCCTGCGCCCCGGCGGGCGGCATCAAAAGGGTGAGTGAAAGGGCGATACACAGGAGCGCTACTCTGCTTCTTCCTGGTCTGCTTGACACCGAGCCCACACCCCTGCCAAGAAATGGAGTAAGTTTCTTTCTTGCGCACCACTATGCAGTTCTGTGAGGTCCTGGCGCCCCTCCAAGGATGCGCGGCCTCGCCTGGCCAGGAGCGGTGCTCTCTCATCAGTCT
>DYEQ01000007.1 GCA_020725645.1 Candidatus Fermentithermobacillaceae bacterium | reverse complement strand
GTAGTAAAAGAAAGGGTAGCTGTAGGGCTTGTTCAGGCTGTAGGCGACGGCTCCGGACTTGACCTCCTCGTCGATATCTCGCCCTACCTGGGGTAGAGAGAGGGCGATGCTCTCGCTGGCGGCGAGATACCAGAGCATTTGATTGAAGGAGAAGGATTCGATGACTCCTGTCTCCTGCAACCGGAACGTCGTCCTCCACAGCTGGGCGAAAACAAACATGATGACGACGAGGAAGATCTGCCGCAACAGAACGTCGTACACGTAGGCCAGCTGGCTTGCCAGCGTGACCTTGAACATTTCGATATACTTTCCCGTGCGGACGGGTATCCCTCTTCGCACTACCGGGCAGTCCTCCCTCGCGTGAAAGTGTGCTGCCGTCATGCGCCGGGGTCTCCGGCACGGCCCGGAGCTTCGGTCCTGTATATCTCCCCGATTATCTCTTCCAGAGGCGGGTCGGAGATCGTGATGTCGAGAACCTCGTATTCCCTGAGCACGTCCGAAAGGACCTGATCGATGCCCGCCGATCTGGTATCCACCTCGAGCTTCACACCCTGCCCCTTGATTTTCACCGTCAGGACGCCCGGCCTTGTGATCTCCGGTGCCTCCTGTCCCAGCTTCAGGTCGATCACCTTTCTGTGTAAGTAGCGGTGTTTCAGGGTCTTTACGGTCGTGTCCAGGACTATCTCGCCGTGGTTTATGATCACTACCCTGTCGGCCAGCTGCTCGATGTCGCCCACATCGTGGGAAGTCAGGAACACGGTGGCCTTCATCTCTCTGTTCCACTGCTTGAGCACCTGCCTGAGATTCTGGCGGGCCAGGACATCCAGCCCTATCGTAGGCTCATCCAGAAACACCACTTCGGGCCCGTGCAGCAGGGAGGCCGCCACCTCGCACCTCATCCTCTGGCCGAGGGAGAGCTTTCGAACCGGAGTCTTGAGGAACTCTTCGATCTGGAACAGAGATATGAGGTAATCGCGGTTTCTCCGGTACTCCGCCGCGTCCATTTCGTATATGCGCGCCAGAAGGTTGAACGTATCTAGCGGAGGCAGGTGGTACCAGAGCTGCGACTTCTGCCCGAACACGGACCCGATCCTGAACGAAAGTGGCTCCCTGTCCGCCCACGGGACGTAGCCCAGCACCCGCGCCATACCGGACGACGGGTACAGGATTCCGGTGAGCATCTTGATGGTGGTAGACTTTCCGGCGCCGTTCGGGCCTATGAAAGCGACGACCTCGCCGCGCTCTACCACCAGGTCCAGACCTTTGACCGCTTCCACTTCCACGGTGTGCGGTGAAAAGAGGGACCTGATGGAGCCGGTGACTCCGGGTTCCCTCGTCCTCGTTCGAAATACCTTCCGGAGTCTTTGAGTTTCGATGACCGGGCTTGAACCTGCGGTACTCATGCACATCACTTCCGCGGCCCCGGGGGCTCTCCCGGATGAAAAGCCCGCCTCCTCGTTCGGACGCCACATCATCCGGGCGTTCGCGGGGGCGCCAGGGTATTGCAGAGACTCTACCATCAGAGGATGAAGGTGTCAATCGTCCGAAAAGCACGTTCAGAAAGCACGTTCAGGCCGGACCGACGTACCCGGCGGGCAGGGCGATTGGCGGGCCGAGCTTGCCGCGCCGGGCGCCGGCGGCAGGATGAGCACCCCTGTCGTGTCGAAGAGACTTGAGGGATTCACCCGTTTCGAACTGCCCAAATCGCCTGGCGGCGCGATATCCCGCTGTGCCTAACCTGAGTGTGACCGGGGTCTCAGACCGGAACGTACATGAATCGGGTGATTCTCACCTTTAGCCGGGTCCGTCGCTACAGGCGGTGGTTATAGGGCACGTGCTGGCGATTTCTCGGTGGGAGGAGGACGAAGGAAATGAAGACCATCCTGGTCACCGGCTTTGATGCGTTCGGCGGTGAACAAGTTAACCCTGCATCTCGTTGCGCATTAAGGCTCGACGGCAGGGTGATTGCCGGGTTCAAAGTGACCGCCATCGAGGTCCCTACGGTGTTTGGCAAGGCACCGGAGGTGGTTGAGGAAGCTGTTCGCGAACTGGGTCCCGCCGCTGTGATCGAGGTGGGGCAGGCAGGGGGCGCGGCCGGCATCAGGGTCGAGAGAGTGGCCGTGAACCTGGACGATGCCCGAGGACCCGACAACGAGGGCAACTGTCCTGTCGACTCGCCGATAGTCCCAGGGGGTCCGGTCGCGTACTGGGCCACGCTTCCGACCAGGACGATAGTAGAGGAAATACGTAGAGCCGGGATCCCCGCGTTTCTGTCCTACAGTGCAGGGACCTTTGTATGTAACCACCTGTTCTACGCCACCTGCCATTTCGTCGCCACATCCGGTGTACCGCCGTGTCCGCACGTACGGCTTGGTTTCATCCACGTCCCGTACCTTCCCGAGCAGGTCGTAAACAAGCCCAACGTCCCCAGCATGTCTGAGTCGGAGATTCTGCGTGCCCTCGAGATCGCGGTTGAGGTGACCGCAGCAGAGATAGCCAGGTGAGTGCGCGCACAAGGAGACTAGGCCTTGCACCAGAGCAAACTTCACAAGGGGGTCATGTCAGCGAAGGCTTGTATCTCTGCCATGTTCAGAGGGGAGCTCTCGATTAAAACGCAGCTGTGCAAACCTGGTTGGTACTGAGGACTCCAAAACCAACCGCGGTGCAAACTGCGTTGGCACCGGGTACCCCAAAGAAGGCACCAGTGCAAACCTGGTCGGCACCGAAGCTTTAAAAACTTACCCCAATGCAAAGTACGTTGGCACTGGGTACCGCAAAAAAGACCCCGGTGCAAAACTCGTTGGCAGTGAGGGCTCCAAGAGCTACTCCAGTGCAGATTACGTTGGCACTAGGTGCCCCGAAGAAAGCCCCAGTGCAAACGTAGTCGGCATTGACGGCCGAAAACCGTGCGGTACTGCCAACTACGTCGGCACCGTGCGGGTCCAGGAATGCGCCAGTGCTAACCTCGTTGGCACTGAGGCCTGAGAACCGCGCGGTAGTGCTAACTACGTTGGCACCGGCTGCCGCAAGGAAGGCCCAGGTGCAAACTTGATTGCCACTGAGGACTTCAAAACCTACGCCACTCTAAACTATGTTGTCACTGGGAGGGTAGGAGTGCAGACGTGTTGGTGCGAGTGCCTGAAAACCTCTAACAGTGCAAACTACGTTGGCACCGCGGCCCCAAAACGCGTATCAGTGCAAACCTGGTGGGCGCTGTGGAGCAAAAACCTTTGCCGGTGGTCCACAGCAACCTGGATGGAGAGGAATGATCGCAAAAGTTTGGTTTAAGGCGGGAGGGCGGACCGGTCGTACCATAGGACAGAGACAGCAGGGTCACATGTAATCACGGGCACGGGGGGAAACCCTATGGAAAGCAGGAGCCTCGGCACCGAGCAGCACCGGCATGACCGTCGGAGCAAACCGCTGAGTCTTACGGCCGTTCTTTCTCAGACTCGGCAATCGAATTATAGCAGTGCTTCGACAGAAGAGTTAGGGCAATCGGTACAACCAGTACAGGGACGGAGAGCCATACCAGGAAATACGCGGGCCAGGGAATGGATAGCAGGAGGAAAAGCCTGGCACTCCAGAGAACAGCACAACAACGGAAACACTTCGACCTCGGTTACACTTGGACCTCGATTCGTATAAGGTTAAGTGGGAATGCAAGGTTAAGTGAGAACGGGATGAATAACTTCTCGCCCAGAATCACTATTCTGCGCTGGCTGCGCTCTGGGAGCGTTCTGGCAAAGTTCCTGAGCGCGACCGTGGCGGCTATCGTCCTTTGGGGGTGGTACGCTCCGCTGCCGCACATGCAGCACTGGCAAATCCACCAGGTACTGACGTCCATCGGAGTCGTAGCGTGGCCGGCTGCCGTTCTGCCGTGGCTCGACCGGAGACTTTCTGTCCGGAGCCGGTGCGTCTTTGGGATGCTCGGGGTGATCGCCGGCTACTGGCTGCAGGGCCAGCCCCTATTCGCCTTGACGTACGAGGGGATCCTTTTCAACCTGAAACTCCTACCTTATCTGGGTGGAGCGGCTGTCGTACTGCTGGGCCTCGTGATTGCGGTCGATCGCCAGCTAGCGGCGGGCAAGAGCCCCTGGGTATCCGCACTGTCCCTCGCGGTCGCTCTGCTGTGGGTGTTGTCGTCGGTGCTGCCGATCCGGGCCATCGCAAACATGAAACCGGAAACCGTGGCAGTGCCTGGGCTTGCGATCTCGGAGACTTATCTCCTTCAGGTGCCGGGGGATTCGGACCTTACCGGCTGGTCCTTCGAGGACGTAGTCGTGATCTGCGGACCGGACACGCTGTTATGGCGGTTCCCCGACGGAACTGCCAAGATTCTCTTCCTCAGCCTTAACCACAGGTCCCTCGACATTGTCGAGAACAGCGGGCACGTCCTCATCCTGGACAAGAAGTCCGGTATCCTGTACTGCTTCCAGGCTGCTACCGGGGATCAGGTCTGGCACGTAGACGGCCTGGGGACGGTCAACCAGATCCGGTGGACTGTGGGCGCAGGTTGGTTCCTGGACCATCCCGAACCCGGCGAATTCGAGCAGGGCCGGGGCACCATACGTCTCCACAGGGTGGAGGTCAATACCGGCAGCCTCACGGTCTGGTCGCTGGAGCCCCCGGGCGGCATGTTCTGGCCTGAAATACCCGAACAGGCGACGTCCGACTGGGGAGGCGCTCGACTCGGGTTGTCCGGGGATTGGGCTTTTGTTCGGATAGGGGTCTGGGCTGACCCGGCGTCGCCTGTCGCCGGTTCATTCACCTACCTGGCTATACCGGGCGAGGCGCCGGACGAACCCTGGCTCTTGATGGAGATTCCTAAGGACCCGGCGCCTGTGGGCGAGATAGAGGTGGCCGGTGGTACGGCCGTCTACCTGTGCTTCCGAAATGACAGGTATGAGCTGGTTGCCCGTGATATCGTCAGCGGACAGGAAACCTGGTCCCTGGTCATCGGAGGGGACAGCTACGGAGGGCGGCCGCTGGTGGCCCTGCCGGACCGGGTCCTCCTCGATTACGGTAGTTTCATGGCGTCGTCCAGGACGGACCTGGTCTGCCTCGATCCACTGACGGGGCGCGAGATATGGCGGTTCCAAAAGCCGCTGTACGGGCTCCGGTCGATGGAGGGTGTTGGACCCAGGACTCTAGTGCTCATCGATGACCCGGCTCCGGTAGGCACTTCTGAGACCGACGTGATTCTGCTCGGCGAGGACGGGGAGCCAGTATGGCACTATGCGGCCAAGAGGCCAGCGTATACCGTGC
>DYEQ01000111.1 GCA_020725645.1 Candidatus Fermentithermobacillaceae bacterium | reverse complement strand
GTGGTAAGAGCCGGTTTGAACGCTTGGGCGAAAGCAATGTCGTCAACTCCCACCACCGATATGTCCTCAGGCACGCTGAGACCCCGGCTCCATATCGCACGCATGGCACCAAGCGCCATCATATCATTTGCGGCTACTATAGCAGTGGGCAATCGGTTACCTCGTGCCAGAATACGCTCCATTGCTTCGTAGCCGCTTTCCAGCGTAAACTTCCCCTCTTCAATAAGAGAGCTGTCGACCTCGAGTCCCGCTTGCTGCATACCGGAAAGAAAGCCTTCTTTGCGCCTGAGGGCAGTCTCGAGCTCGCACGGACCACTCACGAAGCCTATTCGCCTGTGGCCCAGGCTGGCCAGGTAAGTAGTCGCAATCTTGGTCGTCTTGCTGAAGTCCAGCAAGACCGCGTCAATAATCAGTCCTCTCGCTGCCAGATCGTCGACATCGATATCAAAAACAACGGTAGGCCCGACCGAGCTTGCAAGCTTGGCAAGCGTTTCGGTGGTGATGCGGTTAGTCATGACGATGACCCCGTCCACCTGGCGTTCGATTAAGGTTCGCGCAAACTTCCGACTCCGTTCGTCGTCATAACGCGTGTTACCCAGGATCACCTCGTAGCCTTCGCTGGCGGCAGCTTCTTCCACAGCACAGACTACTTCAGGGTAAAAGGGGTTGGTGATATCCGAGATCAGCAAGCCGACGACCTTGCTCCTGTGCGTTACAAGCCCTCGTGCGAGCGCGTTGGGATGGAAATCAAGTTCCTCCACAGCCCGCAGCACCTTTCCCCTGGCTTCCTGGCTTATTGGAGCAGTGTCGTTGAGGACGCGAGAGACCGTGGATATTGAAACGCCCGCTCTGCGCGCAACATCTTTTATGGTCGCCATATTAGTGGTCTCCATGTCAGTGTTCTTTGGTTCAACCTGCTTGTCTCCTCAAGAGCCATCCAGGATGTACTGGCTTGGTAGAAGCGTTTTCATGAAAGCGTTTGCATAAGGCCCTGATTCTTTATTCTTCGTCTGTGTTGAAACTCCTGCTGACCGTCAGATATTTTTGGCTCAGAGTCGACTAATCTGGCTTTGAAGTACAGCCTGGCATCTAGCTGTTTGCTCACTTTGGATGGCGTTGCAGCCGTAAACCAGGAGCCTCGAAATCCAGATGCACCGAGACTGTCCTCGATACTTTCTCTGAGTCTACCTCCTTGAGCGTAGGCTGCAAGGGGAGTGAGCAAGCCGCCCGGAGCCGGGCGCCGGCGGGGCTTCGGGTGGCTGGGTTGCTTTTGGTGGGAACTGAATGACACCGCGCACATGAAGAGAGAGTGCGCCCACGTTTGTGAAATGTTACGGGTCGGGATAGATGATCGGGGATCCGCGAGATTTGGTCAAATCGGATAACTGGGGTGCCTAGCACCGATGATGATTATTGTGAAGGGTTAGCTGTCACAGCCCCTCTACTGCTCTTGCGTCCCTGACTATACAGTACTACGGCGCACTGCGGCGGGTGGTAGGAAGGCAACGATCATCTGCTCCGTGCCTGTGCGCTGTACTCCGGCGATTCCCGCCGGCCTACGGTAGAGCCCGCATTGTCAAACGCCCCCCTTCGCCCAGCTCCCTGAACTTCCGCACCCAGCGGCCTACAACGCTGTCTCGAACGTTGTGCCTGCAGGCCACCATCGAAGTGCTCCCAGTCTCAAGGACTTCCCTCATGACCTGCAACTTCTGCTCTCGTGTGAGCTGCCTCCGCACCAACTGTCCCCACCGCCCTCTGGTCTTACTCTACCAACCTCGGGGCATATTGTCCAAATCAGTTAGGGGCCTAAAAAGTTTCCTGTCGGTCCTTCCAGCCTTGCCCATGCTGTGGTATGCTGACATTGGTGGCTCCCTCCGTTTTTCTTTCACAGCTCCGTTCTGCTACAACGGAGCCGACAGCCGGTATCTCAAACTCCACGAAATCTGGGACATCCTCCCGCTTGAGAGCCGGGCATAGTTGAAGTGGTTAGGTTAAGCTTTGCTTAGATTCAAGAAGGGGGCGATTGATGTATGTCTTCCAAGACAAGATCTTTGCTTGGTTCCGAACCCCTACGCAAAGCGGAGATGACCATAAGGTTGTCAGAATTCGAGATCCCACCCATGCAGGACGCCTTGCTTGTAGGGAAACAGGCTCCCATCGGGCCCGAAGCTGTGCGCAGTATGGTAGATGCCCTCTCCCCAGAACAGTATGAAATCATCAGGATCGAGCACCAAGTGTTTGAAGCTGCCGTATTGAAAAGATCTCTCTTGAAGTTGTTACCGAAGGACAAGCTCCTGCCTATCCTCTTGGAGGAGTGTGAACGCGTAGCTGATGAACACGCAGTTGTAAAGGCTCAGGTGAATATCGTGATTCAGGTAAACCGGGCGGTGGACTTGTAATGCAGACCATAGGAGAGATCATGACTAAAGAGCTTGTAACCGTTAAGCCTGAGGATTCGGTGGCTCGAGTAGCCGAACTTATGGAGAGGACCAGGATCGGAGGGCTTCCGGTTGTAGAGGGCGGTCGGCTTGTGGGGATTATAAGCTCACGCGATATAAGACGTTGTCATCCCAATCGGCTTATAGCGGATGCGATGACTAAGGAAGTGGTAACTGTACCCCCCACGTGCTCACTTTGGGAGGCAAAGGAGCTACTTGAGCGACACGGCATCGAGCGACTCGTGGTGGTGGATGGAGACTGTCCGGTTGGGGTAGTGACGAAGTCACTCCTTTACGCTGAGCTCGGAAAGCACATAGATGCCCTTACGGGACTGCAGCAAGCAGCGTTCCTCCAGCGGAAAGCCCTGGAACTTCTGCAGGATGGGAAGGAGATTGCGATTATCTTCTTGGATCTGGACGATTTCGGGGCAGTTGACAAGGAACTGGGGCATGTGGTGGGCGATGAGATCCTCTGCAGGGTGGCGAAGATCTTGGGCGGCGTGGTGGAAGAAGGCTTCGATTATCTATTTCGGTACGCAGGTGATGAATTTGCAGTTGTAACCGTGAAACCTTTAGAAGAAGCCAGGAAACTTGCCCTGCGAATGGTAAATGCGATTTCTGAAGAAGAATGGCCGCTGGGAATCAAAGTGGCAGCTTCTGCAGGTGTGGCCGGGGGCCGGCGGGCTTCTCCTCGGGAGGGAGATCTTGAGCCATATACAGTCAGCGATCTGATCAACATGGCAAGCCTGGCTTCGACCAGGGCAAAGAAGGAACGGAGGCAAGTAGTGGTAGCAGGGGAGATAGAGTTGAGAGAGGCGAACTGCATACAGCAGTGTCCTGAGACGGTATGACCGCGGTTGCATATTTCGCACGGAACTTGACCGAAATCACGCCGCCGAAGGCCCCGAGCTTTAGGAGCTGCTGAAAAACTTACGGGAAATCCTTCCTAAATACTAGCAGTCGCCCATGGCGACTTCTGTCGGCACCTTCGAAACATGAAAACGCACAACGCATTTTGAACTATCATTGCTGTTATTCGGTGGATTGCCAGGGTGTGGAGTATCGTAAACGTGGCCTTTGTTCTTGCATTCGTGATTGGAGAGAGCTTGAACCCGCAGGGGCCAGCCCCCCCGCCCATCGGGTGGGTGGGATTTGCGTTTCCAGCGGGTATTGTGCTGGATCAGGTCCTGGCCTGGAAGCGGGAAGGGCTGGGGGGACGATCACTTTTGCCAGCTTTCTGGCTTTCTACGTATACATCTTCATCCTACCCTATATACCATCTACCTGGCCCTTTGTCCATACCTAACAGAGTAGTAGTAAGTGAGAGTGCAGAAATGCTCTCGGCTTTTGGGAGGGGTTGCCGGTGATTGCACGAGGGGTGTCAAAATCCGGCCGCTCGCTCGACGGGCCGGATTTTGGCGAAGCGCGCCCCGCCTGGGGCGCCGTCCCCGAGTGCAACACCGGCAACCCTGCATGGCGCGTGCGCTCTCTGGAACCGGCGATTACTTATGGCGGAGACCGTTGGTTTTTGCCATCGACTGGGATGACATATTCTGGACTCAACGAAACCACGCGGGTTTAAGGACATCTAAACACACCATTTTACGGACGTTTTAGTTAGTAGCTGGAGAAAACCAACGGTCTCATGGCGATCTACTTAGCGTTTGAAGCCTACGATGTAGCAGAAGTAATAATACTCGCCCGAGCTATAGCCTGCCTCCAGGGACTCGAAGCTGGTGTCGATGCGAATAGTCCCGTCCGCGCTGGCCGTGATATCCAGTTCGGGCACGTCATCGCTCAAGGTATCGGCCGCCACAAGGCTATTACTGCTGTCGAAGACGTGTATGTCCAGGTCCCCGATGCCGGTTCCGCCGATGCCGACGATCTTGTATTGATTCCCAGAGTATAGCCTATACGGGACGGAGTACACGTCACCCAGTTTCACCGAGTCGAGTTCGAAGTGCTCTATTGTATAGCCGTTCTTGATCATTGCATCCATAACCTTGATGGCACGCTCCAAGATCCCTGCCAGTTCCTGTTCCGGGGTGCTGGCAAGCACCGGCAGGGTTGTCGCCATCGCCATGCAGACCGCCAAACAGACCGCCATCTTGAGTGTTTTCATGATGATCCCTCCTTGATCAATGGGCACGTGCCACTACTACTCAACTCACCAGAATCACCGGAAACCCCGCGGTGGCTGTACGAGCCGACAAGTGCAAGGTCACCCCGCTTCAACGAGGAGGTGTCAGAAACGCGTCCGGACTTCCCGACAGTTTCACTATATCAGGAACCGCTCCGGCGTAACACTGGGTAATGGGACAGTCCCAGGGACAGTCGGAAAGCCCCACACGACGCGAAAAGTACAGTCCCGGGGACTGTACTTTCGGACAGTGGGCACAGCCGGAGCCTCCGCATCAGTCCGGCTCCACTCGAGTTCAAGCGCCAGGTCGAGGGCGAAGTTTCGTCCTCAATCCGCGGGTTTCGCATTCAGGTTCATTCGTGCCGCGTAGGCGATGACCTGGGCTCGGTTCTCAAGGTGCAACTGTTCGAGGATCTGTTTCATGTGATACTTGACCGTGCGCTCACTGATGTAGAGAGCCGCCCCCACTTCCTTATACGTCAGCCCTCTTGCGACGAGGGTGAGGACTTCCATCTGGCGCGGGGTCAGCCTCTGCTTCGCGGCCTCCTTGCC
>DYEQ01000006.1 GCA_020725645.1 Candidatus Fermentithermobacillaceae bacterium | reverse complement strand
TTGTGCTTGGCGATGTTCTCATTTCCACAGTAGATGCGCGCTATGAGCCGAACGGATTTCTCGCCGCTCCGCAGAACAAACGAGTACGTCTCGCATTCCCAGCCAGTGGCGACGGGAGCGAGATTCAGCATTCTGGCCTCATGGAACTCGGACAAGTGCAGGCGGCAGAAGCTTTCCAGTGCCGAACCGAGAGACTCTGTGGTGATCGATTCCACTGGTAACTCACTCTCTTTCCGACCTTGCTCGACCCCATGGTCTTCGGCTTTCAGCTTCTCTACGCTTAGACTTCTCCCCTGCAAGTAACCGAGGGAAATGCGGTGCCACCGGCTAACTACGGTCCAGCGGTTCGAAGCTGCGATGCAAATTGAAAGTGTGGCAAGGAATGGTCAGTGAGCGACATCGTCCAGCACATAAGACATGAGGCGAGGCGGTCAAATGCTGGTCCCGACTTGCAAGGTGACAGCTGGTCGTCGCGCCGGGAGCCGCGTCACAACCAGGAGGATGTGACGCTCGTTTGGGGGCGGAGGATTGAATGAGCTGTTGTCAGGAGGTGTGGTCTGATATGGGTAATTGCATTTACTGCGGTCAACCGGCGGGTTTTCTTCGCAACAAACACCCGGAGTCTGCCAGAAAGCACGACGCAGCGTGGGCCGAGATACTTGGTCAAGCAAAGGAGTCGGCAATGAGTGGGACGGATTTGGAGGTGGTACAACGACGATCCACGGAAGTTGCCGCAAAAAGCTAGGTGAAACCCGAGGAAATCAGAAAGGCACTGATCCAGGGCTGCGAGCAGGCCGCCAGACAGTTTCTTGAAGACGGCGACCTGGATGCCCGTGAGGAAGCCAGTCTGAGCGCCGCGAATCCCAAACCTCAGGATGGCTGCTCCCCGTCTGCAACATACTCGAGCAAGTCCCCGGGCTGACAGTCGAGTTCGCGACAAATTGCCTCCAGGGTCGAGAATCGTATTGCTCTGGCCTTTCCCGTCTTCAGTACGGAAAGGTTCGCTATTGTGATCCCCACCCTCTCCGAAAGCTCCGTTAGGGACATTTTGCGTTCGACAAGCAGCCGGTCAAGGTGAACGATGATAGCCATGACGAGATCACCTATACGGTGAGATCGTGTTCCTCCTGAAGGAGGACGCCCAGTCTGAACACCTCTGAGACAACGAGCATCAGTAGAGCGGAAAACAGACCTCCCCTATAAGGCAGCGGGTTCGGACGTATGGTCGCGCCGGGAATGTGAACGTAATTGATCACGAACTTTGCCAACAACAGGTTGAAACCCATGTCCGCTACAACCCCCGCAAGCATGAGAAAGCCTATGAGTCTTATGCGTCGTGCGTTTTCCAACGTGAACGGGTTCTCAATTCCCCGCGCCAGCAGCTGCCGAAGGTTGCGAAGCATGATGAGGTAAATGACGATTACCGGAATACCGATGGGAAACGCAAGACGCATAGCCAAGTTGAGGCCTTCAGGAGATACCTCCGCCTCAGAAAAAACAAGGGCGTATCCGGGCTGAATTACGACCCAGGGCAGGGACCTGCTAATCGACAATTCGCGGGACCCCAACACCGAGATTCCTACGATCGCGTAGAACACGGTGCCGATTACCAACAAATACCAACCGATGCTTACCAGAACCCTTACAGCCGAAAGCAGGGCCTTCACGCCGGTGGATTTCATTTTACGGCACCTCCAGGGCATCTATGTTTACCAAAGGATACCACGGGTATTATCGTATGTCAATAAATCTTTGTTGATTCTCGATATATGTGGGGGAGATTTCGCGTAGATCGATATCCCGGATTGTGCCTGGCGGGAAAGGGCGTTGCGGAAACAACGATACCGACTCCCAGGGCTCCTCGTATAACCCGGAGAGCGACATCCATTAGTTCAGTGCAAGCAGCTCAGGCGAGGTTGAGGTAGCCGTACAGATAGTAAGGAGGGAATCTCGTGAAGTACCGCAGACTAGGAAACACGGATACGCAGGTCTCGGTAATCGGTCTCGGATGCAGAGGTTTCGGCAGGCGCGACGTGTCCGAAGCCGACTGCATCCGTACGGTCCAGGTCGCGATGGACAACGGCGTCAACTTCTTCGATACGGCGGATGTGTACGGCGACGGCCAATCCGAGACGATACTGGGGAAAGCGCTCCGGGGAAAACCCAGAGAGAGCTATGTCCTGGCGACGAAGGGCGGCTCGGAGAGGCTGCCGGGGGTGGGGGAAAGACAGAACGGGGATCCTGAGTTCCTTCGAAAGGCCC
>DYEQ01000110.1 GCA_020725645.1 Candidatus Fermentithermobacillaceae bacterium | reverse complement strand
GGCAAGGCCAACGACGACCGGAGGAACGGTTCGGGCAACCTTTTCTGCAGCGTGAGTACCCTCGAGGAAGGCTTTAACCCTCTTTCTTCCATCTGTTCGGTGAATCCTTGCAAGAAAGAAAGGGGATAGCTGTATTTTTCGGACCGAACGAAGGTGCCTAGCCCCGCCTGGCGGTATATGAGCCCGTCTCTTTCGAGAGAGGCCAGTGCCTGCCGAATCGTATGTCTTGACACTCCGAATTCCCGCGTGAGCTCGTGTTCCGGCGGCACCCGGTGGCCGGGAAGCCACTCTCCCTTTTTAATCCTCTCTCTCAATGCCTGAGCTATCTGGTAATACAACGGCACCGGACTCGTTCGGTCAACCATCCCCAGCATATCCCCTTTCTCCCAAATACTACTTCACCCTTGTGGGCCCTGAGGTGCTGCCGTCCAAGCCGAAGGCAGTACCGGCCGACGGCGCCGGGAAGCCAGTAGGACTCGCGGGCAACCCGGGCGCCGTCGTCCTCACCGTTCACTTTCAAGCCGCGATCGTTCGGGAAATGGGCTTAGCCAGCCGGGTACCGGTGCCGGGTACCGGTTAGTTCCCACCCAGGAAACGCTTGACCGTATCCCTGACAGCCTGCCGGGCGATATCGTCAAAGGCAGTCCCCACGACCAGGATGTTGACGCCCGTCTCTCTGAACGCCTGAAAGTTCGTGAGGTTAATCCCACCTTCGGCCAGAGTCGGCCTGGTCACAGCACCCACCAGCGCCTGAAGCCTCTCTCTTATCACAGCCGGGATCTGCCCCGCCTCCACTCCCTCGTAGCTCATTCCGGTCATGAGACCTATCATATCTACCCCTATCGATTCCATTTTCTTGGCTGTGTCCGCCACTTCCTCCGGCGTACCCGCAGGAATCCCGAAAGGATGGAGGTCGTCCGGATGAGCTACGTACGCGTCGACGAGGAGACCGTTGGCGTGCGCGAGTTCCACGATGTCTCTCAGGTCATCCAGGTCGCTCTTATGAACATGCAGGCCGTCGGCACCCGCTTCAGCTATCATCCTGACGTCGTCCTCGGAAAGCGGGCGCGGAAGTACTTCCGTAAAACCCCCGGGTATCCCCACGGTGATGAAGATATCCGGACCTACGACGTTCCGAACGCCGCAAGTGACCTCGGCCATTTGCTCGATGGATATCTCATGCCTGATGGCCTCAGCGGCGTGCATGTTCGTCACGCCCTTGTAGCCTCGAGCTAGAGCAACCGCAGGGTGATTCGGCTCGAGCATGCGCGCCCCAGCTTCCACCGCGGCCTTGGCGAGCCTGGCATCGTCGCCTGTAATCCCCGTGGAAAGAAGCGTGGTTCCTCCGTGCATCTTTATGGTCGACAAGACTTTGGCCAGTGCCACTTCCCGCTTGCGCCTCATATCTCCCTTAATCATTGAAAGGACCTCCGTTTTAAACTCACGGTTCTAGACTCACCGTTTTAGACT
>DYEQ01000109.1 GCA_020725645.1 Candidatus Fermentithermobacillaceae bacterium | reverse complement strand
TTATGCAGCCTTACTTCTAGGCCTGAGTGAGCGGCACGTCTATAGGCTCAAAGCCAAGTTACGAGAGTACGGGCCTGCTTCCCTGGCCCACGGAAATCGGGGTCGTAAGCCGGCCCACACTATTCCCGAAGATATCCGCCAGCAGGTGGTGCAACTCGCTCAAACTAAATACAGGGGGTGCAATTATACTTTCCTTAGCGAGTTGCTCCACGAATACGAAGGCATTTCTTTAAGCCCTTCTTCTGTCGCTCGTATCTGTAAGGCCGCCGGTATCTCAAGCCCTAAAAAGCACCGGCCTCCTAAACTCCACCGCAGCCGCCTTCGTAAACCTCAAATGGGCCTTCTAGTCCAACTCGACGGCAGCCACCACGACTGGCTGGAAGGACGCGGCCCTAAGCTCGTCTTGCTTTTAGCCATCGATGACGCCACCGGCCAGATCCTTTCAGCCCTCTTCCGGCCAGCCGAGGATTTCGAGGGCTACCGCCGTCTCCTCTATGGCTTGGTCGCCCAGTATGGTATCCCAGTAGCCATCTACTCCGACCGCCATACCCTCTTCTTCCCACCTAAGGGTGAAGAGAGTACTGCTGCTATCGAACAACAGCTCCTGGGCCAACAACGCTCTTTGACCCAAATCGGCCGTATCTTGAACGAACTAGGGATCCAGCACATCCCCGCCCATTCCCCTCAGGCTAAAGGCCGCATCGAACGCTCCTTCCAGACCCTCCAGGAAAGGCTGGTCCTTGATCTGCGCCTGGCAGGCGCTTCTACCCTAAAAGAGGCTAATGCCGTCCTTGAGAACTTTATCGTGCGCTATAACCAAAAGTTTGCCCTACCACCTGCTAATCCGGTTTCCGCTTTCCGCCCCATCCCCTCCCATTTGCGCCTGGAACATATCTTCTGCTGGAAGGAGCACCGGATATTGAACCCCGGCTATACCATCCGCTTCGAGTGCAAGACTTATAAGGTGTTAACTCCTAAAGGTGCGCCTATTATCCCTCTGCGTTCCGCGGTAGAGGTGCATAAACTGCCTGACGGTCGCTTGTATGCGGGATGGAAGGGAAATATATACTCGTTAGAGCCCTTGGACGTTACCTCTTCTGCTAAAACAAAGACTAAGACTGAGCCTGGGGTTTTTACCGAAATCAGTGAAAAGGCGGGCACTACTCCAATTCGTAGGCCCGCTCAAAACCATCCATGGCGTAAGCCATGGAAACCCCGTAGGCCTCATTATACCACTTCTACCCTGACAGAATCACAGACGATGTTTACCTGACATTTTCATTGACGCTTGACA
>DYEQ01000031.1 GCA_020725645.1 Candidatus Fermentithermobacillaceae bacterium | reverse complement strand
GGGCGTTGAGATGGTAATGCCCGGAGACAACGTGAAGATCAAGGTAGAGCTCATATCTCCCATTGCAATGGAAGAAGGCTTGCGGTTTGCCATCAGGGAAGGCGGCAGGACCGTAGCTTCCGGAGTGGTCACGAAGATCGAGGAGTGATGTGCCAGTGGCAAGGCAGAAGATACGAGTTCGCCTTAGAGCGTTCGACCACAGGGCGCTGGATGCGTCGGCGGCCAGGATCGCGGAAACCGCCAGGCGGACCGGTGCGCTTGTGGCGGGTCCAATTCCCCTTCCGACCGAGAGGAGCGTTTACACGATTCTCGTGGCGCCCAACGGCGAGAAGGATATCAGGGAACAGTTTGAGATGAGGGTACACAAGAGGCTCATCGATATCATGGAGCCCACTACGAAGACGATGGACGCCCTCACCAGGCTCGATCTCCCTGCAGGAGTGGACGTAGAGATCAAGACGCTCTAGGCTTTCGAGCGGGTGAGGAGGTAGGTATCGGTGTCCAAGGCCATTTTGGGAAAGAAACTCGGGATGACCCAGGTCTTCGACGAGGCGGGGGTTCTCCTTCCCGTTACCGTGATCCAGGCGGGACCGTGTACCGTTGTGGATGTACGAACTCAGGAGAAACACGGGTACGACGCGGTACAGGTAGGTTTCGAGCCCGTCAGCGAGGCGAAGGTCAGCTTGCCTGTAAGGGGTTACTACAAGAAAAGAGGAGTCGGCCCGTTCCGGTATCTCAGGGAGTTTAGATTGAAGGGCGAAGCCAAGCTCGACCGGGGTGCTGTTCTCACCGTGGATATGTTCCGGCCCGGCGAGAGGGTGGACGTGACGGGAACGAGCATAGGAAAGGGCTTTGCCGGGGGTATCAAGAGGTGGAACTTCCGAAGAGGTCCCATGGCTCACGGCTCCAAGTACCATCGCGGCCCAGGTTCACTTCAATCGAGGGATGCTGCTCGAGTGTTTCCGGGTAGAAAGATGCCCGGCCATCTCGGGAATGAGAGAGTCACCATCCGGAACTTGAGGGTGGTCAAGGTGGATTCTGAAAAGCACCTGTTGCTCGTGGAAGGTTCGGTGCCCGGAACGAGAGGGTCGCTCCTCACCATAAAGGAGACGACGGTGGGGAAAGGGGGGAACCCCCGTGCCTGAAGCTACCGTGTTCGACGTACAAGGCAGGGAGCAGGGGAAAATAGAGCTTCCCCAGGCCGTGTGGGGCCAGGAGGTGAACCCTTCGCTTCTCCGCGCTTCGGTGCTGTCTCATTTGGCGAAGGTAAGGCGGGGGACCGCTTCCACCAAGACCAGAGCGGAAGTATCGGGCGGCGGCAGGAAACCCTGGCGCCAAAAAGGCACTGGCCGTGCGCGGCAAGGCACTATCCGCTCACCTCTGTGGCGTCACGGGGGGATCGTATTCGGTCCTCATCCCAGGGATTACGGCTGGGACCTTCCCAGAGCTATGCGCAGGAAGGCGCTGGTTTCCGCTCTGTCCTCGAAAGCTAAGGACGGCAGGGTGCTGGTCGTGGATAACATAACCCTGGAAAGGCCACGGACGCGCGAACTCCGGACTCTCCTGGACAACCTGGGCGTCCGGCAGTCCGCTCTCGTGGTAACAGCCCGGCCTGACACCAATCTTGTGTTATCAACCCGAAACCTTCCCGGTGTTTCGGTGGTAACAGCTCAGGACATCGGAGTGTACGACGTCATGACCCACAGGCACCTCGTTGTCACCAGGGACGCTCTGTCCAAACTCGAGGAGGTGCTGGCATGAACCTTACACTCCACGACATCATCATTAAACCGCTGGTCACCGAGAAGACCAGCGCGGATATGGAAAAAGGGACGTACACTTTCGAGGTTCACCCGCTGGCCACGAAAGCTCAGATAAAAGAAGCGGTGGAGACCATATTCAAGGTCTCAGTGGATGAAGTTCGCACCTCGAACCTGCCAGGCAAGCCCAGGAGGATGGGGTATTTCCAAGGGCGGACGTCGCGCCGGAAGAAGGCCGTCGTCAAGCTCGGACCCGGCCAGCGGATAAAAGGGTTCGAAGGCGTGTAGACCCGGTGAAGGGAGGGAGAATAGGTGCCTATCAAAAGCTTTAAGCCTACCTCGCCAGGGCTGAGAGGGCTCGAGCTTCCTACGTACGAGGAAGTGACGAAGGAAGAACCGGAGAAGTCGTTGACTATATCCGTGAAAAGGCATGCCGGCCGCAACAACCAGGGGAGGATCACCACGCGCCACAGGGGCGGCGGCTTCAGGAAGGTCGTCCGTATCGTCGATTTCCGCAGGGAAAAGGATGGCATCCCGGCGAAGGTGCAGGCTATTGAATATGATCCCGGGCGTTCGGCGCGGATAGCTCTCCTCGCATACGCCGACGGAGAGAAGAGATATATCCTGGCGCCGGTAGGGCTGTCAGTGGGCGATACCGTCATGTCCGGTCCCAACGCCGACATCAAGCCCGGTAACGCCTTGCCTCTGGAAAACATCCCTACCGGAACCTTCGTTCATAACATCGAACTTCAACCCGGGAAAGGCGCCCAGATGGCTCGCAGCGCCGGCGCCTCAGCTCAGGTGATGGCCAAGGAAGGCGGCTACGCCCTTCTCAGGCTGCCTTCAGGGGAACAGAGGCTCGTTTCCCTGCGTTGCAAAGCTACGGTGGGGCAGGTTGGAAACGTAGAACATGAGAACGTGTCCTTAGGCAAAGCTGGTCGATCCCGGTACATGGGTTGGAGGCCGGCGGTTAGGGGTTCGGTGATGAACCCCGTGGATCACCCGCACGGAGGAGGCGAGGGAAAGTCCCCCATCGGACATCCCGGACCGCTCTCCCCGTGGGGTAAGCCGACTCTCGGCTACAAGACGAGAAAGAAGAGGAAGCCCTCGGACAAGTTCATAGTAAAACGACGTAGGTAGGTTTTCGGGGGCTCGTCTGAAGGAGGGAGCGGGAGTGAGCCGTTCCAAGAAAAAAGGGCTGTTCGTTGACGCTAAACTCTTGCAGAAAGTAAAAGAAATGAACGCAAAGGGAGAGAAGCGCGTCATCCGTACGTGGTCAAGGGATAGCACCATCGTGCCCGAGATGGTGGGGCACACCATCGCGGTTCACGATGGGCGTAAACACGTTCCCGTTTATATAGTTGAGGACATGATCGGCCACAAGCTCGGCGAATTCGCTCCCACGAGATTGTTCAGAGGTCACGGAGCGCACACGGAACGCTCTACTGCCTTGAAATAGGGGGTGCTTAGAGTGGGAGCTGAAGCGAAAACAGCTGAAGCTAGAGCAGTGGTAAGACATGTGCGGATATCCCCCACTAAGGTAAGGATCGTTGCCAACCTGGTGAGGGGGAAACCGGTTCGAGAGGCCCTAGCTATCCTGAGGTATACCCCGAAGAGGGCGAGCAGGGTCATTGAAAAGGCTATCGTTTCCGCTCGAGCGAACGCCGAAAACAACCTCGGGTTATCCGGCGACGCGCTTTACGTTTCCCGGATATTCGTGGACGAAGGCCCTACTCTTAAACGGTATCATCCGAGACAAAGGGGACAAGCGTTTCCCATATTGAAGAGGACGTGCCATATTTCCGTAGCACTTCGAGAAAGAGAGGAGGGTTAGACGGTTGGGGCAGAAGGTTCATCCCAAGGGTCTTAGATTGGGGATCGTATACGATTGGGATTCCCGCTGGTTCGCCCGGAAAGATTTCGCCGGGACCATACTGGAGGACAAGACAATCCGCGACTATATCAAAGAAAAGCTGGGGCACGCAGGGATATCTCGAATCGAGATCGAGAGGAAAGCTCAGGAAGTTAGCGTTACGATCCACGCAGCTCGTCCCGGTATGGTAATCGGCCGCGGGGGGACCGGCATCGAAGCTTTAAGAAAAGAGCTATCAAAGCTCACCGGAAAGAAAATCGTGGTGCATACCTTGGAGATCGAATCACCCGAAACGGACGCGCAGCTCGTCGCCGAAGGAATCGCCGAGGCAATTGAACGGCGGGTGTCCTTCAGGAGAGCGATGAAGCAAGCTGTCCAGCGGGCCCTTAAGGCTGGTGCCAAAGGGTGCAGAGTTCGGGTTTCCGGCAGGTTGCAGGGGGCCGAAATCGCCCGGTCGGAGCGGATCGGAGAGGGTAAGGTACCGCTTCATACGCTTCGGGCTGAGGTGGATTACGGTTTTGCCGAGGCGCACACCACGTACGGCAGGATAGGCGTGAAGGTGTGGGTCTATAAAGGGGATGTTCTCCCATCCAGGCCCTCCCCTCGCGAAGGAGGGAGCTAACCGTGTTGATGCCAAAGCGGGTCAAATGGCGGAAGCAGCACAGAGTAGACCCTTCCGGCGTCGCCACCAGAGGGAATGAGATATTCTACGGCGAGTATGCCCTTGTCGCCTTGTCGCCGGGATGGATCACGGACAGGCAAATCGAGGCGGCGAGAGTGGCCCTGACCAGGTATGTCAAGCGGGGAGGTAAGGTTTGGATCAGGATCTTTCCTGATACCCCGATTACGAAGAAGCCGGCGGAGACGCGTATGGGTTCGGGAAAGGGCAACCCTGAGTACTGGGTCGCCGTCGTGAAACCGGGTCGGGTTTTGTTCGAGATGGCAGGCGTGCCGGAGGATGTGGCCAGGGAAGCTATGCGGCTGGCCGGCCACAAGTTACCGGTTAAGACCAAGTTTCAAACGAGGGAAGATATCGGCCAAAGCTCGTACCGAGAGGTGGTGACCGCGGATGAAAGTGCAGGAGATACGGGCGATGAGTGACAAGGAAATCGACGAGAAGATAAGGGACCTAAAGGAAGAGCTCTTTAACCTGCGCTTTCAGCTGGCCACCGGACAACTGGATAACGTGATGCGGATCCGGGAAGTCAAAAGGGCCATCGCTCGAGTTAAGACCATAAAGCGGGAAAGGGAGCTCGGCCGGGGCAAGGGAGAGGTGAACGATGTTGCGAGGTAAGCGGAAAGAGCTTACGGGTACCGTGGTGTCAAGGAAGATGGACAAGACCGCCGTTGTCCTGGTGGAATACTGGGAGGTCCACCCGCTATACGGGAAGCGCATCAGGAGGACGCGAAAAGTAAAGGCTCACGACGAAAAAAACGAGACCCAGGTGGGCGACGTCGTGCTCTTGAACGAGACCAGGCCGCTTTCCAAAGAGAAGCACTGGCGCGTTGTGCGGGTTCTCGAAAAGCGTTCTCCTGCCCTCGTCGAATCTGCCGGGGGTGAAGAGAAATGATCCAAGCTCAGACCAGGCTCACCGTGGCTGATAATACAGGCGCGAAAGAACTAATGTGCATCCGGGTTTTAGGAGGGTCCTACCGCCGGTACGCTGGGCTCGGCGACGTCATCGTAGCTGCGGTAAAAGAGGCCACACCAGGAGGCGTTGTCAAAAAGGGTGACGTGGTTAAGGCCGTAGTTGTGCGGATGAGGAAAAACGTGAGGCGGCCGGACGGGTCTTACATCAAGTTCGACGACAACGCCGCCGTGATACTGCGGGACGAAAGAGAGCCTCATGGTACGCGAATCTTCGGCCCGGTAGCCAGAGAACTCAGGGACAAGCACTTCACCAAGATCCTTTCGCTGGCACCTGAGGTTCTGTAGCGCGGGAGGTGGCGAATTTGGATATAAAGAAAGGCGATACCGTCGTCGTGCTCTCCGGCAAGTATAAGGGCAAAAAAGGGAAGGTCATCAGGGTGATTCCTGCGGACGATTCCCTGATCGTAGAACGGGTAAATGTGGTCAAGAAGCACCAACGTCCGACCAAAGAAGCTCAGCAGGGAGGCATTATTGAGAAAGAGACGCCCATCCGGCGCTCCAACGTTATGCTCGTTTGCCCGGCATGCTCCCGGGCTACGAGGGTACGCAAGATAGAAAAGGACGGAACCAGGGTCAGGGCATGCGTGCGGTGCGGTCAGCCGATGGATAAGTGAGGGTGAGTGAAGTGGCGCTGAAGAAGGTGTATGAGACGGAAGTCGTACCAGCTATGATGAAGATGTTCGGGTATAAGAACCGCCTCCAGGTGCCCCGGCTCGAGAAAGTCGTAGTGAACATGGGGGTTGGAGAAGCGACCCAGAACCCCGATGTGCTGGACGGTGCCGTAGCTGACCTGATGCAAATAACCGGTCAGAGGCCCGTGATCACCAGAGCGAAACGCTCCATTTCCGCTTTCAAGGTGAGAGCGGGTATGAAGATCGGCGCCAAAGTTACGCTGCGAGGGGAACGTATGTACGACTTCCTCGAAAAACTTTTCTACGTTGCGCTTCCCCGGGTGAGGGACTTTAGAGGCGTTTCTCCAAAAGGCCTGGACGGACGGGGCAACTACTCTCTGGGTATCAAGGAACAGGTCATATTCCCGGAGATCGACTACGACAAGGTCACGAAAATCCGGGGTATGGACGTGACTATCGTGACAACTGCAAAAACGGATGAGGAGGCATACCAGCTTCTGAAGCTCCTGGGTATGCCATTCTCAGAATGAGGGGGAGATCCATTGGCGACTCTGGCGAAAATCATGAAAGCCAAAAAGGAGCCCAAGTTCAAGACGCAGAGGGTCAACAGGTGCCAAATCTGCGGGCGGGCTCACGCTTATATGAGGAAATTCGGGCTTTGCCGGCACTGTTTCAGAAAGCTGGCTCATAGAGGCGAGATTCCAGGCGTCCGAAAAGCCAGCTGGTGAGGAGGGGTTTTCGATGATGGTCGATCCGATTGGGGACATGCTGACACGCCTCCGCAATGCCGGTATGGCAAGACACGATAGCGTCGAGTTTTCAAACTCTAAGTTGAAGGCCGCCATCGTGGATGTCCTGAAGAAGCAGGGGTTCATTCGCGACTATGAGATCCGGACAGAAGGATCAAAGAGTTACATCCGGGTTTACCTCAAGTACGGACCGTCGAAGATGCCGGCTATCAGCGGGATTCGACAGATTTCCAAGCCGGGGCTGAGGATTTACGCAAAAAAGGAAGAACTCCCGAGGGTCCTGGGCGGACTGGGAATTGCGATAATCTCGACGTCCAAAGGGGTTATGACCGATAAGGATGCGAGAGCTCTCGGCCTTGGCGGCGAAGTCATCTGCTACGTTTGGTAGGTGGGGAGGTGAAGATCATGTCTCGTGTTGGGCGACAACCGGTGGTGATTCCCAAGGGTGTATCCGTCGAGCTCAAGGGCAACCGCCTCACCGTCAAGGGGCCCAAGGGAACTCTTGAAAGGGAATTCCATCCCGATATGAAGGTGCTGGTTCAAGACGGTTCGATACGCGTTGAGCGACCGAGCGACTCTCGTATCCACAAGTCACTCCACGGGTTAACCAGGGCGCTCATAGCAAATATGGTTCACGGGGTGACGGAAGGATACGAAAAGGCACTGGAAATGTCGGGTGTCGGTTACAGGGCGACCAAATCCGGTGACAAGGTTATTTTGAATCTCGGCTTTGCGAAGCCCGTCGAAATCGAGCCACCTAAGGGAATAGTTATCGACGTCGTGAGTCCTACATCTCTCGTGATCCGCGGGGCAGACAAGGAGGCCGTGGGGGAGCTGGCGGCACGCATTCGCAGGTTGAGGCCCCCTGAACCTTATCAGGGCTCCGGCATCAAATATGTTGGCGAGAGGATCCGGAGAAAAGCTGCCAAGACGGCCAAGTAGAATCGGCGAACGGGGATCATCAGGGAGGAATTGCCAGTGGATCGTGAAGAGAAGACCTGGAGAAGGAAACGCCGGCACCTTAGAATCAGAAAGAGAGTCTTCGGGAATAGCGAACGGCCCAGGCTGTGCGTGTTCCGCTCCAACAAGCACATATACGCCCAGATCATCGACGATACCCGGGGCGAGACGTTGGTGGCAGCGTCGAGCCTCGATCCCGCGGTCGGTGGCAAATTGGAAAAGGGAAGCGACGTCAAAGCTGCCTACCAGGTCGGAAAGCTCTTAGGCGAGAAAGCTTTGGCCCGTGGTATAAAGTCCGTGGCGTTCGACAGAGCGGGATATAAGTATCACGGGCGCGTGAAGGCATTAGCTGACGGCGCCAGAGAAGCTGGGCTGTCATTTTAGCGGGGAAGAAGGTGAAAACCAATGGCGGAAAGGGACAGATATCGCGGCGGTCGAGAAGAACGAGGTGAGGAGACGTCCCCGAGGAGCCGCGGCAGGCGGATGTCCCTCGAAAGTGAAGTTGAAAGAAGCGACGAGTTCAAGGATTTTGTGGTGACTTTCGGGCCGGTTTCCAAGACCGTGAAAGGTGGAAGGCGCCGGAGCTTCAGGGCTCTAGTAGTTGTGGGAAACGGTGATGGAAAGGTCGGTGCCGGCCTCGGAAAGGCCCTTGACCTCACCGACGCGATAAGGAAAGGCATCGAGGACGCCAAGAAGAACCTGATAGAGGTCCCAAGACACGGCGGAACGATACCTCACGAAGTGGTGGGGCACTTCGGAGCAGGCATGGTCCTGCTGCGACCCGCTTCGCCGGGGACGGGTATCATCGCCGGGCGGGGAGTCAGGCCTCTCATGGAACTGGCCGGCATCAAGGATGTTCTGGCTAAGTCTCTGGGTTCGTCCAACCCCTACAACGTGGTATACGCAGCTATGGAAGCCTTGAAGGCCTTGAAAAGCAGGGAAGAGATATTACGAGCCCGGGGCATCGCCGGTGCCGGCCAAGTTTCCCCGAATAGCGGATCGGAGGTAGTTTCGGATGGAACTGCATGAAGTGCTTAAACCGGTCCCGGGATCGGTCCGAAAGCCGAAGAGAAAGGGACAGGGTCTGGGCTCCGGAACTGGAAAGACGGCGGGTAGAGGACATAAAGGTCAAAAAGCTCGCGCCGGCGGAGGAAAGGGTCCTGGGTTCGAAGGCGGCCAGACGAAACTCGTCCGGAGACTACCGAAGCGCGGCTTCAAGAACATCTTCCGGGTGGATTACGCCCCGGTGAATGTCGGTGACCTGGCGAGGTTTCCCGAGGGAGCTGAAATCGGACCCGAGGAAATGGCCGGAGCCGGTTTGATAAAGGGAAATCGCCCTGTGAAAGTCCTGGGCCACGGGGACCTGGGAAAACCTTTGACGGTGAAAGCCCACGCGTTCTCAGCTCGGGCAATGGAGAAGATTCAAGCTTCGGGCGGAAAGGCCGAGGTGATCTAACGTGCTCGGAACTCTGAGAAACGCGTGGCGGGTCCCGGACCTGAGAAGACGCTTTCTGTTCACCGTATTGATGTTGATGGTGTTCAGAGTAGGCGTAGCTATTCCGGTTCCCGGAATCGTCCCGGAGGTTATCGCAAATCTGTTTCAGGAAGGGACGCTCTTCGCTTTCCTCGATTTGTTCTCCGGGGGAGCTCTTAAGACTTATTCCATCCTGGCCATGGGGATTTATCCTTACATCAACAGCTCGATCATCATGCAGCTTTTGACCGTGGTTATCCCCAAGTGGGAGGAAATGGCCAAGGAAGAGGACGGGAGAAAGAAGCTCCAGAAATACACGAGGTACGGCACGGTCCTTCTCGCCCTGCTTCAGGCCACGGGGATGACTTTCGCCATAAGAGCTCAGGGCGCCCTTCAGTCGCAGTCTACATGGCTACTGGTACAGATAGTTGTGAGCTTAACAGCTGGAACTGCGTTCCTGATGTGGCTCGGCGAACTCATCACCGAAAAGGGGATCGGCAACGGTATTTCCCTCTTCATTTTCGCGGGTATCATTTCGGGGATGCCTGAAGAAATCCTTCACGTGATCGGGCTTTACCAGCTCGGGGCGGCCAAGTGGTACAACATACTTCTGTGGCTTTTGGCCTCCCTCATAACCGTTTTGGGCGTCATATTCATTACCGAGGGCGAGCGGCGGATTCCGGTTCAGTACTCCAAGAGGGTTGTGGGGAGAAAGATGATGGGAGGGTACGCCACGTTCATCCCCATCCGGATCAACCAGGCTTCGGTTATCCCGGTCATCTTCGCCTCGTCGGTCCTGGCGTTCCCCGCAACCATCGCGTCGTTCATACGGACGCCCTGGGCGGCCAGCTTGCAAAGGATATTCGACTATAACGCTCCTTGGTACACCGCGATGTACGCCCTGCTCATCATCCTGTTCACGTTCTTTTACACGGCCATGATATTCAACCCGTACGACGTGGCCGAGAACATGAGAAAATACGGTGGTTTCATTCCAGGCATCAGGCCGGGGAAGCCCACCGTGGACATCCTGTCCAGGTCGGTTATGAGGATCACGGCGGTGGGCGCGATTTTCCTGGCGTTGGTGGCCGTATTGCCTCATTTCCTCGTGCAACTTACGAGACTTCCGGTGCTGTCGCCTTTGTCCGGCACCGCGCTGCTGATCGTGGTGGGCGTGGCCATCGAGACGATGAAGCAGGTGGAAGCTCAGCTCATTATGAGAAACTATCAGGGATTCTTGAAGTAGATTGTCCGGGAGGCAGGGAACTTGCGCGTACTTTTCGTTGGACCTCCGGGAGCTGGGAAGGGGACTCAGTCCGTCTTGCTCAGCGAGAAAATGGGTCTTCTTCACGTAGCGCCAGGCGACATCTTCCGGCAAGAGGTTAGAGAGGGCACCGAGCTTGGCAAGCTCGTCAAAAGCTACATGGATCAAGGAGTTCTGGTCCCCGACGATGTGACAATTGAGGTAGTGAAAAAAAGACTTTTAAGCCCTGCGGCGGCTTCCGGGTTCGTCCTGGACGGTTTTCCGAGAAACCTATCGCAGGCGCGAGCATTAGACGAGATCCTCGGTAATGAAGGACTCGATGTAGTGCTGAATTTGGATGTGCCGGCGGAGGAGCTCGTGGCGCGTTCGGCTTCTAGACGCGTCTGTCCGTCCTGCGGAAAACCTTACAACCTCAGGACCGATCCTCCCATGGTGGCAGGGAAGTGCGACGTATGCGGACAGGATCTCATCATAAGAAACGACGATAAGCCCGATACCGTCAGCGAACGACTCAGGGTCTACAAAGAGATCACCATGCCACTCATCGACTACTACCGGGCTCGAGGGATCCTGGAAGATGTGGACGGGCTTGGCGACCGCGATGAGGTCTTCGGGCGGGTGCTGGAAAAGATACGGAAACGGCTGGGAGATGAGCGCGGGAGTTGATAATCCCCAAGAGCGAAGAGGAAATCGAAATAATGCGGGAGGCGGGGAGGATCGCAGCTCAGTGTCTCAAGATGCTGGCCGGTATCATCAAACCGGGGGTGAGCACTGGCGAGCTTGACTCCCTGGCGGAGCGCTTTATAAGAGAAAGGGGAGCTCTTCCCACATTCAAAGGTTACCTGGGGTTTCCCGGGAGCATATGCACGTCCATCAATAATGTAGTAGTTCACGGAATACCCGGCGCCCGGAAGCTCCAGGAGGGAGATATCATCTCCGTCGACGTCGGCGCAACTTACAAGGGGTACGTTGGAGACACGGCCGCCACGTTCCCGGTGGGAAAGGTAAGTCCAGTTGCGGAGAAGCTCATACGGGTGACGGGGGAGAGCTTGATGAAGGCCGTCCAATCCGTGAGACCCGGAAGAACCACCGGTGATATCGGCTTTGCGATCGAGTCGTACGTAAGAGCCTTCGGTTTTAGCGTCGTCAGGGATTACGTAGGTCATGGGGTGGGCAAGTCCATGCACGAAGACCCTCCCGTTCCCAATTTCGGACGGCCGGGAGAAGGTCCCGTGCTGAGAGAGGGTTACGTCATAGCTATTGAACCCATGGTCAACGAAGGCACGGGTGATGTGATAACGTTCCCTGACCTTACGGTGGTTACGAAGGACGGAAAACTTTCAGCCCACTTCGAGCACACCATAGCGGTGACAAAGGAAGGTGCCAGAATTCTTACTCTGGTATAATATGGCAGTATTCGGTCAACACTTTTTCTGGTTAACTTAGGGGGAGTTCTATGCCGAAGCAGGAGGGTATAGAGGTCGAAGGGACAGTAGTGGAAGCTTTGCCCAACGCCATGTTCCGCGTGGAGATCCAGGGGGGGCATCGCGTGCTTGCCCATATTTCCGGCAAGATGCGGATCAACTACATCAAGATATTGCCGGGCGACAGGGTGCTCGTGGAGCTCAGCCCGTATGACCTCAGTCGTGGTAGAATAATACGCCGGTTTAAGACCTAGCTGGTCGCGGGCACGGATTAGGAGGGTTCTCAGTGAAGGTTAGAGCTTCTATTAAGCGCATTTGCGAAAAGTGCCGGATTATAAAGAGACACGGAAGACTCATGGTTCTGTGCTCTAATCCCAAGCACAAGCAACGGCAAGGGTAACCGGAGGGGGGTGAAGTCATGGCAAGGATCGCTGGAGTGGATCTACCGAGAGATTGGCGGATCGAAGCTGCTCTCCCCCGCATTTACGGGATCGGTCCTTCCAGGACCAAGGAGATCCTGAGCAAGACAGGGGTCAATCCCGATACGCGAGTGAGAGACCTCACCGAAGAGGAAGTAGCTCGCATCCGCGAGTTCATCGATAAGAACTACAGGGTTGAGGGAGACCTCAGGAGAGACGTGGAGCTTAACATAAAACGCCTGATCGACCTGGGCACCTATCGAGGGTTGCGCCACAGGAGAGGACTTCCGGTGAGGGGGCAGAGGACGCAAACCAACGCGAGGACGAGGAAAGGGCCCAGGAAGACCGTGGGCGTGAGGCGGAAGAAGTGAGATTAGGAGGAAAGGTTCATGGGAAGAAGACCTCAGAGGGGTAAGAGGCGGGAAAGGCGAGTTGTTGAAAGAGGCATAGCTCATATAAAGTCGACATTCAACAACACCGTCGTCACCATAACGGATCCGCAGGGGAACGCCATCGCCTGGTCGAGCGCAGGGAAACAGGGGTTCAAAGGCTCGAGGAAAGGCACGCCCTTCGCGGCGCAACTTGCGGCCGAAGCTTGCGCCAAACAGGCCCTGGACCAGGGGATGCGCCAGGTGGACGTATACGTGAAAGGACCGGGCGCCGGAAGGGAGGCCGCCATCAGGTCTCTCCAGGCGGTCGGTCTCGAAGTGACGATGATAAAGGACGTAACGCCTGTCCCACATAACGGTTGCAGGCCACCTAAGAGACGAAGAGTGTGAGGGGGGAATATCGTTGGCAAGGATTACTGGAGCTGTTTGCCGGCTGTGCCGTCGTGAGGGCGAAAAGCTGTATCTGAAGGGCGAAAAATGCTTCGCTCGCTGTACGCTGGAGAAGAGGCCAAATCCCCCCGGGGTTCACGGGCGCGCCAGAAGGATGGGAGAGTACGGGCTTCAGCTGAGGGACAAGCAAAAGGCCAAGCGTTTCTACGGGGTGCTGGAACGTCAGTTCAAGAACTACTTTGAGCGCTCCGCCAAAGCTAGGGGTGCCACGGGTATCATGCTGATGACCCTTCTGGAACGACGCCTTGATAACGTGGTTTACAGGCTGGGTTTCGCCACATCCCGAAAGGAAGCCAGGCAGCTCGTCGTTCACGGGCATTTCCTCGTAAACTCGAGGAAGGTGGATAGGCCTTCCTACCTGGTAAGCCCCGGTGACGTCATCGAGGTGCGCGAGAGCTCTCAGAAGCTTGCGAAATTCAAGGCCAGAGTGGAGGCGCTTTCTGACTATTCGCCTCCTGCGTGGCTCCAGCTGGATGAGTCCAAACTGAAAGGGACGGTTCTCAGACTCCCGACGCGGGAAGAGATCGACGCTCCCGTGAACGAGCGTTTCATCGTCGAGCTTTACTCCAAGTGATACCGGGAACCTGTCTCAAGCCGAGGAGAGAGGGGGTTTTTCCGTGCTGGATTTTCCCGAGGCGAGAATAGAATGCGAAGAGATGTCTCCAGACCGAAAGTACGGTCGGTTCGTGGTGGAACCCCTGGAGAGAGGATACGGCGTGACCATCGGCAACTCGCTGCGGCGTGTGCTTTTATCTTCCTTGCCCGGGGCCGCGGTCACCAGGGTTCGCGTAGAAGGGGCGCTCCACGAATTTACAGCTCTCCCCGGGGTTCTCGAGGACGTGTCGGAGATTATCCTAAACCTGAAGTCTTTGGTCCTCAAAATGCATTCTCCCGGATCGAGGCTGGGCAGGATCGAAGCCCACGGACCCGGCGAGGTCACAGCTAAGGACATAGTGGTTGATCCCGATGTCGAAATCATCGATCCCAATGTTCATATCGCGACGCTCGACGAGGATGCCTCCCTTTACATCGAGATGACCATAGAGGACGGTCGCGGATACGTCACGGCCGAGGCCAACAAGATCCCGGGGCAGGACATAGGGACGATACCATTGGACGCGAGATTTACCCCTGTGAGAAGGGTGAATTACAAGGTCCAGGATACCAGGGTAGGCCAGCGCACCGACTATGATAAGCTCACGCTGGAGATATGGACGGACGGGTCGATGTCGCCCGACGAAGCGCTGGAGACGGCGGCGGGGATCTTAATAGACCACCTGAAGCTCTTCACCGGGCTCACGGAACGGGTCACGGGAACGGCAGAGGTCGGGGGGCCCGAGGAAAAGTCCGAGCTCCAGCGACTTCTCGATACCTCCATCGAAGAACTGGAGCTGTCGGCCAGGTCGTTCAATTGTCTGAAAAGAGCGGGCATCCAGACCGTGGGCGATCTCGTGGAGAAGACCGAAGAGGAGCTATCCAAGGTCCGAAACATGGGCAAGAAGTCTCTAGAGGAAGTCAAGACGAAACTCGCCGAGCTCGGGCTTGCACTCAGAATCGAAGAATGAGGGGGATCCAAGTTGTCTTACTCCAAGTTTGACAGACCGTCCGCCCAGCGGCGGGCATTGTTGAGGTCGCTCGTCACATCTCTCTTGGACAAGGAACGCATCGTGACGACGCACGCCAAAGCTAAGGAGGCCCAGGCGCTGGCGGAGAAAATGATAACTCTGGCCAAAGAGGACAGCCTCGCGGCGCACAGAAGAGCTCTGGCTTTTCTGACGAGCGAAACGGTCGTGAAGAAACTGTTTGATACCTTAGGCCCCCGGTATGCCCACAGGACCGGCGGTTACAGCAGGGTGACCCTTCTCAGCTCAAGACGGGGCGACGGCGCTCCCATGGCGATGGTCGAGCTTATCAGGTAAGCTCCAGTACTGGGCCGGTGAAGTGAAGACCATGAACGAGGAGAACCGGGCGGTAGTCGCGGAAACGCTGGTCCACACGTACGGTCCTGATGAGTCTTCGGGCGTGACCGCTCTCGCCGGAGTGGATTTGGAGATAAAACAAGGGGAGTTCGTGTGCATAATCGGCCCCAACGGTTCTGGCAAATCCACCCTGGCGAGGCATTTCAATGCGCTCTTGCTCCCGACGTCCGGAAGGGTACTGGTGTTCGGTATGGACACCAAAGACGAGCGGAATCTGTGGGAAATCCGAAGGACCGCTGGGATGGTCTTCCAGAATCCCGACAATCAGATGGTCGCTACCGTGGTGGAGGAGGATGTAGCTTTCGGCCCCGAAAACCTGGGGATCAAGCCCGAAGAGATACGGCAAAGGGTTTCGGACGCGCTCAAGGCCGTAGGGATGGAGGATTTCTCGAGAGCTTCACCTCACTTTCTTTCCGGCGGTCAAAAACAGAGGGTGGCGATAGCTGGTATCCTGGCGATGATGCCTTCCGTGATAGTGCTGGACGAGCCCACCGCTATGCTCGACCCGAGGGGGAGGAGGGAGGTCATGGAGACCCTCTCCAGACTCAACAAAGAGAAAGGTATTACCGTAGTGCATATCACCCATCACATGGACGAAGCGGTTCATGCCGATAGGGTGATCGTCATGTACGAAGGGAAAGCGGTATTAAGCGGCTCGCCGGCGGAAGTGTTTTCGCAAACCGAAGACTTATCTAAATGGGGTTTGGATGTACCTTTCGTGGAAAGGCTTGGCGATATGCTTAGGAAAAGCGGCTATGAGGTATCCAGGTCGGCGCTGACCGTCGAGGAAATGGTGGACGAACTATGCCGATTGAGATCGAGCACGTAACATACGACTATATGCCGGGAACACCCTCCCAAGTCCGGGCTCTCGATGACGTCTGTATGACGATACGGGACGGAGAGTTCCTTGGACTCATCGGGCCCACCGGATCGGGCAAGTCTACCCTAATACAGCACCTCAACGGTCTTCTCGTCCCCACGTCCGGACGGGTTCTAATAGACGGGTTGGATACTAGGGCAAAAGGGACTGATCTGCGAAAACTCAGGCAGAAGGTGGGCCTGGTCTTTCAGTACCCGGAGGAGCAGGTATTTGAAGAAACGGTGTTCGAGGACATAGCTTTTGGGCCGAAAAACCTGGGAGTGCTCGGAGAGGAAATAGAGGCGAGGGTAAGGGAGGCCATAGCTCTGGTCGGGCTCCCGGAGTCTCTCCTCCAGCGTTCTCCCTTCGAGCTTTCCGGTGGACAGCTGAGGCGGGTCGCACTCGCGGGCGTACTGGCTATGAGGCCCGAGGTGCTGGTGTTGGATGAACCCACCGCGGGGCTGGATCCCCTCGGAAAGCGCGAAATCCTGGGCCATATCCGGCGACTTCACGAACGCGGGCTCACAGTGGTGATGGTGTCTCACAATATGGAAGACGTGGCCAAGCTTGCGGACAGGCTCGTCGTGCTGGATCACGGGCGGATCGTCCTGGACGGAACACCTAGGGAAGTTTTCTCCCACGGGGAACTCCTGGAATCCATCGGTCTTGATATTCCCGACGTCACCAAAATGATGAAGGAGCTCAGAAAGCGAGGGTGGCCCGTGAGGACGGACGTCCTGACGCTGGAGGAAGCGTATGAGGAAATCTCGGGGTACCTCGCCGGGACGAAGGTGGGCGGACCCCGATGATACGAGGCGTCATAATCGGTCAATATTACCCTGTCAGGTCCACGGTTCATTCCATGGATCCCAGGGCCAAGATTTTAATCGCCACCATCTTCATGGTGATCTTATTCATGGGGAACAACTTTTACTGCTTTTTGGCGATGGGCCTGTTCGCCGTTATTGCCGTACTTCTATCGAAAGTCCCATGGCACGTAGTGGTACGCACGGTGCGGCCGATGCTGTTCATCCTGATCTTCACTCTAGCTCTTCACCTGTTCCTCACGCCCGGACCAGTTTTGGTACGCGTGGGCCCCATAACCGCAACGTGGTCCGGACTTGTTCAGGGACTTTTTATCGGTACGAGGCTCGTTATATTGATAATGTTTACGTCCCTCTTAACCCTCACGACTTCGCCGGTGGAACTCACCGACGGTCTGGAGGACGTCTTAAGGCCTTTTTCCAGGCTGGGTGTGCCCCATCATGAGCTTGCCATGATGATGACCATCGCGTTGAGATTCATACCGACTCTCCTCGAAGAAGCGGAGAGGATCATGAAAGCTCAAATGGCGAGAGGTGCGGACTTTCAAAGCGGAAACATGCTGAGGCGGGCCAGAAACCTGGCGCCGCTATTGGTACCCCTCTTCGTTTCGGCCTTCAGAAGGGCGGACGAACTAGCACTGGCCATGGAAGCTAGATGTTACAGAGGGGGCGAAGGACGCACCAGGATGAAAAAGCTGGAAATGCATCGGGCGGATTACGTGGGCATCCTACTGGTCCTTTTGGCATCCATCGTGGTGGTGTACCTGCGAATCAAATTCGGGCCCGTGATTCAGGGGACGGTCTGAGGGTGTGAGTATGGCGGAAGACGGACTCGATCCGGGCGCAAAGGTGCGAAGAATAGCTGCAGTCGTGCAGTATGATGGATCGCGATATGCGGGCTTTCAACGCCAGGCGGGCGATGTAACCGTACAGGGCGAGATCGAGATCGCCCTGGCGAAACTTCTGGGGCACCCTGTGAAGGTGAGCGGGGCGGGAAGAACAGATGCCGGGGTACATGCGAGGGGCCAGGTGATAGCCTTTGACACGCAAGCTCCCATCCCTCCGGAGCGACTTCCCCGGGCGATCACGGGATTTCTTCCGTCCGACATCTCCTTCGTGAGGGCCTGGGAGGTCGAAAAGGACTTTTCCCCACGGAGGCGGGCGGCGTGGAAGACTTACTGTTACAGGCTGTGGAAGCTGGAATACCGTTCGCCCTTGTGGGGAAGGTACACCTACTGGTACCCCGGCGAGCTTCAATACGACTTGATGGTGGAAGAGACCAAGCTTATTCCCGGCAGGAAGGACTTTAAAGCGTTCAGGGCGACCGGCTCCCCGGTCCAGTCAACGGTGAGAACCGTCAAGGACGCTTACTGGAGAACAAGGGAAGCTGACGGCCGGGACGGTGCCATATGGGAGTTCTGGATAACGGCGGACGGGTTTCTCTATAAAATGGTGCGTCTTTTGGTCGGAACGGTGCTCGACGTCGCCAGGGGGAAACTTCCCCCCGGTACGGTCGGCCTTCTTCTCGCAACCCCCGAAGTAGCGGAGCGTACCCGCGGTATGAAGCGGGGAGAGGCGCTGCCCGGTTATGGTCTGTGCCTGGAGGAAGTCATATTATCTTGACCCTGGAAAAGGGCGTAGTTAGAATGGATGATGTCGCCTTTAGCTATGGAAAGGCAGGGAGGTCTTAAGATGCGTGGGACTTACATGGCCAGGCCCGGAGAAGTGGAACGCAAGTGGTGGATCATAGATGCGAAAGGCAAGCCCCTGGGGAGGCTCGCTTCGACCGTGGCTCTTATCCTCAGAGGAAAACATAAGCCCGAGTTTACCCCTTCGGTGGATACGGGTGACAGCGTAATAGTGTTAAACGCAGACTCCTTCGTGCTCACGGGCAAGAAACCGGAGCAAAAGATCTTTTTCCGGCACTCGGGGTATCCGGGAGGCGCCCGGTATATTCCGTACGAAAGGCTCATGAAATCCAACCCCGAGCTTTTGATTAGAACCGCTGTCAAGGGGATGCTGCCCCACAACCGTCTGGGGCGGAAGCTTCTGAAGCGTCTGTACGTCTACAGGGGCTCAAACCATCCTCATGAAGCTCAGCGACCCGCCGTCTGGCAGGGTTGATCCCGGTTGGTCGAGAGGAGGGAAGGGTAGATGGAGAGTGGTGTTCTCGCGACGGGCAGAAGGAAAAATTCCGTTGCCAGGGTGAAGCTGGTACCCGGGACAGGCAAAATAATCGTAAACGGGCAGGACATGTCCGGATATCTCGCTTCCAAATGGCTTGAGTACGAAGTGACCGCGCCTTTGCGCCTGGTGAATATGGAGGGCCGCTTTGACGTCATTTCCAATGTCCGCGGGGGAGGACTGAGCGGTCAGGCCGGTGCTATCAAGCACGGTATCGCCCGAGCTCTCATACAAATCGACGAGAGCCTGAGGTCAGCTCTGAAGAAAGCCGGGTATTTGACGAGAGATCCCAGGATGAAGGAACGCCGGAAGTACGGTCTCAAGAAGGCGCGAAAAGCTCCGCAGTTCTCCAAGCGCTAGTTTTTGGTTGTACCGCGTGGGCCGGATGCGGCACAAGTTCTACATCCCTATCTCATATCAATTATCCGGGGGATGACTCATGTTTTATCCAAGGGCCAGGCCGAAACGCCGGCCCGTTTTTGTGTTCTTAGTAAGGCGGACCGTGGTATACGGTCTATTTCTTGCCTGCGCCGTAGTAGCTTTCGCCGCCGGCAAGATCCCCTTCGTCCCGGTGGGGGCGTTGGGGCCCCTCGGCGGTCAGGTGATATTCATCGACCCCGGCCACGGCGGTATCGATCCCGGAGCTGTCGGGAGTAGGGCTTTGGAAAAGGACGTAGATCTCGCCGTGGCCATGCATCTCGGAAAGCTCCTTGAGAAAAACGGTGCCAGGGTGGTCTATTCCAGGACAGGCGACTACGAGCTGGAACTCGAAGAGGGCGCCGACGTAGAGGCCAGGCTCAAACTAATGAAGGAATCCCGTCCCACCATCGTAATCAGTATCCATTGCAACGCCTTCGTCAGCCCCGCGGAGTACGGTGCCCAGACCTTTTACTCCACGAACCACCCTCAGTCGAGACTTCTGGCCCAATGCATACAGGAGCTGCTCAAGAAAGAAACCGGTACATACCGGGAAATCTCATCCAGACTCGACCACTTCATATTGACTCACGCTAAAGTCCCCGCGGTCACCGTCGAACTCGGTTTTCTCTCTAACCCCGAAGAGGAGATGCTCCTCGAAGACCCGGCTTACCAGGAGAAACTTGCCGAACTCATATGCCGGGGGATCCTTCGATTTGCCGAGTCGCGTGGTTCAAGGTAAAGCTCCCTCCGTCTCCGACCCTGCTTTTTGCTGTCCTCCGGCGGCGAGAACCGCCGTCCGGGAGAAGGAATTTCCCCGTTATTCAAGAATGTATAACGAGGTTCGAGGGCGGGTCGTGTGACTTCGCGTACCTAAAAGAGGAGGGCGATTATGTCCGAAGTCAAGGTCTTGGTATGGGGTCTTGGTGCCATGGGAAGCGGAATGGTTTCCATGCTCGCCAACAAAGAGGGAGTTAGGGTCGTTGCGGGAATAGCGAGAACACCGGCGAAGGCCGGCAAGGATCTCGGCGAAATCGCCGGCTGCGAAGCAATAGGTGTTCGTGCCACCAACGACGTGGAGGAAGCGTTCCGGACGAAGCCCGACGTGGTGCTCCTCAACACCGCGTCTTTCGTCCGGGAGGTGTTCCCCGAGATCGAAATGTGTCTTTCCAAAGGCGCGCACGTCATCACAATAGCTGAGGAAATGGCGTATCCGTGGGTAGCTTCACCCGAGCTCGCCGAAAAGATCGACTCTCTGGGGAAGAAGGTCGGGAAGACGGTTCTTGGAACTGGCATAAACCCCGGTTTCGTTCTAGATACCCTCATCATCACGCTCACCGGAGTCACCAGAGACGTCAAGCACATACACGCACGGAGAGTGAACAACCTGGCGCCCTTTGGTCCCACCGTTATGCGCACGCAGGGTGTCGGAACAACCGTGGCGGAATTCGAGAAAGGGCTCAAAGAGAACACCATAGTGGGGCACATCGGATTCCCGCAATCGTGTTATTTAATCGGTCGTGCCCTTGGATGGAAGATCGACCGGGTCGTGGAAGAACGAGAACCCATAATCAGCAAGGTCGAGCGGAAAACCAAGTACGTATCGGTGAAGCCGGGAGACGTAGCGGGATGCCGTCATACCGCAAGAGCTTATTCCGGCGGCCGGGAGGTCATATTCCTCGAGCATCCGCAGCAGGTTTGTCCCGAACTCGAGGGAGTCGAGACGGGCGACTATATCAATATCGAAGGTGATCCCCCCATCAGCATGGCCATCCGGCCTGAAATCCCCGGTGGAACGGGAACTATAGCTATCGCGGTGAACATGATCCCGGCGGTTGTGGAAGCGCGGCCTGGACTTCTAACCATGGCCGACCTTCCGGTTCCCAGGGCGATACTGGGAAGCTTTTCTAGGAACTGATAAGGAGGGAGTGGGCGAAAGACGCCCGGTTTCAAATGGAAAGAGCGGAACCAGGCGACTGGGTTGAGGTGCATAACATCATCCTCAAGCCGGGGGAAAGATCTCCCGACGTCCCCCCCGACACCGCGAAAACGCCCCTGGAATGCTGGGTGAAAGGTTGGGCGCTCGAGGAGGCACGGATTGGAGAGCGTATCAAGATAAGAACCCCTGCCGGCCGTACGGTAGAGGGGACGCTCACCGGGGTAAATCCGGGCTATACCCATTCGTTCGGACCCTCCGTTCCGGAACTCGGGGGCATCGGCGAAGAGATCCGGAAACTCCTGAGGGAGGGGAAATCCAGTGGTTAGAGACCTTTCTTATAAAGCCGTCATGTCCAGGCGCAAGGAGACCATGGAGAAGGCGCTGGGCATGGACTACTCGGAGTTCATCAGAAGTCCTTTGGCTTTCGACTACGAAGGCATGATGGAGAAGGTCGGCTACTCTCTCGAACGGGTTAGGACCATCCAGTCGGAGGTGGGAGTGGGCAATACGCCTCTACTCGAGCTCAGGAACATCACAGAGCTCGTGCGAAAGACGTCCAGGCCGGGGATGGGTGCCAGGATACTTGTGAAGGACGAAGCGGCGAACCCTTCGGGGAGTTTCAAAGACAGGCGAGCTTCCGTTTCGGTGTACCACGCGAAAACCCACGGATATCGAGGAGTCCTCGCGGCGACCAGCGGAAACTACGGTGCAGCTGTCGCGTCTCAGGCAGCTATCCGCGGCCTTGACTGCATCATCGTTCAGGAAACCTTCGATTCGAGACACGTGGGGCAGCCGGAGATTGTGGAAAAGTCCAGGAAGTGCGAAGCGTTCGGAGCGGAAGTGGTCCAGCTCACCGTAGGCCCGGAGCTGTTTTACGTGGCGCTCATGCTTCTCGAGGAGACCGGTTTCTTCAACGCTTCTCTCTACAGCCCGTTCGGCATTGCCGGGATAGAAACCCTTGGCTACGAAGTAGCTCAACAATGCCGGGAGCGATACGGGAAAGATCCCTCTTACGTCGTCGTCACCCATGCGGGAGGAGGCAACGTCACGGGAACCGCCAGAGGGCTTCGGAAGGCGGGCGCCCTCAACACGAAAGTGATAGGTGCTAGTGTAGACCTGACCGGTCTTCACATGGCTTCCGACACCGATTTCAACAAGAAGTCGTTTACCACCGGGCACACGGGGTTCGGGGTTCCGTTCGCCACCTGGCCCGACCGGACCGACGTGCCGAGGAACGCAGCTCGACCTCTCAGATACATGGACCGCTACGTCCTGGTGACGCAGGGTGAGGTGTTTTACGTCACACAAGCCCTGGCGGAGGCGGAGGGCCTCGAAAGAGGTCCTGCGGGGAACACATCGCTGGCTGCGGCCATAGCGCTGGCGCGCGAACTCCCCCAGGACGAACTGATAGTCGTCCAGGAAACGGAGTACACAGGAGCTGGAAAGCACCCACAGGCCCAGCTGAATTTCGCGAAACAAAACGGAGTGGCCGTCCGGCGAGGAGATCCCCGGGAAAACGTGCCGGGCAAAGCCATTGTGATTCCCGAGGAGTTTTCCCAGCTCCACATCACCGAGTTTCCAATGGAGAAGCTCAAGAAGTCGTACCTCAAAAACGCAGTTGAACGCACCGGGGTGAAAGAAGTCACGCCAGAAGATGTGAAGTTCCTCGCCGAAGACTCGAGGCAAAGCGAAGATGATGTCGTTTCCTACCTCGGAGAGCTGGGGGTGAAGGTTCTTGGAAAGGCCTGATGATTTCGAAAAGAGGAGGGAGCACCTCAAGGCCCTCTCCGACGAAGAGCTCAAGGAAAGGTTTTGGCAGCTGGCGGAGGAAATCGTCCGCCCCCTTTATGATCTGGCGTGGTCTCATACATCCCCCTCAATCGAGCGGTCAGTTTTGCTGAGGATGGGTTTTTCCAGTCTGGAAGCCAAGGCCATCGTATCGGGGTTGGAAAAGAGGGGTCTTCTGGGTAAGGGAGCGGGACGAGCTGTCCTGGAATACGCCGCGATAACCGGCACTCATTATCTCGGTGCCGGGAAGGCGCTCAGCGAAGGTAAAGGCTGGGAGGAACTATCCCGCCGGTTGGGAGGTGCACCGAGGTGAGCGGAAACGAGCTTCGTCTTTCTCCCAACGAAAAGATGGACATCCAAAAGATTCTGGAGGATCTCGAGCACTATAGGCCTCGCAGGAAGGGATGGGTCTGGCGGGAGAAGGTGGCATTCCAGAAAATCGGTCCTTTCGAATACAGGAACACATCCAAAGGGCTTGAAAGATCCGTGCCCCTTCCAGCTGCCAAGTATTTCGGGGGAATCGATCCGCAACCGGATTTCACGATAACCACCGAAATCGCGTCGGGAAGGTTCGAGGATGACCTTAGAAGGATGCGAATGGCGGCGTGGCACGGTGCCGACCACATGATGGTTATAAGGACCGCGGGCCAGAGTCACATCGACGGCCTTCTGGAGGGGACACCGGAGGGAGTCGGCGGAATTCCCATCACGAGGAAGCAGCTCAGAGCTACCAGAAAAGCTCTGGATCTCATCGAAGACGAGGTTGGTCGTCCGATTAACCTTCACTCCTACGTTTCGGGAGTGGCTGGCCCGGAGATCGCCGTGCTGTTCGCGGAAGAGGGTGTCAACGGCGCCCATCAGGACCCGCAATACAATGTCCTTTACCGTAACGTAAACATGGTAAGGTCCTTTGTGGACGCCGCCTGTGCGAAGAAGGTGATGGCCTCTGCGGGGATGGTTCAAATAGACGGCGCCCATAACGCCAACGCCACAGCCAGAGAGGCGTGGAAGGTGATGCCCGAGCTTCTGGTACAGCATGCGATCAACTGCGCCTTTTCTACCATGGTGGGGATGCCCAAGGAAAACATCGCCCTCTCCACGGTGCCCCCGACAGCTCCGCCCGCTCCGTGCCTGGCCCTGGACCTACCGTACGCTGTGGCGCTGAGGTGGCTTTTCTCCGGTTACAAGATCAGGGCTCAGCAAAATACAAGGTATATAGAGTCCGATATGAGGGAAGCTACCGTGACGCACGTTCTGAATCTTCTCGTGTCGCGGCTGACCTCGGCCGATATCCAGAGCACCATCACACCGGACGAGGGGAGAAACGTTCCGTGGCATTACAACAACATAGCGGCGGTGGACACGGCAAAACAGGTGTTAAGCGGTCTCGATTCCCTCAAAGAACTCGTGGAAGTAAAACGGGACGGATTGATCAAAGAACGTGTCAGAGAGCTCGCGGAAAGAGCTGTCCTCTTCCTCGAGGAGATCAAAGAGAAGGGCGGGTATTTCAACGCCGTCGCTTCCGGCTTCTTCGTCGATTCCGGCTACTATCCGGAGCGGAACGGAGACGGTATCAAGAGGGACATCGACGGCGGGGTAGGTGCGGGCACGGTCGTCCCAAGGGATCCCGGCTACATGGCACCCGTATGCCACCATTTCGGATATAACAAACTCCCGGAGGGACTTTCCAAACCGTGCGACCTCATAGGCGGCTGTACTTTGTGCAGCCCGGAGAAGATAGTATTCATCGACGAACTTGACCCCCAGGACAACGTCGAAACGCGATTGGAAAAAGTCCGGAAGGAAAAGGAAGCCGGCCTTATCAGGCCCGAAGTTCAGTGGGCGGGCGACGGCTACATTACTATGACTATGTTCTTCGCCGAACCGGCCGACGTGGCTGAGGCGGCTGCCATCGCGACAGCTCTAAAGCTCGGTCTTGAGGAGCCTCTCGTCATCCATAAAGGCCTAATGCACCCGGCGGAGGGCACCCTCATCGAACTCAAAGCCAGGGTGCCGGTGACGGTGAGGCGAGATGAACTCGAGATACCGGAAAAACCGGAGGTTCTCTCCCCGGACGAGATCAGGGAAGACGTGAGGAAAAACCCCATGACCGTCGTGGCGGCCACGGTCGGCGAAGATGAACACTCGGTTGGCATGAGGGAAATCATCGACATCAAGCACGGCGGCATCGAGGGCTTTGGAATACGCGCGGTCTACCTGGGTACATCGGTTCCCGTAGAGAAGGTGGTTAACGCCGCCATCGAGCACGACGCCGACGCAATCCTGATCTCCACCATCATCACCCACGCCGACATCCACAAGAAGAACATGGAGCGGCTCCACAAGCTATGCGTGGAAAAAGGAGTGCGCGACAGGTTCATCCTCGTAGGTGGCGGTACTCAGGTTACGGACGAAATCGCAAAAAGCTGCGGATTGGATGCGGGATTCGGCAGGGGGACCAAAGGGATACACGTGGCGTCCTTCCTGGTAAAACGGAGGAGCGAGCTTCGGAAGCGAGGAGAGGGCGGAAAATGAGGGCCGATGTGGTCGTCGCCGAAATCGGCAGCACCACGACGATGGTGAACGCGTTCCAGCTCAAGCCGAAGCCATGCCTTCTCGCGCAAGGGCTTTCTCCGACCACCGTCGAGGAGGGGGACGTGACGGTGGGCCTCCGCTGGGCGCTGGATGATATGGCCGAACGGGCCGGGGTATCGAATGTGGAGTGGGAGGAAATGATGGCATCTTCCAGCGCCGCCGGGGGGCTCAGGATGTCCGTTCACGGTCTCGTCTACGATATGACGGTCAAAGCTGCGCAGGAGGCCGCCCTGGGCGCCGGAGCGGTGGTGCGGATGGTAACCGCCGGCGAGATGACCCCCAGAGATGTGGAACGATTGCGAAATCTCCGGCCCAATATAATCCTCCTCGCGGGCGGGGTGGACTACGGCGACAGAGGAACGGCGATACATAATGCCCGGTGTATCCGGGATTCCGGCATCAAGGTGCCGGTGGTGTACGCCGGTAACGTGGACGCCCGGGAAGAAGTCGGGCACATATTGAAGGAAGCTGGGATTCCCGTCCGGTTCGTGGACAACGTTTACCCGAGGGTGGACGAACTCGTAGTGGAGCCGGCGAGGAGGGTCATCCAGGAAGTATTCCAGGAGCACATCGTCACTGCGCCGGGGATGGATACCATCAGGGGTATGGTGACCGGTCCCATCCTACCGACGCCCGGAGCTGTGATGGCTTCTGCGGAGCTTATCTGGCCGGTTCTGGGGGATCTCGTAGTGCTGGACGTAGGTGGAGCCACCACCGACGTGCATTCGGTGGCCGCCGGGAGCCCGGAAATCCAGGACATCCTGGATACACCCGAACCTTTCTCCAAACGGACGGTGGAAGGAGACCTCGGGATCCACAGGAATGCCTGGCACGTATACGAAGTGGTCAAGGAAAGGATCGAGAGGGACCTCGGGTTTTCTCCCGAACCTGAACTCCGCAGTTTGCAGGTGATCCCGGCGGACGAGAGACACCGGAAGCTCGTGACGTATCTCGCACGGGCGGCGGCCCACATAGCTTTCGAAAGGCACGTGGGCAAGATCAGGTACCTCTATGGGCCGGAAGGGCGGATCACCGTGGCCCACGGGAAGGATTTGACGAGCGTAAAGTGGATCATCGGCACAGGGGGACCTCTTACCAGGCTGCCGGGGGGAAAGGAAACTCTTGAAAAACTCGTGGGGGATGGACCCGGACGGGAGCTTTACCCCAGGGCCGCGTCGGTCTTGCTGGATAATTCCTATGTGATGGCTTCCGCCGGGGTGCTGTCGAGAAAATACCCCGATGAGGCCAGGGAGATTTGCCTTCAAAGTTTGGGGCTGGACGTGCCACCCCGAGCACCGGTCCTGGCCATATGAAGAACGGAGGTCGGAAAAGTGAAATACCCGGTTCTGGAAATAAACCCCGGAAAGATACGGGATAATGCCGCGAGGGTCAAAGAACTCTTGCGTCAGGCGGGCATTCCCCGCCTCGTAGGTGTGGCGAAAGGCACATGTGCGCACCCTGCGGTTGTCCGGGCGATGCTCGAAGGCGGTGTGGACGCCATCGGTGATTCAAGGGTCCAGAACCTGGAGAAACTCAGGCAAGCGGGGGTTTCCTGTGAAATGGTGCTTTTACGGGCGCCCGGTCCGTCGCAGGTGTCAAAAGCTGTCGAAGTCGCCGACGTGAGTCTAGGGTCCGACCCGGGCCTGTTTAAGCTCCTCGGAAGGGAAGCGGAACGGAAAGGGAAGATTCACCGGGTCATTCTCATGGTCGATATGGGCGATCTCCGGGAAGGGGTATGGCCCGACGAGGCACCCGAGGTAGCCCGTAAGATCCGCGACATCCCCGGTCTGGTTCTATGGGGTATCGGTACGAACATGGCCTGTTACGGCGGGGTGATACCCACGAGGGAGAAGATGAAAGCTCTCCTCGAAGTAAAGGAGAAAATCGAGGATGCCGCCGGCGTCCCGATCGAGGTCATATCAGGGGGAAACTCTGCGAATATGAGGATGGTTCTGGCCAAAGACGTTCCGGAAGGTATAACCGAACTCAGGGTCGGGGAAAGCATCCTCCTGGGAACCGAAGCTGTGAGGCGGGAGGAGATCCCCGGCTGCCACCGGGATGCGTTCAAGCTCAAGGCCGAAGTGATAGAAGTTCTGTCCAAACCCTCCAAACCCGTCGGAGAGATCGGTCAAGACGCGTTTGGGAGGATTCCCGTGTATGAGGACCTGGGGATACGCAGACGGGCGATCGCGGCAACGGGAAGGCAGGACGTGGACCCCGACTCGCTCTACCCCATCGATCCCGGGATACGAATCGTCGGAGCTTCCTCGGACCACCTGATCCTGGACGTGACCGAGGCGGAACACCCGGTAGAGCCGGGAGATGTCGTCCAGTTCCTGGTGCAATATGGCACCCTGCTGAGAGCGTCGACGTCAGCTTACGTTGAGAAAGTGGTTGTCTAAGGAGCCTGTTGGGGGTGAACGAGGTATGACATCCGAACCTCGAGTCAGGCGGTCGCCCCGGAGGGGATTGATCGCGGCTGCGCTCAGTCCTCACCCGCCTATCATCATTCCGGAAGTCGGACGGGGCGAGGAGCGGGTCACCGGGAAAACGGTGGAAGCCCTCACCACCGTGGCTAAAAGGATGGTTGAGAAACAACCTGAAACGGTCCTCGTCATTAGCCCCCATGGGCCCGCATTCGCCGACGCCGTCTCCATCCGTGCTCAAAGACGCCTTCGCGGGGACCTGGGCAGCTTCCGCGCCCCCGAAGTGTCCTTCGATTACGAGACGGACACGGACCTTATCTCGACCTTGAAAAAATCCCTCGCCGGCAGCCCCGTCGTCTTTCTGGACGAAGGTAACCTGGGGCGCTACGGGGTCGGGTACGAGATCGACCACGGCGTCATGGTGCCCCTGTACTTCCTCAAAAAAGCCGGTTTCCGGGGGAAACTCGTCGTCGTTAACATGGGCTTTCTTCCGTATCTGGACCTCTACACGGTCGGGCGGAAAATCGGGTTTGCCATCGAAGAGTCGGGAAAACCGGTAGCTGTAGTCGCTTCCGGGGATCTGTCTCACCGGTTGATGCCGGGCGCGCCTGCCGGTTACAGTCCGCGGGGCAAGGAGTTCGACGAAGTGCTTGTGAAGCATCTTGGTGCCTTCGACGCGACTTCCATCCTGACGATGGACGGTTCCCTGATAGAGGCGGCGGGCGAATGCGGGCTGCGACCCATAGTGACCCTCCTGGGGGTGCTGGATAGCCGGGAAGTGAGGCCTCAAATCCTCTCCTACGAAGGGCCGTTCGGCGTCGGTTACTGCGTCGCCCTGTTCGAACTCGAGGCAAAGAAATCCGGGTCGAGGCTGGAGGCGCTCCGGCGCGAACTGCACGCCAAGACCGAAGAAAGGCGGAGCCGGGAGTCCTTCCCCGTGAGGATCGCTCGGGAGTCGCTAGAGCATTACGTCAGGACGGGCAGTTTAATGAAGCCCCCGCAAGACGTTCCCGAAGAGTTTCGGGGAAGAGCGGGAGTTTTCGTGTCCATCCATAGGGAGGGTGCTCTCAGAGGCTGCATCGGGACGACCGGGCCGGTGCGGAAGAGTCTGGTGGAAGAGATAATCTACAATGCGGTGGAAGCCGGGACCAGGGATCCCCGGTTTCCTCCCGTCACCGTGGATGAGCTCGACTATCTCGATTACTCCGTGGACATCTTGAGTCCGGCCGAGCCTGCGGATGAAGAGTCTCTCGACCCCAAAAAGTACGGGGTCATAGTGGAGGCCGGCGGTAGGAGAGGGCTGCTCCTTCCCGACCTCGAGGGTATCGATACGGTGGAGGAGCAGATCGCCATCGCCCGGAGAAAAGCGGGGATATCTCAAGGTGAGAGTGTCAAGCTTTACAGGTTCACCGTGAAGAGGTACCACTAGAGACCTGAAGACGGTCAAAAGACGGCGAAGGAATTAAAACTAGGGCAGGAAGGGGGGAGTCTTCGTGGCGGAAGATTCTCCGGCCAGGTACTGGGAAGCTCTTGAGGGTGGCGCCGTCCGCTGCAAACTTTGTCCGAACGAATGCCTTATAGCTCCGGGTAAAACGGGGATCTGCCGCGTCCGTGCCGTTCGAAACGGCAAGCTGGTTTCGCTGGCGTACGGGAAGGTTACGTCGGTGGCCCTGGACCCGGTGGAGAAAAAGCCGTTGTACCACTTCGAGCCCGGCTCGCTTCTTTTGTCGGTCGGGACGTTCGGGTGCAATTTCTCCTGCGAATTCTGTCAGAATTACCTCATATCCCAGGGGAACCCGGAGTGGGAGGAGATAAGTCCGGAAGAGCTCGTGGAAATCACCCTGAAACAAAAGAAGCGGTACGGGAAAGTCACGGGCATCGCGTATACCTACAACGAGCCCACCATCTGGTTCGAATACGTGCTCGAGACATCGCGCCTCGCCAAACGGGTGGGCCTTCGAAACGTGCTGGTCACCAACGGTTACATATCCCCCGAACCCCTCGAGGAGCTCCTTCCCTTAGTCGACGCGATGAATATCGACGTGAAGGCCTGGAGATCTGAATTCTACCGGAAGCTCGTTCACGGAAGACTCGAACCCGTCCTGGCTACCGTCGAAAGAGCGATCCGTTCCTGCCACGTGGAGCTCACGCACCTCGTGATCCCCGGTGAAAACGACGACGAAGAGGATATGCGGCAGCTTTCTTCGTGGGTGGCGAAGCTCGACCCGGCGGTGCCCCTGCACCTTTCCAGGTATTTCCCGCACAACAGGATGACCGTCCCCCCGACGCCCGTTTCGACGCTGGAGAAGCTCTACCGGGTCGCCCGGGAAAACCTCCATTACGTTTACGTGGGCAACGTCTGGCGGCGCGAGTTCTCGAATACCTTGTGTCCGCAGTGTGGGGCGGTCCTCCTCGAAAGGGGACCTTTGGAACTGGAAACTTCCCACCTGACGCACGAGAAGAAATGTCCCAGGTGCGGCAGGCCAGCCGACGTGGTCGGTCAAATTCACCTGGGGAGATGGTGAAAATCATGCTCCCGGTCGAGTACGGTCCCATCTTTGGAATGATGGGTGCAAGCGCTCCACCCGTATGGCGGATGAAGCGATAACGCTGCAAATAACCGGGAACGTCTTCGGGCTTCCCGGAGGAAGGAGGAACCTGAAGTGAAGAGCATCAAAGGTAAGCACCTAGTATGGCTTCAAGACTGGTCGCCGGAGGAAATCGAGACGGTACTGCAAACGGCGGTCACCATGAAGGCAGCTTTTCTGTCCGGTGTCCGCCCGCAACCACTCTCCGGTAAGACGCTGGCAATGATCTTCGCGAAGCCGTCCACCAGGACGAGGGTGTCCTTCGAGGTGGCTATGACCCAGCTAGGTGGACATGCTATCTACCTCGGGACTAACGATCTCCAGTTGGGGAGAGGGGAAACCGTCGCCGACACAGCACGGGTCCTCTCAAGGTTCTGCGACGGAATCATGATCCGCACCTTTGCCCAGAAAGACGTGGAAGACCTGGCCAGGTACTCGAGGGTTCCCGTCATAAACGGGCTCAGCGACCTGGTTCACCCCTGCCAGATCCTTGCGGACATGCTGACGATCATCGAAAAGAAGGGGAAGCTCTCCGGCATACGCTTCGCTTACGTAGGCGATGGGAACAACGTGTGCCATTCGTGGATACTCGGCGGGACCAAAATGGGGATGGAGATAAGGGTCGCCACGCCCGAAGGATACGAGCCCAATCGCGACATCGTGGAGATGGGTCGGGAATCAGCTGAACGCTACGGTGGGAATCTTGTCTTGACGACGGATCCAGCTCACGCCGTGAGAGATGCTGATGTGGTCTACACGGACGTTTGGACCAGCATGGGTCAGGAAAAAGAGCGGGAGCAGCGCCTGAAGGCTATGCAACCGTATCAAGTTAATGCCAAGCTCTTCTCCGGTGCCGACAAGAACGCCATTTTCATGCACTGCCTGCCCGCTCACCGCGGCGAAGAAGTGACCGACGAGATAGCTGACGGTCCCATGTCGGTCATCTTCGACGAGGCGGAAAACAGGCTCCACGTGCAGAAAGCGCTGCTGGCTTTGGTCATGTAAGAGATAGTCCAGTAGCGGACGGGAGGAAGGGAGATGCTGAACTCGTGAAAAGAAGAGTCATCATAATGGGTGCCGCGGGACGGGACTTCCACAATTTCAACACCGTCTACCGGAACGACGAGACAAGTCAGGTGGTCTGCTTTACCGCGACGCAGATTCCCGACATCGAGGGAAGGACGTATCCTCCCAAGCTGTCCGGACCTTTGTATCCTCAGGGGATCCCCATTTATCCGGAATCCGAGCTTCCCGAGCTCATCAAGAAGTTTGACGTGGACGAGGTCGTCTTCGCTTATAGTGACGTGTCCCACGAGTACGTAATGCATAAGGCGAGCTTGGTCCTGGCATCCGGAGCTGATTTTAAGCTCCTGGGCTTAAAGAGCACCATGCTGCGGTCGAAGAAACCGGTGGTATCCGTCTGCGCGGTCAGAACGGGTGCAGGGAAGAGCCAGACCACGAGAAAAGTCGCCCAAATCCTCAAAGAGCATGGAAAAAAGGTGGCGGTCATCCGGCACCCCATGCCCTACGGAAAGCTCGACGAGCAAGTGGTTCAGAGATTCGCCTCCTACGATGACCTCGACAAACACAAGTGCACCATCGAGGAGCGGGAGGAGTACGAACCCCATATCGACCGCGGAAACGTCGTATTCGCCGGGGTGGATTACGGTGAGATACTGAAGCAAGCTGAATCCGAAGCTGACGTCATCCTTTGGGACGGAGGCAACAACGACATACCGTTCTACAAGTCCGACTGCCACATCGTCGTGGTCGATCCCCACCGTCCCGGTCACGAACTGTCCTACCATCCGGGCGAGACCAACCTCAGGATGGCCAGGATAGTGGTGATAAACAAGATCGACACTGCGAGCCCCGAGAACCTCGAGCGCGTAAGAGACAACGTCCGGAAGGTGAACACCGATGCCATCGTGGTGGAGGCAGCTTCCCCCATTTTCGCCGAGCACCCCGAGGAAATCCGGGGCAAGAAGGTGCTGGTTATCGAAGATGGTCCGACGCTCACGCATGGAGAAATGTCTTATGGCGCCGGCGTGGTCGCGGCCCGGCGCTGGGGTGCAAGCGAACTCGTCGATCCAAGGCCATGGGCGGCGGGTTCCATAAAAGCGGCGTTTTCCAAATACCAGCAGATCGGACCCCTCCTGCCCGCCATGGGTTACTCGCCCAAGCAGATAGCGGAGCTTCAGGAGACCGTCGAGAAAACCCCGTGCGATATCGTCCTGATCGCCACCCCCATAGACCTGAGGAGGGTGATGAAGATGAACAAACCCTCCATGCGGATAAGGTATGAGCTTCAGGAAGTGGGTGCGCCCGACCTGGTCTCCGCCATGAAGATGGCGGGGGCGATTTAGCCTCGAAGGACCAATCGAAAGGCCTCAAGGAGGGGACGACCGGTCCCCTCCTCTTCTTTCCTTTGTCTTCCCCTGCGAATGCGCTCCCGGTCGTAACGAAAAACTACCCTTCGATGAGACCGGACAGATTCCGGGGTTGACTAGCGATTTTGTCATACGAACGTTTAGTGAGGAGGCCTTTTTGTTAATGGATCTGCCCCAAATACTATACCTTGGTGCCTTCTCTGTTTACCTCATATTCTTCATCCTCTTTGCCAGATTCTTCTTCTGGAAGCACTATAGCGACAAATTATACTGGGGCCGGCGACCGGCACTGTCTGAAGAAAACCTGCGTGATACGGCCCGACGCCTTGGGAAAGAGACCCCTACGATAAGCTTGTTAATCCCCGCCCGAAACGAGTCCGACGTCATCGAGAACACCATCCTCCACATGCTTTCCCTGACCTATCCGCGGGACAGGTACGAAGTGATAGTAGCTACGGACGAAAAGGAGCTCATCGCCGCGAAGAAGTCAAGGCCCAGGATAGCTAAAAGAGTCCTCGAAATGGCAAGAGGTCTCGAAGACGGAAAGGGAAAGTTCCCAATTCCCCCCGAGGAGGAGGCCAAAGCTCGCGAGCTAATGGTGGCGGTGCTCGCCTCCTATGCCCTCCAGGAGTACCTGCGCAGAGATTTTCACGAGGGTTCGGTCGTAGGGGTTCCGGAGCTCCAGAGTTTGCCGGCTACCACCAGGGAGACCATGATTAGGGAAGTGTCGGTTACCCTATACGCCTCAGGGGGACGCGCTTCGTCGGACAAGATAATTCAGTGTGTGAAGCGGACCTGCCCGTGGCTATCCGAGCTTGACCTGGAAAGACTGTATCCCGTCTGTCTCGTCGTCGCCATGCCTGCGCTTGCTGCTTACATCCACATCGCCGGCGAGGATGATGCCATTTTGCGGAAGGCTATAAGCCGCGCTGCCCGGGCCAACCAGGGGGTTACCCAGGATATCATAAGGCGCATGACAAATCACATAGCTCGTTCTGCGGTGAGCGAACTCCTGGTTGATCTCAAAACGGGAAAGCTCGGTCTCCGTGTCAGGCAAGTACAAAGGGATCTATTTCCAACTACCCAGGAAGTGGTAGAGAGAGTCAGAAAGGGTCTTTTGCCCGAGGTTGCCCGCTGCGTTAAACACGTCGTCGTGCCCGATGACTTCGACGGCGAGTTTCCGGGGAGACGTACCGGCGTCTCGTGCCCTTCCACAAAAGGTCGTGCATTGAACTGGGCGCTGCGCTTTGTTAACCCCGCGACAGAGGTGTGCGGCTTCTATGACGCCGAGTCCCGCCCCGAAAAATGCGTGCTACTTTACGTAGCTTACCGGAGGCTCGTTGCTCCTGACCGGTGCAGGATACTTCAGGGGCCCGTGTTCCAGGTGAGGAACTTCTACCAGATGACAGCCTTTTGCCGCATCGCCTCCCTTTACCAGGCCATCGCCCATGAATGGTATCTCTCGTGGCTGTTCCGGACCCTGCCGTTCGTGGGCGGAACCAACTTGTTCGTATCGTATGACCTGCTGAAAGCCATAGGCGGATGGGACCATCAGGTCCTTACGGAGGACCTCGAGCTCGGGACCAGAGCTTACCTCTTAGAAAACGCGTGGCCGGAGTATCTCCCCTACTTTTCTAGCGAACAAACGCCGCCTACCTTCAAGAGTTTTTTCAGGCAGCGACTGCGTTGGGGTACCGGGCACATACAGGTGGTATCAAAGGTGTCGAGGTTCTACGACGACCCCGTCAAACGTAGAGGGTTGCTCAAGGCGCTCATAACAAAAGGGCAGCTGGAGTGGGTTTTGTACCAGTGCGCCACGTTTGTTCCTCCGATCGCCATGGGTCTTTACGCGAGGAACCTGCTGGATCCATCGGTGATTCCAGCTGAAGGACAATGGGCTTTAAACGTGTTCTCCTTTGTCTACCTCGGATTTACCCTTTACGCGTACAGGCGATATCGCCGTTACTTCGACCTGAGTTTCAAACCCTCGAGTTTTCTGGCCAATGCCGGTGTATTCCTGGGGCTCTTCATTCTTCCCATGGCCGCTTTCATGTTTCCAATACCCTACACCACCGCAATGGTTCTCCGGGCTATCGGGCGGGAGCCCCGCCTTTGGGAAAAAACCCCCCGAACGAAGGAAGCGGTGGCGTAGAGTCCAAACCCTCCCGGAAGGGTGTCTTCAGCCTCCGCAGCAGTTATGCTAGACTTTAGAGGATGTCCGCGACGGGCGCGTCCATCAGCGCCCGGAGTTTCGCCGCCACCTCGAGGAGTGGTCCGGAACGGCGGCGAACCGGTAGAGGGAAGGGAGGATGGGGCACCGGCGGTATCTAGCCCGGGCCCGAGAGCTTTGGACTGGCATACCATGATATCTACGTTTGCCATGGTGTTCCTGGCGGAGCTAGGGGATAAAACGCAGCTATCCACGATGATGCTCGCTGCGCAAAAGAGGTCGATGTGGAGCGTTTTCGCCGGAGCTTCTCTCGCCCTCTGCGTTACTTCCCTCATCGGAGTGCTGGTCGGTGATTCCCTATACCGGCTGGTGCCTCCCGCGGTAATCCGGGGGGTCGCAGGAGCAGGGTTCATCCTGGTCGGACTTCTGGTCTTGTTAGGAAAACTCTGACATTTCGGCAACTTGTGACCGGGGCGTTTTGGATGTATAATCTGTGTGGAGTGCGCCCGTAGCTCAATTGGATAGAGCGTTGGCCTCCGGAGCCAGAGGCTGCGCGTTCGATTCGCGCCGGGCGCACCACGTTAAAATGTCTTCTCACGGTAAATTCCACCGGAGGGTAAAATATCACCATGAAACATACTATAGGTTCAAGTTTGCCGCGGTTGGCCATCTTCGTTGACGGATGGAACTTCAAATACGCCACACACGACGCTTTCGGGGTCAACATCGATTTCGTAAAACTCCTCGAATATCTCTCCAAAGACTCCTTTCTCATAAGAGCTTACTACTATACTGGCGAATGGACTACCGATACAATTGAGCAGTACATCAGAATCATGGCCCCTGCCGACCCGCAGGCCATGAGGGAAGAACTTGAAGGGCAGCGCAGGCGCTCCCAGTCGTTCATGCGTTTCCTGAACCGTAATGGATACATGGTTGTTAAAAAGCCTCTTAAAGTCTTCGCCGGCGGAGTGACCAAAGCTGACCTCGACCTAGAGCTCGCCATCGATATGCTGAGCCTCGCCGACAGATGCGACAGGTACGTGCTGGCTTCGGGAGACGGAGATTTCGTGCCCCTGGTGCGAGCTGTCGCAGCCAGGGGCGTTAGAATCCAGGTGCTGTCAACTCAGCATCCTGAAGCGTATATTCGCTGTAATTACAAGGCGGCAGACGAACTCGTTGACTCTGCCGACGAGTTCATCGAGCTTTGCGACATCCTCCCCTACATTACGCGGACACCTTCTGTTCAGACTCAGAAGCTGAAGGAAGAAGAGTGACAGCTTCGTCCATTGCGGTAGCGGCCAGCTCATCCCTTACGATTTCAGGCACATGGATGGGGAAAACGGGGCTTTCGGCGCCGGCGATCATGTCGAACAATTCCTCGCCTTTCCCCTCTGAAGAGGCGGGAAGTACGAGTTCGCACCCGCTTTCCGACGGGTGTTCCGAGGTAGCTTCCGTAACCCTGGCTCTGAGGATGTACCGTCTGTCGTGAGGTCCATCAAGTCTGTCTCTCACGGCGAGCTCGTAGCGAAGGATGAACTCCCGGGAGCTTTCCTTGACCGACCGGGTCAACTCTTTTACCAGTACCTCTCTTTCCATGGTTCTCCTCCTTGGCATCGGAATTTCCTGGGGTGGGCGACTTCGCTGCCGACGGTGTGGATACCCTTGTGGACATCTTAGAAACATTCGACAACTTGTGACGAAAGACGACAAGTTTGGAAAAATCCATATAAGTACCGGAATCATGTAAAACCCGAGGACGTTGTCTATGTGGAGGAAGGCGACACTCTTGTCGTGCGTCGAGTCCTGACGGTTTCTGACGATAAGTTCCAATTGCGTTACATTTGTGACAGCAAGGTGGCACTCTTGACTCGGGGACATGCTGGCCTTACATTGAGTAACAGGCATTGGAGGCATTAAAGTAGTCGATCCGGATCACACTGGTTAACCAGGGATGAAATCGAGTAAGCGACCCATATTAGTCGCAACAAGGAGGCTTCCGTCTTTGTCGAGACGTCTTATCGCGGTCTTGAGTCTCGTAGGCCTTCTTCTAGTGCTTCTTTCGGGGTGTAGACCCAGAGTTTACAACGACGGCACCTATAAGGGATTCTCTACCGGAGACATCCACGGCTACGCCATCGCCGAGGTTACCATTAAGAGGGATAAGATTACCGCAGTCAAACTCTCCGAAATCACCGAGAAGGGTGAAGTCAAGGACTACAATACGTATCCCTACCCCGAAGCTAAAACGGCCAACGAGACCATGGCCAAACGCTTTGTGGAGAAAAACTCCGCTGACGTGGACACCGTGGCCAAAGTCACGAACTCTTCCCGGAAGTACATCGAAGCTGTGAAATTCGCGCTTGAAAAGGCCAGGAAACAGCCCACCGTCAAGACGAGGTATTTCAATGGCACCTTCATGGGCGCCTCCGAAAAGGATGAATTTGGTCGCGGAATAGCATGGGTTACCATCGAAAACGACAAAATCGTCAAGGTAGAGCTGGAAGACGTCACCCCCGAGGGCAAATTCAAGTTTAAGGACATCGGTGAAGCATACACTTATCCGATGGTACTGGAAGCCAGGGATGCTATGCGGGAACGGTTCGTAGAGGCCAATGGTCCCAACGTAGATACGTTCTCCGGGGCAACCGGAAGCTCAAGGAAATGGATCGATGCTGTGTCCAACGCTCTGGCTAACGCCCAAATCCGGTAGCGACCAGCTTTTTTGCGCAGGTCAGGTTCCAAAAACTCAGGTGAGGGTCAGTCGGGGGGAGGGGTTCTCACAGGACCCCTCCCCTTTGACGTCGAAATACAGGCTGATTCCCGCGGGAAAAAGCGCCCTGGGTGGGTAAAGGGAAGAACGGAGGCTTGATTATGCGATCTGTAGCAACCAGAGGCGACCCCAGGCCCATTGGAATCATGGACTCGGGGGCGGGTGGCCTCACGGTGGTAAAGGAAGTTCGGAGAGTCCTGCCTAATGAGAGTATCCTCTACTTCGCCGACGCGGGGAGGCTGCCGTACGGTCCGAGACCCGCTGAGGAGGTCAGGACTTTCGTATACCAGATCGTTAAGTTCCTGGTGGCAAAGGGAGCTAAGGCGGTCGTCCTCGGGTGTAACACCGCCACCGCTCACGCCCTTGACTATGTGAGGGAGAAAGTCGATGTTCCGGTGATCGGCGTGATCGATGCAGGGGTGAGGGCGTTAGCTTCGTCTCCCGTCCGCGCGGCCGGACTCATCGCAACCGAAGGAACGGTAGGGTCCGGCGCTTACCAGCGGGTCATTAAGGAGCGTCTTCCGGGAGTCGAAGTGGTAGCGGAAGCATGTCCGGATTTCGTACCCCTGGTGGAAGCGGGACTTGTTGACCAGGAAGGAATCGAACGCGCTGTCGAAAACCACGCCCGGATCTTTCGGAAGACGAAGATCGATGCCTTGATCATGGGGTGCACCCACTTTCCTCTTTTGAGACCATGGCTCGAAGCTGCGCTGCCCGGTGTGAGGATGGTGGATCCGGCGAGGGAGACGGCGGAGGAGCTCAAAAGGGTTCTCGAGGACATGGACCTCGCCAATGCCTCTCGTGATGACGCCGAGTCATCTGGAGCAGAACTTGAGTTTTATACCACTGGTTCGGTGGGGGATCTCGATAGACAGATTGAGGTGTTCCTGGGGCTCACTGGAGCCAGGGTGCATCACGTGGATTTAAGTATGCTATAATCCTCTCGTGAATCTTCACGTAATCTCAAGGAAAGGTGGAATCGGGGAAATGCCTAAAGTAACAGTGGACAAGGATGCGTGCATCGGTTGCGGCCTGTGCGCGGACACGTGCCCGGATGTTTTCTTCCTGGCCGATGACGGTAAAGCTGAGGTGAAGAGCCAGGAAGCTGCCGCTGCGAACTTGAGTTGCGCAAAAGATGCGGCCAGCACCTGCCCCACTGAGGCGATCAAAGTGGAGGAATGAGGAAGAAAGCGTTCCGGGTGCCGAGGTTCGCAGGGAGTGAGGTGTAACTGTTGCTCGATCCCCAAAGGGTCCACGAGGAAGCCATAGTCATCGACAGTCACTGCGACACTTTGCTCCAGGTTGGCGAGGGACTTCACCGCTATCATCCGAGACCGGCGAGGAGTTTCTGGGAGGAAAGTTCGTCGGGACACATAGATTTCCCCCGGCTCGTGAAGGGCGGTGTGACCTGCCAGGTCATGGCCTTGTACATAGAGCCCCAGTACAAACCGGCCATCTCCGCGAGAAGAGCCCTCGAGCTCCTCGACGCGGCATACCGCCTGTTTGAAGAGAACTACGGGTTCGTCCTAGCTACGAAATCGAAACACATCGTCGAGGCCAAGCAGAACCGGAAAGTATCGGCCCTTCTCAGCATCGAAGGGGGCGAAGCTGTGGAGGGCAGCTTGCCGCTACTTCGCTCCTTTTACCGTTTGGGAGTAAGGGCCATGGGGCTCACGTGGAACCAGCGGAATGACATCGCCGACGGTGTGGGGGAGAAATCTGGATCGTCCCTCACGGAGTTCGGGATCTCCCTGGTGAAAGAGATGGAACGTCTCGGTATGCTCGTGGACGTCTCCCACCTGTCCGAATCCAGTTTCTGGGCCTTGGACAAGGTCGCGGAGCGTCCGTACATCGCATCCCACTCCAACGCAAGAGCTTTATGCTCTCACCCGAGAAACCTGGACGACCGTCAGATTGAAGCTCTGGCTGCGAAGGGCGGGGTGATCGGCGTTGTGTTCGCCCCCGGCTTCGTTTCCGACGACCCGGACCAGGTCTCCCTGCAGGCCCTCGTAGATCACATCGATCACATCGTGAAGGTTGCGGGAATCGATCACGTGGGGCTCGGCTCGGACTTCGATGGATTCGGCGTGAGGGAAGGTACGCCCGTGGTCATGAAGGATGTATCGGAGCTCCCTCTTTTGACTCAGGAACTGGTCCGTCGAGGATACGGCAAGGAGGATATCGAGAAAATCCTGGGCAAGAACTGGCTCAGGGTTTACGAAGAAGTGATAGGGTAAACCGGGCTCCCTTAACGGACCCCGGGCGGGTTTGAAGGCGCACGAAGAAAATACAAGAAGCCAACTCACCAACGGACCCCGGCGAAAGCCGGGGCTTCTATTTCCTGGCGCCAATTTCCTGCGGGTCTACGCAGGTAGTGGCCTCGGGCATCTCGAAGAGTAAAAAGGTCCGTTACCCTGAGCTGATTTCCTCGGACGGTTCGACTTCCAAGACGCACCGAAAGGCTGGTGTTCCATGTCGCCCGAAATCCGAACGCGACTCCCGCTGAGATCCCGCCCGTCCAGGCGCCTCGACCCGTTGGCTGGAATTCTCCTCGCGCTTCTGTGCGTTTCCGCGACCGTTCTCGTGGTGCTTCCTTCGTTTCTGTGGGTGGAAAGATCTGCTCCGGAGAGACCCTGGCTTGTCTACGAGGGGATTGTGTACAGGACGCCCGGGGTGATATCCAGAGACGAGGTATACGTTCCTTTTGACTTCATACGGGAGAAGATCGACCCTGACGTGTTTTGGGACAACGAAGTCCTCGTTATAACCACCAGGGATAAAGTCATAAAGCTGCGGACGGAAGAGCTTACCGCTTACGTCAACCAGCACCCCGTGAATTTGAAATTCCCCGTCATCATGGAAGGTTCCATGCCTTATATTCCCGCCTGCGTATTACAGGAGATATACCCGGTAACGGCGCACTACTTTACCGATGCCCGCACGGTGCTGGTGAAGCGCCTGGATGTCTGGACCAGACGGGGAGAAGTCAAAGAAGATTTCTTCCTCCGGCAGGCGCCGAGTCTTTTATCGAGACGAGTGCAAGTGATGAGACTGGGCGATCTCGTGAGCATATATGGGAAAAAGGGGGGCTGGCTCCTCGTGGAGACTTCATCGGGCAATTGCGGTTACCTCAAAGAAGATAGAGTGAGAGAAATAGAAGCGGAGCCCCCGGCGAAAGAAGGGATTCCCCCTTACGTACCGCCCAAGCTACCGGGGCGCCGGGTTTTCCTCGTGTGGGAACAGGTGGACGGGAGGACGCCCGACCCGTCGCGCATAGGAGAAATGCCCGGCATCAACGTAGTTTCACCTACGTGGTTTTCCCTGTCCGAGACACCCGGGGAAGTCCGGAACACCGCAGATGCCCGTTACGTGAGATGGGCGCACTCCCGCGGGTACCATGTTTGGGGGTTGTTTTCCAACGGGTTCGACCCGGTAAGGACAAGAACCGTAATCCGGGATTCCGACTTCAGGGACCAGGTGATAGCTCAGATCCTTCTGTACGCCAAGGCTTACTCGCTGGACGGTATAAACATCGATTTTGAAAACGTTTATCACGCCGACGCAAGCTACCTCACCCAGTTTGTCAGGGAACTTGTGCCCATGGCGCGCCAACAAGGGCTTGTGGTGAGCATGGATGTGACGGTGAAATCCGAAAGCCCTAACTGGTCCTTATGTTACGAAAGGCAAAAGCTGGCAGAGGTTCTCGATTACGTAATCCTCATGGCTTATGACCAGTATCCCTGGGGATCGCCGGTGGCCGGCCCTGTGTCCACCATCCCCTGGACCGAAGAGTGCATAAGGAAGACCCTGGAAGAAGTCCCCCGGGAAAAGATGGTTTTGGGGGTGCCATTTTATACGCGCCTCTGGATCGAAAGACGCACCGGTGACAAGCTCGAGGTCTCATCGAAAGCTCTGGGTATGGAAGCTGCGGAACAGTGGCTTGCCGGTAAGGGCATAAAGGCCGAGCGAGACCCGGAAACAGGCCTCAGGTACGTGCAAAGGACGGAAGGGGACGTCACCTACAAGCTTTGGTTGGAAGACGAAGAGTCCATGACGATGCGGATGAACCTTATGGAAAAATACGGTCTTGCAGGAGTAGCTGCCTGGCGCAGAGGCTTCGAGAGGCCTTCGATATATAAAGTAATCGAGCCGTTCGTCCGTTGACAGGCTGGTTCCTGCTCACCGGCCGAAATAAGCTTCAAGCCCCCGGAATATGCCAAAAGCTGCTCGATCCAGCACCGCCGGGTCTCTGAGGCGCGCCTCTTCCTCGGGGTTGGTGAGGAACCCGATTTCCACGAGAGCTGCGGGGCAGTGGGAATGGCGAAGGACAAAGAAATCCGCCTCCATTACACCCCGGTCCACGCTGCCTAATGCCGACGTGAGCTCCCGCTGGATCGCGCCGGACAGCTTTTCTGAGCTCGATGAATTTAGCGGACGGGTGGAGTAGTAAGTTGAGGTTCCCTTAACTGCAGAAATCCAGTGGGCATCACAGTGAAGGGATACGAAGGCGTCGCTGGACCGGCTCCACGCGGCCCGTTTGGCGAGTTCCCCCTCATACTCCTCCTGAGTTGGGTTCCAATTATGGGGAGGCGTGACGGCGGTTCCCCTTTCCCTCGTCATGTGAACCACGGCACCTGCTTCCTCCAGGAGCTTCTTCAGCCTGATGGCGACCTCCAGGTTCACCGTCTCTTCCTTGAGACCGGTGCGACCGACCGCGCCCGAGTCCGTCTCCCCGTGACCGGGGTCTATCGTTATCACCTTACCCCTGAGTCCGGGGGATAGAAAGTGAGCTTCGAGTGTATTATCAGCCTTTCGCAGGATAAACGAGGTTCCAGGTTGTCTTGTCATGATCATGCGAACTCCCTGCGATGACGACCGGATGTCGATGGACTTGAGAAATCGCCCGGATGCCCGTGGGGGTGTGCCGCTGAAAGAAGCTCCCGGAATGAAGAACTCCACCGTGTCCCCCTGTTGCTTTACCTCGGGCCAGGCATATCCCAGGGTCTTAACGATCAGGACATCCCTTCCGTCCCTTTGTTCGGCAGCTACCTGAGTCAAAGACGGCGAGAAATCCAGTACGACCCTGCCTGGCCCGAGTTCGGTGATGCGATAGCTGGGCTTTTCATTGAACACGATCTTGAAGTCGGATGTTGCGAGCTCGATGTGGTCGAATTCATAAGCACCTATCCCGAGAGTGCCTCTGTTTTCGAAGAAGATCGAGGTGCTCACCAAGATGGAGTTTTCAACGGGGCCGGGAAGGATTGCGGCGGAATCGAATGCGCCCGTCACCGTGACCCTCCTAACAGCTTCGCCGGCCTCGACCGTAACGGAAAACGGGCATGAAGTAGGTTCCACACCCCCCGTCAGCCATGAAGCTACCCACCCCACTTTTCCTTCGGGGGATATGACGTTGAGCCAGTCACCGGATCTTCCTAGCACCAGCAGGACGTCGCCTTTGCGGACCAGATCGATAACGGCATAGCTGGTTCCGGGTCCTGAGCGTACGTTAACCGCGCTCGCCGTGATGGCCGACTTTTGATACTTTCCCATACACCAAAGGCCGTCGGACACCTTGTAGAAGACGTCACCGTCCTCAGGAGATACCAGCCGGACCTCGGAACCCGGTACCCAGCCCTTTTCACCCGACTCGGTCATCACCCATATCCAGCCGCCTTTCGTGCTGAGGTACCGCCCGGGGCTGGAAGAGGTGAGATAGGACACGACGTCGCCGTTCCTGATGGCCGTCTGCCAAACGGTGACGCGGCTACCGATGGGATATACAAGCATTTTCGAGGGATCAATTGGAGGTAGCGGTTTTCTCGGCGTCGCCCCAGATTCCAGGCGGACGAGGTCGGAGTGAATCCAGCACTTTACGCCGTCGGACCGTTCGACCCTTATCCATTCACCCCTTTTGGCCAGGGCCTTTAACCGTTCGCCCTTCTTAACGGTGGAAAGTACGCTGTACTCGGTTCCCGGACCCCCTCTCAAATTAACGACGGACGCATCGACGACCGCAACCAGGTTCTTCGGTTGGAGGTCTGTTTCTATGAGCCATCCGGCGATCCAGTATTCCTTCGACCTGTAGGCGATCCGCGCCCAACCGCCTCTTTCTTCCCTTAGCTCCACCCAAGTTCCCTGAGTCACCTGGCCCAGGACTTGGTAGTTGAGCCCGGGTCCGGACCTTAAGTTCACGACGTCTCCTGTCACCATCGCGCGGCAGCCCTGAAAGGCCGTACCTTGAGCATAGGCGGAGCGACTTCGAGGGAACGGAAACACGGCCCATACATAGGCTGACAGGATAAGACAGATTACGACTCTCTTTATGCAGATATGTAAGCGTACCCCTCGTTTCTGCGGCGAAGGAACCAACTTATTCACCCCGGATATGCGGATTACTGGAAATACATAAGATATCCCCTGCGTTTCCCTTTAGACTACATATTCGCACGTTTCGACGCATTTCCTGGTTTCTCTGTTCCGTCCAGCGCGAAAAATAAGTGCGGTCCGAAAGAAGGTCACCGGGAGTCTTTTCGAGAAACTAGACCATGGTTCTAGAGGGGTCTGTCAAGACCACCAATAGCGGAAGGGAGGTATGGCGGCGGTCCCGGACGCATCGCGCCGGCCGTCGCCGCCGGGGCGCCATGAGAAAGGATACACAAATCGATGAGAAAGCTCTGGACGAAGTCATCTCCAGGCTCCAAGCGGAGGTCCGGTTAAAGCCGGAGGATACGCTCAAGCTCACCCAGCTCGGCCTTGCGTATCTCGAGAGGGGACGGCTGGAAGAAGGACTGGCGTCTCTGGAGAAGGTGGTGTCTTTAGACCCCAAGAACGTGACGGCCAGGTACTATCTGGGAGTCGGATACGCCGACAGCGGTAAGTTGGACGAAGCGGTGCGCCAGTGGGAGAAAGCTGCGGAGCTCGATAAGGACCACGCCGAATCCAGGTACTTTTTAGGCAAAGTTCTGGCAGCTCAAGGCAAGCTCGAAAAAGCTCTAGAATATACGAGACGTGCGAAAGAGATCCAGCCGGGCAATCCTATGGTGAGAACCCAGTTAGCCGAACTTTACCTGGCCGCGGGCAAGGCGGATGAAGCTCTTCACGAGTGGGAGGACCTCCTCAAAATCCAGAAGGATAACGTACAGGCGTTGCACAACATCGGGGCTTACTACCTTGACAAGAAAGAGTACGAAAAAGCCCTTGCCTACCTGGAGAAGGCTCGGGCGCTCGGTTCTACCAATCCGGGCCTGTATTACAACCTCGGGCTTGCGTATCTCGGTCAGAGGAAACTGGACAGGGCCGTAGAGGCGCTACAGCAAGCTTTGAAGGTTGAACCCAACTCCGTCACCAGCGCTATCACGCTTGGGGAAGTCTACGCCCTTAAGGGAGATTTGGACCGGGCAGTGAGTTTGTGGGAGAAAGTTCTGGAAAAAAGACCCGAAAACCTGGCGGCCAGGTACAATGTGGGGTTGGCCCGTTACCAGCAGGGTCGCAAGGAAGAAGCGGTGTCCATATGGAGGGAAGTGCTGGAAAGAGATCCCTCTTACATTCCCGCCAGGAAGAACATCGCCATCCACTTCATCCAAGCGGGCGACCTCGAAGCTGCGTTGGAGGAGTGGAAAAAGATCCGGGAGCAAATCCATTCTTCCCCCGAACCCCTGCTAGCTTTGGGAGACCTCAGTTTCAGGATCGGAAAGCTCGAGGACTCGCTCAGGTACGCGGATGAATTCGTATCGAAGTTTCCCAAGCTCGCGGCCGGGCGGCTCTTACGCGGAACAGTTCTGATGTGCCGGGGCGAGTTCAGGGAGGGTCTTGAAGAGTGGGTGAAGGCCAAGGAACTCGATCCTAACTTTGCCCTTGCTAACTCCGCTTTCATTAGCCGCGTAATATGGCCGGATCTTGTGGATAAAGCGCTGAAATCGTGCAGGACCGAGGAGGAAAGATCTTGCGTGAACTTGGTTTCTTCTTTAGTACGGGAGGAAACCAAGCCGCCCGAGGGGATTCGACTTCCCGAGACCAGCGAGAAAAGGGGGTTCCGGGCGCCTTGGTTGAAACCGAAGAACGGTTAGACCCCGGGCCGGGCAACGGGGCAACCAGCGTTGTAGCGCTGGTGGGTCCGGCCGGTACGGGGAAATCCCATAAAGCTCAAGCTATAGCCCAAGAGCTCGAGATCGACGCCGTGATCGACGACGGACTTCTGATATCCGGGTCGAGAATCGTGGCCGGTCACTCTTCAAAAAGAGAGGAGAACAGACCTGCAGCCGTAAGAAGGGCGATTTTCTCCGACCCCGTGCATGCGCTCGAGGTCAAGCAAGCTCTTTCCGAGCTCGAGCCCAAGCGCATCCTGGTGCTGGGAACGTCCAAAGCTATGGTTGAGCGGATCTGTAAGCGGCTCAGCCTTCCGATGCCCTCTGAGTACCTGGACATCGCCGAGCTTTCCACTCCCGAGGAGATCACGAGAGCACTTCTCACCAGAAGAACTGAGGGAAAACATGTAATCCCGGCGCCTACTTTTGAGGTGAAGAAAACCTTTTCAGGGTATCTGGTGGATCCCGTCGAAATGTTCATCCTTTCTCGAGGGAAAAAGCCGGTTTACGTAGAGAAATCGGTGGTGAGGCCCACCTGGAGCTCCTATGGAAAGTTCTTTATCTCCGACTCGGTTTTGATGGCCATAGCGGCAAGAATCTGCCGGGAAGTGGAAGGCGTGGTGAGGCAGCCGAGGGTACTGGTTCTCCCGACGCCGGAGGGGGCAATAGTCGACGTGGAAATCGTGGTCGCCTATCCTTACCGGCCTTTTGAAGTCATGGCCGCGGTGCAAAAGCGGATAAAGGAGGGTCTCGAGTATCTGACAGGGATACTCGTTCACAGGGTAGATATTACCACCAGAAAAATGAGCTTGTGACGCTTGGCCCGATAGGAAAACGGTCCATGCCTCTCTAAATAGTATCTATGGGGAGAGGAGTATGAAGGCCGGATACAGTTTGGAGTTCACTCAAACTCAGAAACTGGTTATGACGCCCGAGCTCAGGCAAGCTATAGCTATCCTGCAGATGAACACTCAGGAGCTCGCGTCCCTCATACGCCAGCAAGTTGAGGAAAACCCGCTGCTGGAAATAGTTGAAGAGCTCCCCGAGGAACTGCCCGGTGAGCGGGAAAAGGACGAGCTGGAAGAATGGGCGGAATATCTGGGTTTCAACGAACCGGCATTCGAGGTTCGGGAGGAAAGGGAGTCCCGAGCGTATGAGACTTACGCTCCAAACGAGATAACTCTCAGAGATCACCTTGCGGTTCAACTGGGTCTTTCGGATTTATCTCCCCGCGAAAGGGCTGTCGGCGAATACATCATAGGCAACATCGACAATAACGGCTATCTCAGAGCGGATCTCGAGGAACTCGCCCGGGCCACCGGTGCCGGGATCAAGATGGTGCAACGGGTTCTTCGAGCGGTGCAGACGTTTGATCCTCCCGGGGTAGGTGCCAGGGACCTGAGGGAGTGTCTTGCGCTCCAGCTGGATGCCATGGGCATTCAAGATCGTGTGGTCCGGGCCATCGTCCAGTTTCATCTCGAGGATCTGGCCGCCGGTAGGCGGCAGAAGATCGCGAAAAAGCTCGGGGTTTGCCTTGAAGAAGTGGACCGAGCCAGAGAGATCATATCCGGTCTGGACCCCAAGCCCGGCGCAAGGGTTTCTGGCGGAGAGATTACCTACATCCGTCCGGACATCACCGTAAGAAAAGTCGGTGCCGACTTCGTGGTCATCGTCAACGATCAGGACCTGCCCAGGGTCTTCTGGAACCCGGTGTACAGGAGACTACTTAAGTACCGGGATTGCCCCGAAACCCACGCTTTTCTCAGGCGTAAGCTCAAAGAAGCTCTCAACCTCCTACGCAGCATCGAGCAGCGCAGGAGAACGGTGATCAGGGTGATGGAAACCATCGTCAGGCTCCAGCGGGAATTCTTCGAGCGAGGTTTCGGACAGATAAAGCCGATGACCCTCAAGGATATAGCGGAGGAACTCGGAATTCACCAGTCCACCGTGAGCCGGGCGGTGTCCGGGAAGTACGTGGACACCCCGTTCGGAGTAGTTCCTGCCAAGGTGTTTTTCGCAAACAAGGTTAGTTCCGATGTACCGGTGTCGTCCGATTCGGTAAGGCGTATGATTCAGGTATTAGTGAAACAAGAAGACCCGAAGAAGCCCCTCTCGGATATGGAGATTACCGACGTCCTCAAAAGGAAGGGTATCAAGGTTTCCCGAAGAACCGTAGCGAAATACCGCGAGATGCTTGGGATTCCCCCATCGGCCAGACGGCGAAGGCAAGAGTAAGAGTCAAGAACGTCCCCCCCCTTTTCTGCCTCTTGTCATTGGGATTGTGGCATAATATGGCTTGAGTATTCCAACGGGAGGCTTCAAAGTATGGCTGTGAAAGTAGCTATTAACGGTTTCGGCAGCATCGGACGAAGGTTCTACAGGGTGTTTTTGGAGCGAGGCTCGACGGACCTGGAGATCGTAGCGGTCAACGATCTCACCGACTCCGGCACGCTGGCACACCTTCTCAAGTACGATTCCAACTACGGGACGCTTCAGGCCGAGGTGACCCACGACCCAACTGGAATCACCGTAAACGGTAAGCGATTTGTGGTCATCGCCGAACGCGACCCGGCGAAACTGCCCTGGAAGGACATGGGTGTGGACATCGTGGTCGAATCGACGGGGAGGTTCACCGACAGGGACAAGGCGAACCTACATATCGACCCCGCGGGAGCCCGTAAGGTGATAATCAGCGCGCCGGCAAAAGGTGAGGACATCACGATAGTGATGGGGGTTAACGACGAAGCTTACGATCCGAAAGAGCACCATATCATCTCCAACGCCTCCTGCACCACCAACGGACTGGCGCCCGTGGCCCTGGTCCTGGATGAGAAGTTCGGCGTCGAGAAAGGTCTCATGACGACCATCCACTCGTATACCAACGACCAGGTTACCCTCGATTTCCCTCATAAAGACCTGCGAAGAGGAAGAGCTGCCGCGCTGAACATCATCCCCACGACGACAGGGGCCGCGAAAGCTGTCGGGCTCGTCCTTCCGGGTTTGAAGGGGAAGTTCAACGGTATGGCCTTCCGGGTTCCAACGCCGACCGTATCCGTCGTAGATCTCGTCGCGGTCCTTCGCAAGCCTGCTACCGCCGAGGAAGTGAACGAAGCTTTCGAGGAAGCTTCGAAAGGGAAACTCAAAGGAATCCTGGCGGTCTCAAAAGAGCCCCTGGTTTCGTCGGACTTCAAAAAGATGAAGCATTCCACCGTGGTCGACGCGTTGTCCACCATGGTGGTGGGTGACAATCTCGTCAAGGTGGTCTCCTGGTACGACAACGAGTGGGGGTACTGCGAGAGGCTGTTTGACGTCGTATCAATGATCGCGGCCAAGGGATTCTAACAGGTTCCATCCCATTCCACGGAAAGCGAGGGGCCGTTATGTTGCGAACCATTGAGGGTTTGGACGTAAAAGGAAAGCGCGTGTTCGTAAGGGTGGATTACAACGTACCCCTGGATGAAAACGGGAACATCCGCGACGATACGCGTATCCGGGCTTCCCTTCCCACCCTGAGATACCTCCTGGACCGGGGCGCCGCTTTGATCCTCGCATCTCATCTGGGCAGGCCCAAGGGCAAGGTGGTCCCGGAAATGAGCCTCAGGCCTGTAGCTCGAACCCTTGAGAATCTCCTAGCACGACCGGTTAAGATGGCGCCGGACTGCACCGGCGACGAGGTCAAGAGCATGGCGAAGGCACTTCGCCCGGGTGAAGTGCTTCTCCTCGAGAACCTGCGCTTTCATTCCGAGGAAGAAGAGAACGACCCCGAGTTTGCGAAGGAGCTCGCCGGCCTGGCCGATGTTTACGTAAACGACGCGTTCGGCACAGCTCACAGGGCGCACGCCTCGACCGAAGGGATAGCTCGCTACATTCCCGCCTATGCCGGCTTTCTCATGAAAAAGGAGATCGAGTCTCTGAAAAAGCTCCTGGAGAGCCCGGAAAGGCCGTTCGTAGCTGTGATCGGAGGCGCCAAGGTCTCGGACAAGATCGGAGTGCTCAGAAATTTCCTCGACAGGGTGGACGCGCTCCTCATCGGGGGAGGCATGGCCAACACATTTCTCCTGGCCCAGGGATTGGGGGTGGGTAAGTCCCTCAGCGAGCCGGATTTCGTTTCGGTGGCCGGGGAGATAATGGCCGAAGCTGCGAAGAAGGGCAAGGATCTCCTGCTGCCGGAAGATCTCGTAATCGCCGCCGCGCCTAAAGTTGGCGAACCTCCTCGCGTGGTCCCCAAAGACCAGATCCCCGGCGATATGATGGCTCTGGACATCGGACCCCGGACGCGGAAGCTCTTCTCGACCAAGATCGGGCAGGCCAGAACCGTTTTCTGGAACGGGCCCATGGGAGTGTTCGAGGTAGAACCGTTCCGCGGAGGAACGCTCGAGATCGCCGCGGCGGTGGCGGACGTAAACGGTTTTACCGTCGTGGGAGGCGGAGATTCGGTAGCTGCGCTGGAAATGGCGGGCCTCTCTTCGAAAATCGGTCACGTATCGACGGGAGGCGGTGCATCCTTGGAGTTTCTCGAAGGTAAAGAGCTTCCGGGCGTTAAGATACTGGAAGGATGAAAAGAGGGTTCGGGAGCACCGTCCGGGTGGCCCCCGGCCCTAAAGGGGAAGGGTGAGGATGCGGAGACCTCTGATTGTAGCTAACTGGAAAATGAATAAAACCATCGATGAAGCGCTGTTTTACATAGGGGCGCTCGTAGCCGAAATCCTGGAGGAAATAACCGTCAAAGGGTCGGTGCCTCCGCAGACATGGCCGGAAGTGGTAATAGCTCCCCCAGCTCCCGCTCTCGCGGCGGTGTCCGCTGCCCTAGCCGGAACGGGCATACTCTCGGGGGCGCAGAACATCCACTGGGAAAGAAAAGGTGCGTTCACCGGCGAGATCTCCGGAGAAATGGTGAAGGCGGCGGGAGGTACCTATGTGATACTCGGCCACTCCGAGCGCAGGACCGGCTGGGGTGAGACCGACGAAATCGTTGCGAAGAAGACCAGGGCTGCTTTGGACCAAGGACTGTTGCCCATAGTGTGCGTGGGGGAAACTCTCGATGAGCGGGAAGCTGGGACTACGCCGGAAAGGGTATCCCGTCAGGTGAGACAGGGTCTCGCTCTGGTTTCTCCGGAAGAGGCCGGGCGCTTGGTCGTAGCTTACGAGCCGGTGTGGGCCATCGGTACGGGCAGGGAGGCCCAGCCCGAAGACGCGGAGGAAGTTTCCTTGCTCATTAGGTCGGTCGTAGACCAGGTTATGGGCGAAGGTGCCGGTTCGAAGATCCGCGTCCTATACGGGGGGAGCGTCACCCCGGAAAACGTCGGCGGCTTCATGGCCCGTCCCTCCATCGACGGGACGCTGGTGGGCGGAAAAAGCTTGGACCCTGCGGCGTTCTCCCGCATCATCCGCGAAACCATAAGGAAGAAACCATTGCCGAAAACGGAGGACTAAGCGTTGCCCAAAAGACCTGTGGTTCTCATCGTCCTGGACGGCTGGGGATTACCCAGGGACGAAACCGGGACCGCCGTAGCCAAGGCAAATCCCGAAAACCTCAATGCGTTGAAGCGTACCTATCCTTACACCACCCTTTTAGCTTCAGGAGAAGCTGTGGGCCTCATGCCGGGGCAAATGGGCGACTCCAACGTCGGTCACCTCAACATGGGTGCCGGGCACATAGTATACCAGGACCTCGTCAGGGTATTCCGGGCCATCGACGACGGGTCTTTCTTCTCCAACCCAGCTTTGGTCTCGGCCATGGAAGGCGGCCCGGAGAGACCTCTTCACCTGATGGGTCTTGTATCGGACGGTGGCGTTCACAGTCACGAGGAGCATCTGTATGCGCTCTTGAAAATGGCCAAGGAGCGGGGAAAAAAGAACGTCTTCATCCACGCTTTCCTGGACGGAAGAGATGTCCCGCCCAAAAGCGCCGAGGTCTATCTGGATAGGCTTGAGCGTAAAATCCAGGAGACCGGTATGGGCAAGGTAGCTTCGATAATGGGCCGGTACTGGGCCATGGACAGGGATAAGAGGTGGGATAGGACAGAAAAGGCGTACCGCGCGCTCACCCGGGCAGAAGGCCGGACGGCAAAGAGCGCGAAAGAAGCTTTGGAGATAGCATACAGCCGGGATGAGACGGACGAATTCGTCAGCCCCACCGTCATTTTAGACAAGAAAGGCGACCCCGTGGCCAGGATCGAAGACGGGCACTCCGTGATATTCTTCAACTTCAGAGCGGACAGGGCGCGACAAATATCTCACGCTTTTTGCGACGAATCCTTCGGGGGTTTTTCCCGAGGGAAAAGACTTGACGTCGAGTTCGTGGCCATGCTGCGCTACGAAGAAGACCTGGACATGAAATACGCCTTTCCTCCCCTTATCCTGAAAAACACCTGCGGCGAAGTGGTCTCCAAAGCGGGGAAAAGACAGCTCAGGATAGCGGAAACGGAGAAGTACGCCCATGTGACCTTCTTCTTCAGCGGGAAGAAGGAGGAAGCTTTTCCCGGCGAGGACAGGTGCCTCATCCCCTCACCCAAAGTAGCTACGTACGATTTGAAACCGGAGATGAGTGTGTACGAGGTCACTGACGAAGCGATGAAAAGGGTGGGGCAAGGGCTTTACGACTTCATCCTCCTCAACTACGCCAATCCCGACATGGTGGGCCATACGGGGGTTTTCGACGCAGCTGTCAAGGCCATCCGGGCGGTGGACGACTGCCTTGGCCGGCTCGTCGCCAAAGTAAAGGAAGTTGGAGGGATATCCCTGGTCGTGGCCGATCACGGAAACATCGAGGAACTGCGGGAAGGCGGGGCCCACACCTACCATACGGATAATCCGGTACCGTGTATCCTGGTGGGGGACGAATATAAGGACCGGAAGTTGCGCGAAGGGATACTGTCGGATGTGGCGCCAACCGTGCTCGAGCTCATGGGACTTCGACTCCCGCCGGAGATGGACCGGCGATCTTTGCTTGAGGTTTAGATAGGATGGGACGAGAAGTATGCTAACCCGGCATCCCAGCATATTAAGGAGGTTACGGTCATGTCCACCATTGTCAACGTAAAGGCCAGGCAGATCCTGGATTCCAGGGGCAATCCCACCCTGGAGGTGGAGGTATACCTTTCCGACGGTTCGGTGGGAAGGAGCGCCGTGCCGTCGGGCGCGAGCACTGGCGCCCACGAAGCTCTGGAGCTCCGGGACAAAGGGAAGGAATACCGGGGGATGAGCGTGCTAAAGGCGGTGCACAACGTCGAGGAAATCATCGCCCCCGCGATCGTGGGGATGGACGGGGAGAACCAGGCGGAAGTAGATCAGCGTCTCATTGAACTGGACGGAACGAAAAACAAGTCCAGGCTGGGAGCTAACGCGATGCTTGGTGTATCCATGGCGGTGGCCCGAGCTGAAGCTCTATCTCACGGCCTTTCCCTGTACAGATATCTGGGTGGAATTGCGAGAATGCTTCCCGTTCCCTTTATGAACGTCTTAAATGGCGGAAAACACGCGGACAATAACCTGGACATCCAGGAATTCATGATAGTCCCGGCGGGCGCCGCCTCGTTTTCCGAGGCCCTCAGGATGGGCTCGGAAGTGTACCACAGTTTGAAAAATGTCCTGAAAGAAAAAGGGTATTCCACCGCCGTGGGCGACGAAGGCGGCTTCGCTCCGAGGCTCGGGTCCAACCAGGAGGCTCTGGAGCTTCTGACCAAAGCTATCGAAGAAGCTGGGTACCGGCCTGGGGAGCACGTTTACCTCGCCATCGACGCTGCTGCGTCGGAGTTCTACAAAGACGGGGGATATCGCTTAGAGGGTGAGGGCTGGGAAGGAGACGCCGCGGACCTCGTGCGTAAATACGCCGGCTGGGTTTCGAAGTTCCCGGTGGTGTCGATTGAGGACGGGCTTTCCGAAGACGACTGGGAAGGCTGGCGGCATCTCAACGAGGAACTGGGCGCAAGAATACAGGTCATCGGGGACGACCTCTTCGTGACCTCAAAGGAAAGGATCCTGGAAGGTATCGCCAGGAAGGCGGCGAACTCCGTCCTCATCAAAGTCAATCAGGTGGGAACCGTCACGGAAACCCTGGAGGCCATCGAAGTGGCCAGGTTACACGGTATGAGGTGGATGATATCGCACCGATCCGGCGAAACCGAGGATACCTTTATAGCTGACCTGGCCGTCGCGACCGGGGCGGGACAAATCAAGTCGGGTGCCCCGGCCAGAACGGAGCGGGTGGCTAAATACAACCAACTCCTCAGGATAGAAGAGGAGCTGTCTGCCGGCGCGACGCTGGGGACGGCGGTGACCCTTCTGGGCTTGCGCTGACCGGGTCACTCGTGGGTGCAGGTCATTGCGGGTGGAACGGGCTCTTTTTCGGTGCTAAAATGGAGAACGGTGTTTACTATTTACGCTTGTTTGTGACGATTTAGCGCAGTCATTAGCGTAGCTAACGGAGGTGATGACATGCGCCTGGCACTGGTGGTTATCCAGTTCATTCTGGCCCTCGGACTCATAGCTGTAATCATCTTGCAGCCGGGTAGGAGCGCGGGTCTTGGGGCGATAGGAGGCGGCACGGAGTTTCTCTTCGGAAGGAGAGGCAAAGGAATCAGTGCGACCCTCGCAAAGATCACTCCTTACCTCGCAGGGTTGTTTATGCTCGTGACCGTGCTGCTGACGGTAGTTCGCTGAGGAGGGATACATGTGTCTCTTTCCACGTGGACTTTCGCCGCTCCCGTGGCGGGAGCGCTGTCGCTTTTGTTCGCACTTTTCCTTCGTAGCAGGGTCAAGGCATCCCCGGAAGGTACGAACCAGATGCGGGAAATCGCCCGCGCCATCCACGAAGGGGCCATGGCCTTCCTGGGCCGGGAGTACCGCTCACTGGTGTACTTCGTCGTCGTCGTAGCTATCGTCGTGTTCATAGCGGGCTACTTCACTCCCCCTGAGATCATGCGCCCCGAAACGGCCATTGCTTTTGTTTGGGGGGCGATCGCGTCGGCGCTCGCCGGCTACATAGGGATGAGCACGGCCACCATGGCCAACGTTCGCACCGCGGAAGCCGCCAGGAAAGGCCAGGGTCCTGCCCTCAGGATAGCTTTTTCTGGCGGTGCGGTCATGGGAATGACCGTCGCGGGCCTCGGCCTGTTCGGTCTCGGGGTTACGTACCTCGTCTTCGGTGATCCTTCAGATCCCGTTTCCTTTGGAATCGTCAACGGCTTTGCCCTGGGGGCAAGCTCGATAGCTTTGTTCGCCAGAGTGGGTGGCGGTATTTACACAAAAGCTGCCGATGTAGGGGCCGATCTCGTTGGCAAGGTCGAAGCGGGGATCCCCGAAGACGACCCGAGGAACCCGGCGGTCATAGCTGACAATGTCGGGGACAACGTGGGCGACGTCGCCGGAATGGGCGCCGATTTGTTCGAATCATACGTGGGTTCGATAGTGGCGGCGATGGCCATCGGCGTCATGATGAGAGACCAGTCCAGCGCCCTTACGGCGATAGTTCTTCCCCTAGTCATAGCGGCGGCTGGGATCGTCGCATGTATACTGGGAAGCTTCATGGTTCGCGGCGAGGGGAAAAATCCGGCTGCAAGTCTGAGAGCCGGTACCTTCTCCGCAGCTGTCCTGGTACTTTTGGGTTCGTTGTTCTTAATCCGCTATCTCACCGGGCAGTACACCCTGTTCTGGTCCGTTTTTTCCGGAGTATTCGCCGGTGTGCTCATCGGGCTTCTTTCGGAGGTATATACTTCCGCGGACTACAGTTCGGTCAAGGGGATAGCGAAGGCATCCCAGACCGGGCCGGCCACCAACGTTATAGCCGGGCTCGCCGTGGGGATGAAGTCTACAGCTGTACCCCTCATCATCATCGCGCTGGCTAGCCTCATGGCTTATAGGTTCGGCGACGCATCGGGCTTCGGGGGGCTCTACGGCATCGCTCTAGCTGCGGTTGGGATGCTCTCTACCACCGGAATGACGGTCTCGGTGGATGCGTATGGACCCATAGCGGACAACGCCGGGGGTATTGCGGAGATGGCGCACCTTGGTGAGGATGTGAGGAGCGTCACCAATACTCTTGACGCTCTGGGAAACACCACGGCAGCTTTGGGCAAGGGATTCGCCATCGGTTCGGCGGCCCTCACGGCGCTGGCGCTCTTTTCGGCGTATTCGCAGGCTGCCGGCCTTGCCGGCATCAACCTTCTCGACCCGCGCGTCATCGGGGGCCTGTTCATCGGCGGTATGCTGCCCTTCCTGTTTTCCTCCATGGCCATGGAAGCGGTGGGCAAGGCCGCATCCAGCATGGTAGAGGAAGTACGCAGGCAGTTCCGGGAGATAACCGGCTTGATGGAGGGGAAAGCTCGGCCTGACTACGCCAGATGCGTTGACATCTCCACGAAAGGCGCTCTTCGTCAGATGATGGTTCCCGGACTCATGGCTCTGGTCGTCCCCGTCTTCGTCGGTTTCGTCCTGGGCAAGGAAGCTTTGGCGGGGCTTCTCGCCGGAGCGCTCCTTTCCGGAGTTTTGCTTGCGATCATGCTGGCCAATGCGGGAGGCGCATGGGACAACGCCAAAAAGCACATCGAAGCAGGCAACCTTGGAGGCAAGGGAACTCCGGTACACCAGGCTGCGGTTGTGGGAGATACGGTTGGAGATCCCTGCAAAGATACCGCGGGTCCGTCCCTTAATATTCTCATAAAGCTCATGAGCATCGTTTCGCTGATATTTGCTCCGCTTTTCCTCTGAAGCTCAGACGTCGGAGTTGGAGATTCTTGAGGTGCCTAAGTCAGAGCGGCGGTGGCGGGCGTCAGGTACCACCGCCGCCTGATATCCTTATCGGGCTCAAGTCTTCGGTGGTCGACGAGTTCGCCTTTAATGTTCTCTGACTGGAGGTTTTGGCTGATGACTCGGGATGAGATTCTGGCTGAGGTAAAGAAGATGGTAAAGACGCCGAACCTGTACAAACACATCCTGGCGGTAGAAGCGGTTATGAGGGCCCTCGCGGCGCGGTTAAGGCAGGATGAGGACAGGTGGGGCGCCGCGGGCCTGCTCCACGATATCGATTACGAAGAGACCAAGAATGATCCCCAGAAACACTCGCTGAGATCCGGACAGATTGCGAGGGAGATGGGGTTTGACGGCGAGATCGTCCAGGCCGTGGAAGCTCATAACGAAGCTCACGGCTTGCCCAGGGAAACGCCCATGGCCAAGGCGCTTTACTCAGTCGATCCGCTGACCGGCTTGATAGTGGCTTCTGCCCTGGTATCTCCGGAAAAGAAGCTGGCTTCCATCGACACCGAGTTTGTATTCCACAGAATGGGCGAAAAAGCTTTCGCCAGAGGCGCGAACCGGGATGCAATCAAGGCCTGTTCCGAATTGGGACTGGACCTTCGCGAATTCATTGACATCGCGCTTTCTGCGATGCAGGGGATCGCAACGGAGCTGGGATTATAGTTGGGAAATACCGGCCTACTTACAGAGGCAGGAGTGACAATTCATGGGCCGTGAAAAAGGTATTCGAGTGGTTGCTCAAAACAGGAGAGCCCGTCACGATTACTTCGTCGAAGAAACGATAGAAGCTGGGATAGCTCTCATCGGTACGGAAGTCAAGTCGCTGCGGGCGGGGCGGGCGAGCCTTCAAGATAGTTACGCCGAGGTCTCAGGAACCGAGGTTTTCCTGAAGAACGCCCACATTGACCAGTACGAGGCCGCTTCCCGGTTTAACCATGATCCGCTAAGACCACGGAGGCTGCTCCTGCACAAAAACGAAATCAGGAGACTTGCTGCCAGAGTCCACCAGCGTGGTTACACTCTCATTCCCCTGTCAATCTACTTCAAGGATGGCAAGGCCAAGGTAGAGCTGGGGTTGTGTAAGGGCAAGAAAGCCCACGATAAGCGGGAAGCTATTCGCGAAAGGGACATCCGAAGGGAAATGGAACGGGAGGCCCGAGGAAGACGGCGATTCGAGTAGGTTTTCCATCATCCGATCCCCGACTGGGTTCAGATACATGTGGAGCTTCACAACGCCTCGCGTGTCCTCGCCATTTGACCGCGTTTGAGACATCTTAAAGACCTGTGCGCCGACTGTGAAAGGATTCGAGAGAACTTGTATCCCTGCGAAACGGTCCGGCCAACCGCATCTCAACTAGAGAAAGTTATCCGGCCAATCTCTCACCTAGAGAACAATGCATCAGTGTGAGACAAGTCCTGCGATCATGTGCATCAAACGGAAACAAATCCTGCGACCATAGATCAATCCCTTGTTGGGACGAGGAAAACGTGTTAGGATCTCACTGCCGAGTGGGGGCGACGAGGTTCGACGGCGATAGTCGGGTTTGAGCAGCGAGCATGGGCGCCGCACCCATCAAAAAGCGGCAAAACAATAACTGCCAACACTCAGTACGCACTGGCTGCTTAAAAGGTAGCAGTCACGGCACCGGGAGACGTGCCCTCCGGCTCCCGGGACGCCGTCACCAAGAGGGATACCTGTTCGGGGTAGTCCGGGACCGGACGGGGAAAGCGATTCCGGACTGGCGACGTCAGGAGCCCGCTCCGGGGCGCCTGGTGTTGCGAGATGAAAGCCGGAGATACGCTCGTAGAGACTCAGGCAGGGTTATCGTCGGACGAGGGTGCGACTCCCTCCGCCTCCACCATTATTGCCGCCGTGTGACCTCTTTGGATTACTCGCCGATGTTCTTCCTGATAGCACTCATCCGCCAAGATCGCATGGCGAGTGCCCCGGCCTAGCAGAGTATCGGTTCGTACTCCGCCCATACGGAAAGCGCGGGGTCAAGAAGACCGACAAGCCGAATACCGGGACATGCGGCTACTACGCCGCGGCATCAATGCCCAACGTACATAACCCGGCAGCACCATTGAGCGACCTGGTGCAAAGTACGGTCGAAGGGGTACCCGGAAGGGCGTCCCTTCGACCGTTTGCCTTTTACGCGGCGTTTGCCCTATTTCACCAGATGCAGAGCATCTTTGAAGATGACCTGAAGCTTGCCTATTACCAAGGACAGGTAAGCCATGGTGATGGAGCCGTACGCCGAGCCGAAAGCCACCATCAAGGCGTATCTTCCGAACATCGAGCCGTACTTGAGGACGCCGCTTTCCTTCTTCACCGTAAACAGGAAGTACATGAGGGCCGTGATCACCACGAGGAAGTAGAGGACGCCCCCGAAATTGAACCGCCCGTCCTTGATGAAAGGCGTGAACGTATCGAACACCTGCTTCAAGTAGACCGGGGGGCTGAAGCCCAAACTATAACCGGCCCCATAACCGATCCAGAAGCCCATCGTGATCCTGGCCACCCACCGGAGCCCCTTAAAGAACCAGCAGTATATGAGAAGCCCGATGACGACCGGAATCACGAGCGTCCACTGCCCTTTCTCCGCCATGTCCTTCAGGACTAGAGGCTTCAACTGGTTCTCGAAGGTGTACGTAAGCCCCCTGGCGACGGTCAACCCGACGAACAGGTGCTCCGCGAAGTAGTAGATGTCGCTTTCCTTAAACAGGTAGGACCAGGCCATGATTATGCAGATGCTGCCCGCAATGGCACCCCACTGTTCAGCTGTCATGCTCGTTCACCTCCTCAAGCGCGAGACTTCTTTCTGGCGGAAGCGAAGTAACCTATGTTCCCTAAGATGAGGAAGGCGATGATCATCATGTGGCCAAGGGACTGAGCGTCCATGCCGGAGCACCCCTTACCCGGAGCACCCACCAGTTGCTCGTATTCCGCCGCCCCTCTGAGGCCGCCCAGGAATCCCTGGAGCTGTCCGGAGCGGATGTACTGCTGAAGTCCGGAATACATGGTGAGGGATGCGCCGCCCGTGAGGGGCTTTTTCAAAGGCTCCGCCACGTACGTCATCCAGTCCCCGTACCCGGGCGTTCCGACCGTTGTGACGAAAATGAGGTCCACATCGTCCTTGATGGATTTGACCTCGTTCATGATGGGGAAGTCTGAAAGGGACTTATTCTCCCAGTCGACCCCGAGCATGGCGCCGTGGATGTCATCGCACATTTGTCGCATGGTCGCCGTTGCGTTCAGCCTGAAGCCCAGGTTGATCCAGTCCACGCCGTACTTCTTCCCCATCTTTTCAGCTACCGAGCCCACGTATTCCTGAAACATGGGCGGCCCCACCAGCTGGTCGAAGAAAGCCACCCCTACTATCTTGCAGTTCTTCTCGAATGCCTGCTTGGCGAGGGCCGAAAGCATGGGGTTAAGTTCGGGAGCGTTTCCGGGACCGGTGTCATGGGATACCAGGATGACCGAGCCCGGAGGCAGCTTGTCGACGGCCTCCCACACCTTTCTCGTATTCTCCGATATGGTGATAGGCAATCCCAGGGGCCAGAACATCGGCACCAGGAGACAGACGATCACGAGGGCATAGATCCACCTGACGTCTATACGCTGGAGTTTATCCCAATCCATCTAAGCTCACCCCCTTACTCCGCGGTGCTTCCACCGACCCAGCTTCGCTCAAGACCGAGGATTACCCGGATGCTAGCTGCGAAAGCTCCTATGGCAGCGCCAAGGCGTATCCCCCGCATGCCGGCGGAGTTGGGAACCGACAGGATCCACTCACCCCATTTGGAGATACCCGGGATGATCTCTTCGCCGATGGGTGCCTGAGCCAGCATGAGGATGACGGCCGAGAGCAGGAGGACCGTCGCCTCAAGGTTCCTGAGCTTGAAGCTCCGGTAAGCTGCGGAACAGATATAGAAACCCAGCATCGCGTAAATCGCGCCGGAGATCTGGATCGCTATGTTGTTGATGATCCATAGCGTCACTTCGCCGTTGGAGCCGTTCAAAGCGAACACGATCGTGAACACGACTGTGACAACTAGGGTCAAGGCACTGTGTACCCACCTGGGCCTCCTTTTGGTGACGTTACCCAGGTGAAGCCTGATCAAGTTGATAGGTCCCAAGAGAAACGCCACGATGCTCGTCACTTGTGACCATTTGTCCATCTGAGACAAGACATTCTTGCCGGTCTCACCGAAGTTTACGAATTTGAACAGCATGACCAGCACCGCGGTGACGAATACGACAATGAGCGGCAGTTGTCTTCTCAATTGCACCCCCAATCCCTCCTTTACTGCGACAGGAACTTGACCAGTTTGTCAGCGTTACCCGCGACCGTGGCCCACACCGAGCCCGCTAAAACCAGCAGCCCAATTAAGATCTTCACCATATCCTGAGCTACGACGGTTCCAGTCAACATCGGCTCCTTGGAGAGGTAAGCGGAGGCGGCGAATTGCTCCTCGCCGATGAGCGTATAGTCGCAGGTCACGATGAAGAAGTGGATCTGGAATACATTGGTGTTGGCGCCCACCTGAATGCACCCGGCCTCGGCGCCAGCTTCGCCCAGGATGAGCGCTTCCGCCATCCAGTAGCCGAACATGAGGTTGGCGGCGGGTTTTTCCCGGCGGAATATACCCAGTACAGCCGAAGTGTAGCCGAACTGCCAGTCCGACAGGTACCTCACGTCGTCCTGGTTGAAAGCGTCCGGTCTACCTGCTTCTAGGTAAGCTTGCCTCACAATTTCGGAAGTAACGGGGTGCACCGTGGGCTGACGGTTTGTGACGATGAGCCTGGTATCGTACTGAGCTGCAGTCTTGGCGACATAAGACAGGGTCGCCAGGGCCGCGTAGGTTTCAGGTCCGAAACCGCTCATCCCCGGTGTGAAGTGGACCGGTCTACCCATCTCCGTGGCGCGGCCTATAGCTTCGTCTATGGCCTCAAGACCCGCGATCTTTCGAATGCGAGGGATGGGCAGCCCCGCATTGGCCCTGCGAATCATGACGTACACCAGGATGAAAAGAAGCGCCACCAGCACGAAATCCCAAAACATTTCCGGAGCGAAAAACAGTATCCCCTTGGCAGGTGCTTGCCCTGCGAGTACCAAGTGATTTCACCTCCTGGTTAGACAAGACCTAAGCGACGAAACCCGGAAGATCCACAAAACCGGCTGTTGACGTCATCTTCGGAACCTAAACCGTCCTGAACTGGGGGACGTCCTTCCTTTGCTCGAGAAAGCCGGATAGCAGCTAACCGGTGTCCCCCTGCTTTCAAGTGAAACCTCTCCGGGCGACCTCACCTCCTCCGCATTTCGAGGACCTCCAACATACCTGGCACCCAGGCCACATGAGAGACAGATACGCAATAACGATGCCACTGATGGCTGGAGTCTCGATGTGCTGGAAAACCCGAAACTCAAGGATCTTGTCTCGACGGGCGTTTTCCTTCCGGCGTACGAAAAACCGTACAGAAACGAGGAATCAGTATGGAGAATGTACGAAGAACCGTACCCGAGCTGCCATGCGCCCCCTTGCCTCCGTTCCTGCGGGCTCCGTTCCCCGCGGACTCCAGCTGGGACCCTGCAGCTTACCTCCGGCGAGACCGTTTCGTCCCCGGAAGGAATGGGTTCCGCTTGCGGCGAAATGTGTGCTGGGAACGGAGTATCGATGCGCGGGCGGCGATGCGCAGGAGACTTTAATGGGATTCCGCCTGGAAACTATGACATGTAACCGGGGAGTTCCACCGGTAGGCGGAATTCAGGATGGCCCGGCGTAGTTAGACGTGCTTTCGTGTTACACTTTTCAGGGGTGGTGTCCATGAACGAGGAGTTCGACGCGCAGGTAAGGCAAATCGAGGAGCTTTTGAGACATGTCGCTTTCATCATTAAAAAGCGAGGCCGGGATATTTTAATCGATTTCGGCATAACGAACCCGCAGTTCAATGCCCTTCTCGTCCTCGATAACCACCCCGACATCACCATGGGCGAGCTTTGCGACCGCCTTTATCTTGCCTGTTCCACTGCCACCGATCTCATTGATAGAATGGAGAAGAACGGCTTGTTGGAGAGAAGGCGGGATCCCGAGGACAGGCGCGTAATCCGTCTTCGCGTCCTGCCGAAGGCGAAGGAAGTCATCGATCAGGTGATTCAAGCTCGACGCAGGTATGTCAAGTCCATCCTGGCCAAGCTCGACAAGAAAGACATCGAAACCCTGGCCAGGTCTCTCCAGCAGCTCCATTCTCTCATGACCGAAGAAAACCTGCCCTCGTAGTAACAGCCGGGCGAGGAGAAGAAGGGATCCTTGTGACGTTCGTTTTAGAGTATTTTCTTATTTTCCTGGCCAGAGTGGTGGACGTGAGCTTATCCACCTTCAGGATGCTTCTGGTGGTTAAAGGGAAAAAGTACCCCGCAGCGGGCATAGGGTTTCTCGAAGCTTCCATCTATATCGCTGCGCTCACCAGGGTGCTCAGGAACATGGATGATCCCTTTAAAATATTAGCGTACGGGCTGGGCTTTGCCACCGGGACTATCCTGGGGAGCTTGCTCGAGGAAAAAGTCGCGCTCGGGCTAGCTACGGTTGAAGTGGTTCCGCAGGACGGTCGCGAGGCGGAGCTCGAAACCCGGTTGAGGGAAGCTGGGTTCGGCGTGACGGTCCTCGCCGGAAGAGGGCTCCGGGGAGAACGCCCTGTGCTCATGCTATCGTGTGATAGAAAGAGCATTCCCTCAGTCGATGAAATAATAAGGGGTGTGGCGCCCGATTCCTTCGTCACCATATTGGAGACCAGGGGGATACGGGGCGGGGTAATCCCGTACCGGAAGGCAAAATAGGCGAAGGCCGCCTGACGGCCGGCGGTGGCTGGTTTCCGAAGCAGGTCGCTTCCCGCAACAAATCGGGGTGACCCTGTGGAAGCGAGGGTGGACCTGGAAAGGCGCCAACCAGAACATACCGGATGTGATGAAAATTGAGAAGCGACGGCAGAAGTGAGCGGGAAATTCGCCCGGTCAGGATCTCTCCGGGCGTTTTAAAATACGCCGAGGGATCCTGCCTCATCGAGACGGGTGACACGAAAGTGCTGGTGGCGGTGTCAGTGGAGGACAAGGTTCCCCAATTTCTAAAGGGAACCTCCCAGGGGTGGCTGACCGCCGAATACTCGATGCTCCCCCGCGCGACGGTAACCAGGACTCCCCGGGAAGTCTCCAAAGGCAGGCCGGGCGGGCGGACCATGGAAATCCAGCGGCTCATCGGTCGCAGCTTGCGGGCAGCTGTGGATCTGGGCGCCATCGGGGAGCGGACTTTGTGGGTGGACTGTGACGTCATCCAGGCGGACGGGGGGACCCGAACCGCATCCATTACGGGGGGATTCGTGGCCCTGGTGAACGCCATAAACCGCATGAGGGAGCAGGGAGTCATTACCTGCTTTCCGGTGGTGGATTACGTAGCAGCTATCAGCGTAGGGATCGTATCCGGTGCGGTGTACCTCGACTTATGCTACGAGGAGGATTCCGTTGCGGACGTTGACATGAACGTCGTCATGACCGGCAAGGGCGAGTTCATCGAAGTACAGGGCACGGGCGAGCATTCACCCTTCTCCAAGGAGAAACTTGACGTGCTCCTTGATACGGCCCGGTTGGGCATCAAACAGCTGATGGAGCACCAGAGGGAGGTGCTGGGTCCTCTCGCGGACGAAATCGGGCGGTATGCGCCCAGCACACAAGAGGGCGAAGGTAGGGTCGCCGGCGACGAGCAGGACCTGGAACACTCGTGAAGATCACAGTAGCTACCAAGAACCCCGGCAAGACTCGGGAAATCCGCCGCATACTGGAGTCGCTTCTTCCGGACGTTCCCGTCGAAGTAGTGGACCTCACAGCTGCCGGTGGTTCTTATGAGTCACCCGAAGAGACAGGTTCGACTTTCATCGAAAATGCCGAGATGAAGGCCAGGTACGCCTGGGAAAAGAGCGGCCCTTCCGGCGGATTGGTGCTCGGGGAGGACTCCGGGCTCGAGGTGGATTACCTTCACGGAATGCCGGGGGTGCTGTCTCACCGGTTTTCCGGCCCCGAAGCTACCGACGAAGAGAATAACGCCGCCCTCCTCAAAGCGCTGGAGGGTGTTTCATGGGAAAAACGCACTGCAAGGTACCGGTGTGCGATGGTCCTCGTGGGTGCCGGGGGAGTGGTGGGCCGTTCCGAGGGCACTGTCGAGGGGTTCATTCTAAGGGCACCTCGCGGCACCGGCGGGTTTGGATACGATCCGTTGTTTTACTGCCCCGAGCTGGGTAAGGCGTTTGGCGAGAGCTCCGGTGAGGAAAAGGACAAAGTGAGCCACAGGGCGAGGGCCCTAGCAGGTCTTGTTCCTGCGATCAGGCGGGCTTACCAAACGCAACACGACAATCTTTGAGTCGGCGTCGGGTTTGCCTTGCCGGGACCGAGGTTTTCCTGGAAAGACCTTCGAGGAAAATCCTTGATGGGGGTCGTGAACTGGAGACGCCTTTAAGGTGAGGACTGGCTGTGAAGATAGGAGCGATTTCCGATACTCACGGTGATTTCCGGGCTATCCGGGAGGCCTTGAAGCGCCTGGATGATATCGATCTCTTGCTGCACGCGGGTGACTTCTACGAAGACGCCCAACGAATTCAGGAATCCCTGGATATTCGGGTTGTTTCGGTGGTGGGCAACTGCGACTATATGGTCAAAGGGCCGGCCGAGGAAATGATCGCCGTGGGCGGGCGGCGGATTTATCTCACCCATGGTCATCTGTACCAAGTGAAGAAGAATCTCGTCCTCCTGGTTGAGCGGGCAAAGAGCCTGGGTGCCCACTGTGTGGTATTCGGCCATACGCATGTGCCTCTGGTCTCGCAGGTGGATGGACTTTTGCTGGTAAATCCCGGAAGCCCATCCACTCCTCGTTCCGGCACAAAGCGGGCCTGCGCGGTGATGGATGTCACGCAGCTCTCGCTGAAAGCGAAGACGGTATACCTCGAAGAAGACAAGTGATCATGGGTTGTGTAAGTCCTTGGTAGGCGACTTCCCGTCTGTTCACGTTGCTTTTGGCCTGGTGCGACCTTATAATTCTAGCCGGGGGATAATCCCGGAATAGCACGTTACCGGTGCTAAATGATGCGTCGGGGAGTGGCGCAGCTTGGTAGCGCGCATGGTTTGGGACCATGAGGCCCCGGGTTCAAGTCCCGGCTCCCCGACCAGCACAACCCCAAAATCGGAAAGCAACGAGCCCCGATTTGATAGGAATCTGATAGGAAAACTTACCGAACGCGGCTTCCGGGCCTGTCTCGCAGTACAGTGCGCCGGTAGCAGCGGTTTTGCCGTAGCACTTCCAGACCTTCTTCTTACCTCTCTTATCTCTGCCAAGGAAGAGCTCGGCAACCCAGCGGCCGTCTTTCTGCCGATAGATGGATCCCTCTGCGTGACCCCGACGCTTTCTACCCATACCCATCCCCCGCAGGAACCGCAACGAGTCACTGGCAGCGGCTTTGGCTCTTGCTGCAGGTGGCAGTGTCCCTCGGAGAAGCGATCCGGACCTCGTACACGTTCGTGCATGGGTGCTCGGTCGGTGCGAGATCCTTACCGCAACGCTGCTCGAAATATCTCTCAATCTCCTGTCTAGACTGAAGCCCAAGTTCGTCCAGTCTTATTATCAGAGCATCCCTTATCGCACATTGTGCCACTGCCAACTGCTTTCTTCCCGGTTTTCGGGATTATAAGTGGCTTTTGACGTTTTGACGCGGGTGAGCACCTGGCGTGCGCGAGCTACAGTACCTTTCCCGTTTTCGGGATTGTAAGTGCCAAACCCGAGGGCATTCTTGTTCCGTGAGCGTAAGATGCGGTCTGATTGCGATGATATCTTGCCCAGTCATCCGGATTCGTGCATTATTGTTGCAGGATATTTGCTCTATAACGTCAGGGTCCTTCGTCGCTATCAATTCGAGTGCGTAAGCCAATTTGTCAGTTCCGCACGTTTGTACGCAAAGCTTAATACACAGATTGGAGGAGTCTATGAAGTTAGAGGGTAAAGCTGCGTTCGCACCCGAAACCTTGGCGCTTGTTTGCTTCGAATTGTTGTTGCTCCTGGCTGGAATGTGGGTTGAAACTCACAAGGTCTTTACAGGTCTTCAACGTATCCTGGACAGCTCTGGTGTTCTAATTACTGACTACATGGATGTGGGTGGCGTCGGAGCAGCTCTGGTTAATGCGGCGATTACTGGTCTCATCGGCGTTGCTATCCTCTGTTTCCTAGGTATACGTCCTGCAGGCATTCATGTGGCCGCAATCATGACTATGACTGGTTTCGCACTGTTCGGAAAGAACCCACTTAACGTAACGCCAATCATCCTTGGCGGGCTTCTGAATGCGACTGCGTCGAGGAAACCCCTGAAAGATGTTGTGGTGACGACGCTGTTCGCTACCTCTCTGGCTCCGGCCATTACCCACATTGTCCACGACGTCGGACTGGGATGGCATGTTGGAATCCTGGTTGGGGTCATGGTTGGTTTCATTATACCCAGCATTGCTTCAAGTCTCTACCACTGCCACAACGGAACCAATCTATACAACGTCGGATTTGCTGCAGGGATACTGGGCGCAGTGGTCTACGCCATAATCGTGAGATGGTTTGGAAAACATAACCACGTTCCCAGATGGTCGACAGAATGGTCAACTCACCTTGGGATATCAGTTACCCTGCTTTTCGCCGCTGTAACCCTCCTTGGAGCGGTTATGATTGGAAGGCAAAATCTAAAGAAATATATCATGATCCTCAAATCCTCGGGTAAAGCCCCCTGTGACTTTGTCCAGGTTGCGGGATGGCCTGCTACGTTACTGAATATCGGGCTGGTTGGCACAGTGGGCTGTATCTACGTATTCCTCACCGGCGGCCCGTTCAACGGGCCCACGATAGGAGGTTTATTCACGATGGCAGGGTTTGCGGCGTTCGGAAAACACCCTCGGAACATCATCCCCATCATGTTCGGTGTCTTCCTGGGCTGCAAGCTTTTCGGAATTAGCCCGAATGAACCAGGTCCGATACTCGCAGCGCTGTTTGGGACAGCCCTGGCGCCAATAGCAGGCCTATTCGGCCCAGTGGCAGGCATTCTCGCTGGGATCCTACATGTCGCCGTTGTACTAAATGTCGGTGGGGTCCACGGAGGGCTCAACCTGTACAATAATGGCTTTGCAGCGGGGCTTGTTGCGACCATTTTTTGGGGTGTGTGGCCATTGCTGGCGGAGGTAGCGTGTACCGCTTACCGCGGTTTAACCATGCTTGTCGGAGGAGACGTGCTTGAATAGGAAACGCGCAAATAGGGCCATGCCTTCTGCGGGGAACGCTGACGGTTGTTGCTACAACTAACACTAAGGTGGGATGATGTCCGTGCCTGCCAGGATGCTAACCCAGAGTGGGGAAGTGAAGTGGTGCAGGGCCAGTGCACATCCTCAAGTACTCCTGCAGACCCAAGTATCGACCCAGCATCTGTAGTACCTGCGCTCCGGTATTGGACAGGCGTCTTCGATGTCGTCAGGCGTCGGGTTAACTACAGTTACCTTCCCTGAATCAATTTCTGACGCGATTGCAGCGTAAAGGTGGTGCATCAAGTAACCCCACCTATACTGTTTGGGATGAAGCCGGATTCTCTTCTAGGGATGATGTTCATAGTCATTAATGGGTGTCACTTTGCACATTAGTTGTTCGGGTTTAGCAGTTTCCTCAGTCACATTCCTCTAGAATCTTGCCAATGCCTCCCTCAAGCAAAGTGATGATTTCTTTTCAGTTTCCTGTGGGAGGAGAATGACTTTGCAGATTCTGTGGAAAGCACCCGTGTCGCTCGAGGAGTATGTCGCCCTGGCAAAGGCAGTTGAGTTTCCGGTCCCAGGAGAATGTCCTGCCTGCAAGAAGAAAGTGAATCTGAAGCGCCATGGATGGTACCTGCGGTATGCAGCGAGGGAGGACCTCGAAGTACAGGTTTGGATTCCGAGGCTTCTGTACCCTGCGTGCGGGAGGACAATTTCGCTCCTGCCTTCTTCCATCGTCCCCCGGTTTCAGCGGAATCCTTGGGTATCGCTCTCGTCCACACAAAACCCTACGACCCTCGGCCAAAGGCAAAATCGAGAGATTCTTCCTGTCGGTCAGGCAAAGGTTTCTTTCAACCCTCGATTACGAAGGACTGACCCTCGATTCCCTCAACCAGTCTTTCCTCGCGTGGCTCGAAAGGGATTACAACTCACGGCCCCACAGCGGCATCGGGATGTCCCCCATTGACATGTACATGTCTCGGTCCAGTTCCCTGAAGATGCTGGACGACCCGTCGATCCTGGATCCTATTTTTCTCCGAAGGGAAATCCGCAAGGTGCGTCACGACTCCACCATATCCGTGCAAAACCATCTCTTCGAACTGCCTCCGGCGCTCATCCGCAAAAGGGTCGAGGGCAGATTCGGCCCGGACGATCTGAGCGAAGTCCTGATCTACGACGGAGGGATGGAGGTGGCCAGAACGAAACCCGTAAACCTCCACGAAAACGCCAGGGTCAAAAGGGAAAAGCCGGCTCTTCGCCTGTCTGAACTGGATGCGGAGGAGGAATGAATCATGTACAGGGCATTCTACTCGCTTTCTCAGGACCCGTTCACCAAGGACATCAGGCCTCAGGACCATTTCCCCTCGAAGCGCTTCAAACAGGCCCTGGCCCGCATCAAGTACCTCGTGGAGACCAGAGGCATGGGCGTGATCCTCGGCGAGCCGGCTGCGGCAAGACTTATGCCTTGCGGGCCGGCTTTCAGCAGGAGCTCCGCAAGCTTGCTCTCGAAGAACGGACCCTCGTCGGGCGCGGTTTTCATTGCCCGCGCCAGGGTGAGATATATCGCACGGAGCCTCTCTTGGGTAAACAGCGAACCAGGACTCGGAATGGGGACTGATGCGGGGAAACTGGCCCGCACCGCACCCTCGCCTTCAACCAGCCTGATGAGAGAGCGGGAGCGGAGCTTCTCCGTCAACGTTCCGAATGCTTCGTCGCTCAAGCCTGAGACGGCCTTCACCCATTCCAGTCTGGCGCCAGAGCCAGCTATGAGGCAGAGGGCAAGGAGCTTCTGTTCTTCCCGAGATAGTCCAGCCCGACGTTCGAATGTCGCAGCCTCACTTTCGTCCGGTCAGTCTTGTCCCTCAGCACCTCTATGAGGAAACGCTTGACCGAACGGGCCTCCGCATCGTTTAGCGTCCCAAGGGCTACGTAAAACGAACGGCGTAGCTCTTCCATGTGTGTGGCCGTAAGAAAAGTATCCAAAACCTGCCGAAGCTCCCGCCGTTCCGGGTCGTGTATGAGAAGACCAGTGGCTTCAACCTCTGGTAGCACGGGTTCTTCCGAATACAGGCGAGACACTGATACTCCTAGAAATGGAGCGATCTTGTCCTTCATATCGTCGCCGAGTGACCGGGTTCCGTTGGGCGCCAGTGAGAGATGAGATAAAGGTATCCCGGTCCCTTTGGAGAGATCCTTGAGTCGGAGGCCCTTCCGGGACAACATATCTTTGACGTTTCTAATGAAAACCTCTCGGGAAGGCAAAACGACACTAGGATGCCCCGAATGGCGGGGCGGAAATCAGGGTGGGGAGTGACAGGCTGGGAACGCTGATTTCGATACCGCTCGATCGGGGTGCGGTGTGGGTGGGTGCGCGCGTCGCGGATTTCGTGGCCGGGGGAAGCAGGACGCTACCGCCGGGGTGATGTCCTGATAGCAGGCAGCCGGCACCGTCCGCCTCCCGCGGTAGAGGTGCCGGTCAGGATGGCCGAGAGCGTGGAGTGGTACCGGACCACGGCGCAGCCCTGCACCCGGTTGAGCGGGCTGCGGTGCAGCACCGGAAGATCGCGCACATCCACCCGTTTGCCGATGGCAACGGCCGGACGGCGAGGCTGCTCATCAATTTCGCGCTGATGCGCGAATGACGTAACGCATGTCCGCCAACCAAACTAGCACATTTCCTTGATGGTAGCTCCCGAGTTTGATAGGAATCTTGATAGGAATGCGGGTAGAAAACGGTCAAAAACACAGACTTGCATGGAACATAACCGCAGCATATTGACTATCCGATACACACGTAGATGGTCTGGACATAATTTGGGACCATGAGGCCCCGGGTTCAAGTCCCGGCTCCCCGACCATCTTCGAGCCCTCACGAAATCCCTTGAGTCCTCAAGCTACTTGCCGCTACCACCGAAGTACTTAAGGAGCTCAACGGGGATCGGGAACACCACGGTGGAGTTCTGCTCCGCAGCTATCTCCGTCAGCGTTTGAAGGAAACGAAGTTGCATGGTGAGCGGCTGCGAACTCATGATCTGGGCAGCTTCGGCCAGCTTCTGAGAAGCCTGGAGCTCTCCTTCCGCCGCTATGATCTTGCCTCTGCGTTCCCGCTCGGCCTCAGCTTGCCGCGCCATAGCTCGCTTCATGGTGTCCGGAAGTTCAATGGACTTTATCTCGACCATGGATACTTTGATACCCCACGGGTCCGTTGCCTCGTCCAAAAGCGTGCGGAGCACGGAGTTGAGTTCCTGTCGCTTGCTCAAGATCTCGTCCAGTTCGTGCTGGCCCAGGATAGAGCGGAGGATGGTCTGACCCAGAAGGCTCGTGCTGTGTACGTAATTGGCCACCTTCACTACGGCCAGCACCGGGTCGAAGACATTGAAATACACGACGGCGTCGACCATGACCGGGATGTTGTCCTTCGTGATTATCTCCTGCTTGGGGACATCGATCGTGAATGTCCGGATGTCGACCATCTTGACCTGGTCTATTCCGAAGGGCATGATCACGCTTATCCCCGGGTTCAGAATCCCGTGCATCCGGCCGAAGCGAAACACGACCCCCCTCATGTACTCGGACACTACTCTCACAGACGACAAGACTATCACTGCGAGAACGGCGGCGCCTATAAATCCGCCAGAGGTGACGAAGATATACGACGGCACGAGAATAAGCAGGCCGATTACGGCGTGGGTGACCGCCGTCGCCGTTTCCTTCCGGCTGAGGGCCACGACTACTCCCACCAGCCATATGAGGGCTCCGATGCCGACAATTGCCAGTCCTAGGTCATACGGCACAAACATCACGAAAACCTCCCTTTACGGTATATATACGGTACCTGAGTACCGGTACCAACTTGCCGCTATCCAACCGGCTTACACCGCGGCCACACCCTCGTCCAAGCAACCTGCACGCCGCCCCGCGAGATGCAGGCGACTCATCGGAATTTGGCAAGTCCCTGTTCGAGATCGGCGATGATATCGTCGGGATGTTCGAGCCCTACCGACAGCCTGACGAGACCTTCCGATATCCCGGCAGCTTGACGTTCTTCCGGGGTCAGGACCGAATGGGTCATGGAGGCCGGATGTTCTATCAGAGTGCTGGTCTCACCCAAACTGACTGCCAGATGGCACAGCTTCACCGAGTCCATGAGGGTGCGCCCAGCTTCGAAGCCGCCCTTCAACTCGAACGACATCATCCCGCCGAATCCGGTCATCTGCTTCTTTCCTATTGCGTATTGGGGATGGGACGGCAGTCCCGGATAATAGACGCGTTCGACGGCGGGATGCTTCTCGAGAAACTCCGCTACTTTCATGGCGTTTCTCTCATGACGCTCCATTCTCACGGCGAGGGTCTTGATTCCTCTTAAAATGAGCCAGGCGTCGAAGGGCGACATGATCCCGCCGACATCCTTTTGGGTAGTGGTCCTCACGAGATCGATCAGTTCGGCGGCGCCAACTATGAGGCCACCCAGGACATCCCCATGGCCACCCAGGTATTTCGTGGCGCTGTGAATCACGATGTCGATGCCCCATTCCAGCGGCCTCTGGAAGTAGGGGCTCATAAAAGTGTTGTCTACCACGGTGATTATGCCACGGGGTTTGGCCAACCGGGCCACCGCTTCCATATCCACCATCTTCATCATGGGGTTGGCCGGGGTCTCAAAGTAGATGATCCGGGTGTTCGGCTTCAGAGATGCGGCGATCTGCCCGATGTCGGAGCAGTCGACGAAGTCCACTTCTACGCCAAACCGCATGAGTGTGGCTGCCAGGAAAGTGTAAGTGGACCCATAGATACATTTATCGGCCACGACGTGATCTCCTGACTTAACGATGGCCAGGAGCAATGCGGAAATCGCCGCCATGCCGGAACCGAAGGCAAGCCCTTTCTCGGCGCCCTCCAGGGCGCTCACGCACCTTTCGAGGGCTGCCACAGTGGGGTTGCCCAGCCTCGTGTAAATGTAGCCTTCGCGCTCGCCCCTGAAACGGGCTGCGCCCTCATCCACGTTGGGAAATACAAAGGTCGAAGTCTGGTAAATCGGGGTGGTAATCGATCCTGTACAGGGGTCAGGTTCGTGGCCTACGTGCATGACCTTGGTTTCGAAATGCATCTGATCCTTGTCCATCTTTGCGCCTCCAAATCAGCTAGTACTGTTGAGGAGTACCTCGATATTCCTAGTTCTTCACAGGGGCGAAGTATTCCTTGATTGGGGTAATCTTGAAAGTTGCGATAGCTCTAAAGACGCAGTCGGGCTATCGGCCATACAACCCATGTGATAGGTTGTAGCTATGATGGGCCTTACAAGTAGTTCTGACGAACCTGACAAACTAGAAGGGGGAGAGGAGCATTGTACGCTTCAGGGCTTGATGACGAAAAAACCGTTAAGGACCAAATAAGAACTTCTGAAGATGGGCGTAACGTTTCCGGGCACGTGCTGGTTCTGGGCATCGGCGGCAGTCCGAGGCCGTCCGGGAATAGCGAGTACCTGGTGAAATATACCCTGGAACGCGTCGCCGAAAAGGGAGAAGACGGCGCAAGCTATAGGCTCACACTCCCGAATTCAATTTGTGTCTCGTCCACACCTTTTGTCCCTGACGGCCGCCTTAGATTTCCGTAGGGTGCGCGTGGTTTCATCAAAATCACTCGTTGAGTAAGTAGAGATCAGTTCGCTTCCATTCGGGTATACCCGCTGTTGCCGATGAAGCGCCTATGATACGTTTTAGTGGTGATGGTCCCGAGGAAGGAAGTGAATGCTGTGCGCGCACTGGATTCCCTGTTGGACTGGGAATTTGATGGCGGTGTGCTTACCATAATCACAGCTGCGGCCAGGGTTGTTCTAACGCCCCTGGCGGAAGACCTGGTGAGGATGACGATTTCCGCTGCGGGGGGCCGCGATGTAATTCCCACCGGAGCTATAGCGAAGAAGGCCTGGCCTCCGGTCAGGGCAACAGTTACCCGGACCGGGCAGGGGGTTTCTCTTTCTGTCTCCCGGGAGGCGCCGGGCGAAGCGAACTCTGGCTCCGGAGTGCGGGTGAAAGTGGGCTTTTCTCCCCTTCAAGTCAAATGGTACCGTGGGGGTCGCTTATTTGCCGCGGACGAAGCGATTGAGGTTTCCCGGGACCGAATAACGATTCACCGGGTTCTCGAGCCGGACGAACGCTTTTACGGTCTCGGGCAGAAGATGGGCTTCCTCGACAGGCGGGGAAAGAAGTACGAGATGTGGGCCACAGACGACCCTCTTCACACTCCCGGAACTGACCCGATGTACCAGAGCATCCCGTTTCTCATCGGTCTTCGCAAAGGGAAAGCTCACGGACTTTTCGTGGATTGCGCCGCCCGGAGCTTCTTCGATCTGGGCTCTTGCGAGCCGGCACGCACATACTCGGTGGAGGTCTTGAGCCCGATCCTCGACGCGTACGTCTTTGCGGGTCCGACCATCACGGATATCGTCGTCCGGTACACGGAGCTCACGGGAAGAATGGAGCTTCCGCCCCTGTGGGCCCTGGGATATCACCAGTGCCGGTACAGCTACTATCCGGAAGCCCGAGTCCGCGAGGTGGCGAAAGCTTTTCGGGAGAAGAACATACCCTGCGATGCCATCTGGCTCGACATTCATTACATGGATGGATACCGGGTGTTCACGTGGGACAAAGAGCGGTTTCCCGACCCCGAGCGTCTGATCGACGATCTGGCACGGGACAGTTTCAAGGTGGTGACCATTGTAGACCCGGGCATCAAGGTGGACCCCGAGTTTCAGGTGTACCGCGAAGGGCTCGAGGAACGTCACTTCATCACAAACCCCGACGGAACCGTTCATGTGGGGGAAGTATGGCCCGGTCCGTCAGCTTTCCCCGATTTCTTCCGGGAGAAAACGAGGTCGTGGTGGGGGAAGAAACTGAAGGAAGCCTACGTTGATAAGGGGGTTGCCGGGATCTGGCTCGACATGAACGAGCCCGCGAGCTTCAGGAAAAACTTCCAGGGTGAGCGCACTCTCCCTCACGATGTGCTACAAGGCGAGGATGGCAGGCGGGTTCAGCACAGGGACGTCCATAACCTTTACGGCTTCACCATGAGTCGAGCTACTTACGACGCCCTGCGACGCTACGCGCCGGAGAAAAGACCCTTCATCCTCACGCGCTCGGGTTACGCAGGTATTCAGCGATACGCCGCCGTATGGATGGGCGATAACCATTCCTGGTGGGAGCACCTTCTCGCCTCGATGCCCCTTTGCATGGGAATGGGGCTGTCCGGCGTTCCCTTTGTCGGTGTCGATGTCGGAGGTTTCGGCGGTGACGCCACGGCGGAATTGTACGCTAGATGGATGGAAATGGGAGCTTTCATGCCATTCTTCCGGGGGCATACCGCTTTCGGCACCAGAGACCAGGAACCATGGTCGTTCGGGCTGGAGGTGGAAGATATCTGCCGTTGTTACATCAAACTTCGCTACCGGCTGCTCCCGCTCTTTTACACCTTGTTCGAAGAAGCTTCCCGCACTGGACTGCCTGTTATGAGGCCCCTGATCCTCGAGGAACAGCATGACGAGCGGGTAGAGAATCTGAGCGACGAGTTTCTGCTGGGACGGGATATCCTGGTCGCGCCGGTCTACCTTCCCGGACAGACCAAAAGGCTTGTGTATCTCCCGCGGGGTGAATGGTACGATTTCTGGACGGGTCGCCGCTACCGCGGCGGAAGGCATATCGTAGCTAATGCGCCCCTCGACATCGTGCCGGTTTTCGTTCGGGCAGGCGGGGTGGTGCCGATGGGCCCCGAGATCTCACACACGAGCGCGTATCGTGGTGCCGGTGTATTTCCTACGCGAACGATGCAGTCCGCCGAAGATCCCTTTGATACGCTGACGCTCCACGTGTTCGCCGGGGAAGGCGTCTTTGAACTGTACGAAGACGAAGGGGACGGATACGCCTACAGGAACGGAGCATTCGCCCGCACGAGGATCACCGTGACGAAGGAACAAATTGCCGTCGGAACGCCCTGCGGTGACTATAGGGCGCTCTGGAGGCGGGTGGAGATGTTCCTCTACGGCTTTGGGGACATAATCTCCGTAGACGGTGAGCTGGTCAAGACCCAGGAGCGTTTTAAGAGTGATTTCCTCTCGATACCTACTGCTGACGTTCTTTCAGACGCAAGGCGCACACTAAAGGTAGTAGTGGAGAAGCAGGGCGGGTTCACCGTGGAGACCCGGTGTTCATAACGTCTTCGCTACGTAGGCTTACCATGGGGGTTGTAGCTATGATTCCGGACTGGACGACCCATGCCTGGCTCCAGAACGAATCCACCGGGCGGTGAGAAAGCCCTACCTCACCACCCAGTGGAAGGACCTCTTTGCTCATCCCCGCCAGGGGCAGGGTGTCTCCCTGGTCAATCAGGCTTGCAAGTCTCGCTCGGAACGCCTTGGTCACCCAAGAGGTCCATGCCCAGGCCCCTTCGCGCCCTTTTGCGTCCCTGCCGGCCGTTACCCCGCGTCACCCGCGGGCGTGCCTGGGCACCCGGCATGAGCTGGCCCGGAGGTGGAGTCGCCCGTCATCCAGCCGTACGGGACAGTTCCCAGCGCGCAAACTGCTCCAGCCGTTGTCGGAACTCCCGAGAACCCAGCACCGCTGCGCTGATCGACCGCGCCCTCTCCTCGGGGAGGTCCAGAAGCGCGTGATGCCTCCCCGAGGTAAAGCCGGCCTGCTTTGCTTGCGGGCAGCGCTCGCTGCACAACCCGCACCGGGATACCGTCGGGTCTGCTGAGAAGGCGGGAAGGGTGAAAACGAAAGCCTTGCAGCGGACCCGATCGTGGCCTCGCGGAGGTTCTACAGACGGGTCTATCGCCCCTGCCGGGCACAGGTCCGCGCAAAGCTGGCACCCGCGGCACGGGTCGAATTGCGCGAGGGGTTCATCGCAGTCGAACGAGTAGTCGGTCAGGATTGCCCTGAAGTACACCTGAGAGCCGTACTCAGGCGTAATAATGGTGCTATTGCGGCCGTAAACCCCCAGGCCCGCTTCGTAGGCTGCCAGCTTCATAGAGAAGGGAACGATTCTGCCTTCTTCCAGTTTAACTGGAGAACTGGCCTGCGCGTCGCTTCCGACCGTCTCCAGCGTATCCGGAACCACATATGACTTGATTCCCCGGCGGTACAGGAACTGAGATACGGCTAGGGCGATCGAGTCGATCAGCCAGCTTGCTGGTCGCGTGAAGGGTTCGCCTCCGTAGTGGCTGACCAGCCCGAAACGCTGATAAACGTCCCTACCTACTGCCACGCCAAAGCAGATGACCGATTGGCAGTCGGGCATCAAGTCGTGCGGCTGGCACCCCTGAAGGGCCTTTGGAAAAGCGGGGCTGGCAATGCCGACCTTGAATGCTCCTCTGGACTCAGCAATGTGTCTGACTTCGTCCAATAACACGATCACTCCTCCCTTATGGGGAATACTTGTTCGCCATCGAGACGAGAGATCCTGCCACCTGACCCCTTAGGCTGGGTGCCTTGCGGCCCACCGGCAGCGCCCGGCGGGTCTTGCCTGTTTCTAGGTAAAAGGATTTTCAGCGGAAGATGTGGAATCTCTCCTAAAACAAACGGCGCTGTCTGGTAGGGACGGTCCCAGGCGCAAGGACTTATCAGCTTTCCTACTAAATTAAGGGAATGGTCAGTTGAAAAGCGCGCCGTATACTGAGCCCAGTGCCAGCGGGAGGTGCGGTCGTGAAACATTACTTCGGTATTGTCATTGAGCAGTCTCTGCGGAGCCCGGACGTACTGCCCCAGGCGCAGATCATCGCCCGGAAGCAGGTGGGGACCTGGCGGTTCCTGCTCACGAGCGTGCCGGAAAGCGAGATCGACGAACAGGTCCGGGCGCTGCAGGCCGGTATGGTTACCGACGACAACTGGTACGCCCATTACTTCCTCGGGGAAGAGTTGATCGTGGTTTTCCGGGACGCGTCCTTCCGAGTCACCACGGATCCGGCCAGCTGGAGGCCGGCGATTGACCACGGCCTGCGAAGCGGCATTCCCATGAAGCAGCTGGACTTCAAGCCGCGTACCGTGCAGGATACCGAGGCCTTTTTTGCACTGAAGTTCCCCCTACAGCCGTGACGGCTTTTGCGAAACAACCCTTCACGACTGGCTGACCTGATGTGAAAGGGGCAGCTCCGACGATGGGCTAGGTACATAAGCCGCCGCTAGTTGTGGGCTGCCGACACGTTAGACTCCCCGTTGTACCAGTAAACGCGCGGCGTGAAGCAGGTCTTCCTTGCTATCCTCTCCGGCCCTAACTACACATACCCTGAAGGGCTTGCTTCGTCACAAACTTCCACCTTGCACACGGCAGGACCACCGTTACAGGGGGACGAATAATCGAGTGCGGTGCTTAAAACGGGGTGACGAAGGTGGATGGGTAAGACAGTTGGAGGCGGAAGTCCAGGACGTACGCTCGAAATCCGGTCGCACCGCGGTCCTGTTTACTTCGCAGCCAAATATGTTCTGGCGGTGGGAGCGGTCGAGTTCTTCGCCTGGAAGATACTGGACCCGTTCTACCTGCAATTTCTGACCACCCAACGGGGCTTGAACCTTTCTCCGTCTCAGTTCGCCCTCTTCGTTTCGCTGGGATCATGGGTAAGCATGATGCTGGACTATCCGACGGGAGCCGTGGCGGATAAACTGGGTCGGCGGTCGAGCTGGGCTATCGCCTTGTTTTCCCATGCCGCAGGGGCACTATGGTTGAGCCAGGCGCGGACTTTTGCCCAATGCTTGGTGGTCCCCGTGTTCCAGGGGATCTCCTGGGCTTTTCAGAGTGGGTCACGGGAGGCGTGGCTTTACGACCACGTGGGGGAAGAGGGCACGAAAAGGGCCATGTCCCTCTTGTATGTGGCCTCCGTCCCCATGATCGTGATCGGCGTGGGCATTGCCACCTGGTTGGGAGCCTGGGCTGATGTGAGACTGCCCATAGCCATCACCGGACTTATACTTCTCATAGTCGCTTTCGGAGTGCTCACCTTTCCGGAAAACTACGGCCATCGGGAACGCAGATGGCTTGAGGTATTGAAGTCGGGATTAACGCAGTTCCGGCGAAGCAGAATCCTTCAGTTCCTGGCGGTGGAGAGCTTTTTCATGACCCTGCCCGTGTGGATGAACAGCGCATGGTGGTTGACTTACCTGGTCAAGTGGTGGGACGTCGGGGTGCTGGGCGCCACCGCCTCCTTTGGAGTCACCGCCTGTGGTTCGGCTGCAGCCGGTCTGGTCTTATCTAGAACCAAATACACGAAGTACCGGGCTCTTCTGGTGTACCCCGCGCTTGGCGCTGGAATCGCATTCTGTCTCATGCCGGTAGCTCCCTCCCCCGTTTTCCTGGTGGGGCTCGTGCTGATCACCATCGCGGCGAGGTACTTTCGTAACGTCGGGGTAACTCTTCTGAGAAACCGTGAAATAGTCGAAGAGAGAGCTACCGCCTTATCGTTTCTGGGTACGCTTGAAGGTGCTTTTTGGGCCATGGGACCGCTTTTATGGGGCGCGCTCATCGAAGCGGTGGGCCTTCGGATATCGTTCGTTGCTGCAGGAGTCTGCTCTTTCATTTCGGCGGGCCTGTTTATAGCTGCGACAACAAGAGAGCGATGATACCAGAATCCGTTTTCCTCTATGGCTGCCGTTATGTATTAACGCCCGAATCCTTGATGCTGCCTGCGGGACAGGAAAATACTGGACGATGACCCTCGAAGCGGGGAGGACAGTCGTGGGGATAGACCAGTGATCGGAAACGCTCAAGCTGGCAGCTTTGAAGCACCCCGAAGTGCCTACGGAAAGGGTAGGTCTTCAAGAGATAACCTATGTCTCCGAGTTTTCCGCTGCGACGTGCGTGGATGCCATGGAAAACGTGTGCCCCGAAGACTGGCCTCTGGTGCTCGGAAACTTAGCTTCCGCGTTGAAAAAAGACGGCCATCTTTACCTTACCGTAGAAGTCATAGCCGAAGACGAACTCGAGGAGGCCTACAGAAAGGCCCGGGAGATGGGGCTGCCTGTGGTCTTCGGCGAATAGGCTCACCACGGAGGTTACCATTACTATCCGAAGCCAGAGCAGGTGGAGGAGTGGATATCCGGAGCCGGCTTCGAGATCCTCGAGAAGGTACTGGGAGACGGATACCTGTACTACCTGGCGAGGAAGAGATGAAAAGCGTTCCCCACCGACTTACCCGACCGCACTAAGGTGTGTCCCGCGTGCGGCTTCCTACCATCTCCCGGACACGCCTTCCGTTCCGCTGAGGTGGAGCATGTCGGCTGCCGCGATGCTCCGACCTTACGGATCGAATTGACCGTAAATGCGAAATCCGCGAAAGACCCGGAGGGCCGCGGAAAACGGAAGGTACGACAGGGCACCGGTGACCGCTCCCAGGATCCCAAACACTCCCGGACTCAGAACAAGGGAGAGTGCGCCTGCTTGCACGCCCGCGAAATTCCTCCCGAAGATCGCGTTCTCAATCGGTGCTCCGGACAAGCTCGCCAGAAACGCAACCACCCCTAACACTGCTCCGACCAAAATGAAAGAGACGGTAAACATCCACACATAAGACCCTAGAGAAACCTTCTTTACGATTACGGAGTTCATCTGGACGAACCTCCTTTCACAAGTCCACGGTCCGGATGCATTCCATCATATGTGCCGTTGTGCCTAAAACGACCGGCACCTCCTTACCTCACCAATCCCGCAGGAGGGAAGACGCGGGTCTTGAGACGACGAGCGCCGAAGCGGTGAGGATGCCCGCTGCACCCCCCGGAACGAGTACCCGCAGTATATCCTTGAGACCCGGCACTACGCTGGGTAGAGACGATGGCACGGCCACACTATAAAACTGGGTCACGAGAACCCATCCCAGAACACACCCGGCAGATAGAGTCATGACTCCTTCGACAGCAGAAGAAAGAACCAGCCAGCTCGAAGGTACACCGACTGCTTTGAGGACTCCTATCTGGTAAGACTTGGTCCTCTCGCCGAGGAAGAAAAGGCTTGTCAGAGCTGCAATTGCTACGATCATCGTAACGACCTGGGCAGCTGACCCGACGGCGTCCGCATAGCTAAACCCCGTTGAAATACCTTTGTACTGCTCTTCCAGGGTGACGACCTCTGCCTCAGGAGCCAGCTTCCTCAGAGCGGAGGCCACCTTCGCGATGTCTACCCGCCCGTCGAGCGCTACAAGAAGACATTCGCTTTTCGCGAGATCTGGCTGGACACTCGATGCTCCTTCCCGGGTAACCACCGGAAATACCGGTACACGGATCTTCGCAGCTAAGATGCCGGACACGGTAAAAGGCACGGGCTCTCCCTCGCCGTCCATTGGGAGTAGCGAAACGGTGTCTCCGACCGCAAGCCCGAGCGTCTCCGCGAGGCCCTGGGTGAGAGCTATTTCGTTTTGTGCCGATGGCGCCCTCCCTTCGACGCACTCCAGCGATAACATCGGCGTGGCTCCACCGCCGGGTTCGCACTGGCCTTTTAGAGCTAACAGGGTCATTTGTCCCCGGGGGAGGATAGCGTCGAATAGGAACGCCTCTTCATAGGCGGCAATTCCGCTTATAGAGCGAAGACTCTTCACCAGGCTATGTACTCCTGTTCCTTTGACCGATATATCCCAGGGGGCTTCTGTACGCCAAATCTGCATGGATGTGGCCGAGACGTGGTTCAAGGTCGGTTCGAGGACTGCATACGCCGCCATACCTCCGACCACCGCGAGAATCATAAAGGCCACTTTCAACCGGTCCCTGGTGAAACCCCACCACGCGAGGCGAGCTATCATCCGAATCATTTCCTTTCGACCTCCACTCTGCCATCGACCAGATACAGAACGCGGTCGGCGACTTCGGCCCACTGCATGTTGTGGGTTACCAGGAGACAACCGGCGTTCGAATCGCGGACGGCCGATACGAGGCAATCCATTACGCTCGAAGCTGAGGACCTGTCCAGATTGCCCGTGGGCTCATCGGCAAACACCATTTTGGGCTGAGTGACGAGAGCGCGGGCGATCGCAACCCTCTGCTGCTCACCGCCGGACAGCTGGCCCGGCCGGTGGTGGATTCGGTGGGCAAGTCCGACGCGTTCGAGAATCTCCTCCGCCAGCACCCTGGCGTTTTTCCGTCCCAGCGTCCAGAGGGGAATCTGGACGTTCTCCAATGCGGACATGCTGCTCAAAAGGTTGAACGATTGGAAAACGAACCCGAACTGCTCCCGCCTCATCCTCGAGCGTTTGGCATCCGACAGCGAATATATGTCCGTGCCGTTGACGAAAACCGACCCTGAATCAGGCTTCTCGAGTCCCGCCAGGAGATGGAGTAAAGTGGTCTTGCCAGAGCCCGATGGTCCCAGCAGGACAACCATTTCGCCTGCGGAGACTTCGATCGTCGCTCCGGCCAGCACCTGTATGGTGGCATCGCCGGTCTTATACGTCTTGACCAGGCCCTTTCCCGACAACTTGAAACCCGTCTCCACGCTCGATTCCTCCTTCGATGAGAAAGTTGAAGGATATCAGCGGCTAAGGATTTCTCATCGATTCGGTCACGGTCGCATCGCGTATGGCCGTATACGAGAAAATGGTTCCTGTGATGAGACTGACGAGAAGAGACACGGCAAAGGGCTGGTAGGTCAGGGTTGACGCCTTGAAAAGCGACAGTGACACCGCCGAAGCGATACCGGTTCCGAGAAAGCCCCCGAGCAGTCCGATGAAACTGCACTCCGCAATGAAGAGGAACCGGACCTGGTTGTTGCTCAGTCCTATAACCCTGAGCAACGCGAGTTCCCGTCGCCTGCTTCTGGAGATGGCCATCGTAGTCGCTACGATAGTCAAGCAAGAGACGAGCACCATGAGAGGCACGTAATAACGGGCGGTTTCCCTCAGCTTGGACAGGTCTGCCACTAGCATCCCGGCGAGTTCCTCGGCGGTAATCACTTTCAGTTCAGGAAAGCGCGCGGACAGTTCGGCAACCAGCTTGTCCCTGTCGCCTTCGACCTGCAGCGGATTCGCGCAAGCGACGCCCATCCAGCTCACCAAACCGGGTGCACCACAATGCGTCTGCACCGTCTCGAGGGGGGCCCAGAGGGCCGGGTTAGCGTAGGGCGGGCCATACACGCCTTCAAGGGTATACGGGTGTCTCTGGCCGGACGTAAGGTCCCACTGGTCTCCCTCTTTGAAGTGAGCGACCCTGAGATGCAGCTCCCTACCGGGTTCGCCGAACATCGATCTACCGTCGCTCGTACTGGGACCCCAGGCCCGGGATTCGACCGACTGCCCGGTGAAGATATCGTTACCCCGGAGGACGCGCGGTTTGTACAGCCATCTGCCGGTGGTATCGAGTCTTCCCATCAGCGGCCACACGGTAACGCGGGCGACCCCGTAGGGCACTATTCCCGCCGTGAACAGGGTCTTCGTGACCTGAGCACCGGGAAGTGTTTTCGCCACCGTCTGACCGACTTCTTGCGAGGGGAAAAGCGTGAAAAACTCGTCTGAGTAAACTCCACCTTTCTCACTCCGCAGGCTCGTGGCGGAATGAATCACTATCAGTTCGCCTCCGTAAGCTTGATAGATGGGGTACTGCGAATACCTCCATAATAGAGCTGCACCGGAGAGCCCGAGATTGCTTATGACCACTGCAGCTGTGAGACTCAGAATCGGTATGAGGTATTTCTTTAGATTCCCTCGTGCTGTCGCGAGTGCCAACCGGAACATGCGCGACACCCCTTCTCAACAAAGGTAGACTTCGACTTCTCAAAGTTGCATCCGGAGCGTCACACCTCCCTGGTAACATTCGGTATTCCGTCCGAGGAAAGGGGTTACGATCCACCCTTTCTAGACCAAATAAGGAGATTCCTTCTCTGCTGTTAAGAGGATCGTTCGACAATCTGACAGGCTTCAAGGCCCTACTTTGAAGACAAATCCTCCCGGGAACACGAAACCTCAGGGCGAGACCGGAATTTGCCTGAGAGAATGACGCCACGGAGCTCCTTTTTGGCATGACTTGATAGCTCTATTCCGGCAAGGTAATCTCGTTTCAGGCAGGCGGGTTTCCCGTGAATAGCCGCAGGGTTCGAAATCGAGTTATCCTGAGAGCGACGAACCGGGGGGCTGAAAGATGGGATACGGGTGTCTGAGGGAGATCAGCGTAGATCGGGTTGCCGAAGCGGTAAAGCGGTTATGCATAGAATCCAACGTGATTATGCCCCCCGAGCTTACGGCCGTCCTCGAACAGGCGCTTGTACGCGAGGAGTCGATTGCGGGCAGGAGCATTCTCCGGCAGATTCTGGAAAATCACCGGATTGCCGCGGAAGAAGACATTCCCGCCTGTCAGGACACCGGAGTAGTTGTCGTATTCCTCGAAATCGGGCAGGACGTTCATCTAACAGGGGGAGACCTCTTCGAAGCTGTGAACCGGGGTGTAAGGGCAGGATATATTGAAGGTTACCTGCGCAAGTCCGTTGTCAAAGACCCCCTCTTCCGGCGGGAAAACTCCGGCGACAACACCCCCGCGGTGACATACGTAGAGATAGTCCCGGGAAACAACATCAGAATTACGGTGGTCCCAAAGGGCGCCGGGGCCGAAAACGCGAGCGCCCTGCGCATGCTCCCACCTCATGCGGGCCTGGAAGGGGTCAAGCGATTCGTCGTTGAGACCGTCGAGGCGGCGGGACCGGACGCGTGCCCACCTTACGTCGTAGGTGTCGGGATCGGGGGCACCTTCGACAGAGCACCCCTGCTGGCAAAGAAGGCGCTCGTACGACCGCTCGGGGCCCGCCACGGCGACCCGCGCTACGCCGCACTGGAGCAGGAACTTCTGGAGGAGATAAACCAGCTGGGCATAGGTCCGCAGGGTCTTGGAGGGCGGGTGACGGCTTTTGCCGTTCACATTGAGACCGGCCCATGTCACATCGCTTCGCTGCCTGTAGCCGTTAATCTCGGTTGCCATGTCAACCGCGTGGCCAGGACGACTTTGTAGCCGGGAAGTTTTGTGGTAGCTGTACCGGTAACTGCTCTGACGTACCCGTGGACGAAAAGAAAAAGGCCAATAACCGCGGGATACTATCGCAGACGGAGGGGTTATCGTCTTTGCCGCAGAGAGGGGGTATCGCGCTTGGTCGTAGAGATGAAGACGCCTCTTTCGGATGATGTTGTTCTGGCATTCAAAGCCGGGGACGAAGTGGCGATAACTGGAGTCCTATACACGGCTCGCGACGCGGCACACGAAAAACTCAAGCGTCTTATCCTTAAGGGGGAGGAACTCCCCTTCGATATCCGTGGTCAGATAATCTATTACGCGGGACCAACTCCTGCGAAACCGGGACGTGCCGTCGGCGCCTGCGGACCCACGACGTCAAGGCGAATGGATCCGTATGTGCCGCTCCTGCTACAACACGGTCTGAAAGGGATGATTGGAAAAGGCCGGAGGTCATCTCCGGTAGTACAGGCCATAGCGACGCATCGTGCCGTATATATGGTGACCACCGGGGGAGCGGCTGCTCTTCTTTCACGGCATATTCGTAAGGCCGAAGTGGTAGCGTTTCCCGAGCTCGGCCCTGAAGCCATCTACAAACTGACCGTCGAAGAGTTTCCCGCAATAGTCGCCACGGACGCTTATGGAAACGACGTCTTTGCTTAAGTCAACAATTCATGGCGGCGGCCTTGAGATGCCGGAAAACGTAGAGATCAACCCCGTAGTCCCGACCGCCGGCGGAGTCAAAGACGCTATCGTAAGTAAAATCCCCTAAGTAAAACCCCCCAAAAAGCAGTTGATTTCGTGGCCGGAAACCCACCGGCACTGTTGACACCTGGTGCCTACCGGCATAGTATTGTAGTGTTTCGTACCCGAAATACGTAATCCGGGAGGTGTTCACCATCGGGGAAGACCGCGGCACTCAACGAGCCATAGACGTCCTGGTCGCTCTCGGCTTCACCGAGTACGAAGCCCGTACTTATCTGGCGCTCCTCAAGAACAACCCGGCCACGGGATATCAGATAAGTAAAGATTCGGGCATCCCCAGGTCAATGGTGTACGAAGCTCTCGGGCGGCTGGTTCACAGAGGGGCAGTCATGTCGTTGCCGTCAGGAGATACTACGCGATATGCTCCCGTTCCAATAAACACGGTTCTCGATAACCTCAGGCACAAATACGAGGAAGCGCTGGATGCAGCTCACCTGGAGCTTTTCAAGCACGAGAGCCGCACGCCATTGGAGCAGGTCTGGAATATCGATGGTCGCGAAGCTGTGCTGGCCAGAGCCAGAGAAATGATCCGCCAATCGGAGCGGGAGATACTCATCTCCGTCGACGACCGCACGCTTCTCGAGCTGATGCAATTCCTGGAAGAAGCTTCTTTTCGTGGAGTCAGGATCAGGCTGCTTCTCTCCGGTGATGCCGACGTGAAGTTCGGGGAAGTGACGAGACACCCGCAGGCGGAAACCGCTCTTCAGCGAACCGGGGAAGGGCTTGTCCTCGTCATCGACTCCAGCCAGTGCCTGGTAGGTGGAACAGGTATTAACGGGACGGCCATATGGACCGGTAATACCCACGTCGTGTTTGTGGCCCGGCAGTATATCTGGCAGGAGATATTCACCCAAAAGGTTTTAAAGCGCTTGGAGAAGGAGATTTGGACGATACTCTCGCCGGAAGAGCGCAGAGCTATTATCGGCGAGGTTTAAGTGCGAAAAGACTAAGGCGGACCAGACGAGGTGGACTAGATGATACCGGCGGTACAGGCGCCCAGCGTTAACGGCGGGAGGTTCAACGGACTGGGCGAAGACGAGGTTCAAAAACGAAGGCGAGAGTACGGGGAAAACGTGCTTCCGTCAGGGAAAAAAGTCTCTCCTCTGGCGATCTTGTTATCGCAGGTTAAAAGCCCTCTGGTTTACGTGATACTCGCAGCTGCGCTAGTGTCCCTTTTTATGGGGGAGACGATGGATTTCTTCATAATCATGGCTGTGGTTGTGTTCGACGTAATCCTCGGGTTCATCCAGGAATATCAAGCGAACAGGACGTACGAAAGCCTCAAGGGCCTCGTAAAACCGGTTGCCACCGTCATACGGGGTGGACTACGAAAAGAGGTTGAAGTAAAGGAACTCGTGCCCGGTGACGTGGTGCTGGTGGACTCAGGTGAGAGAGTTCCAGCTGACGGGACACTTGAGGAAGCTTACGCTCTGAACCTTAATGAGAGCATCCTGACGGGTGAGAGCGAGGCTGTGGCGAAAAGGGCCGGGGATCCCGTCTACATGGGTACAATCGTACTCACAGGACGCGGCGTGATGACGGTCACCGCCACAGGCGCCCGTACCGAACTGGGCAAAATCGCTTCCACTCTTGCCGAGACTCCGGAGCAGGAGACTCCGCTCCAACGGCGACTGGAAGGATTCAGCCGGACGCTTACGAAGATAGTCATCAGCGTGACGGTGCTGCTTTTCGTCATCGGCGTGGCGACGGGCAGGCCCGTTCTGGAGATGGTGAGAGTCGCCATCATCCTGGCCATAGCGGCCATCCCGGAGGGGCTCCTGATTGCGGTAACCATGATACTGGTAATAGGGATGAAGAACATCCTCCGGCGAAACGGACTGGTGAAGAGACTTCTGGCGGTCGAGACCCTTGGATCTGTGACGACGGTTTGCACCGACAAGACGGGTACTCTGACCGAAGGACAGATGAAAGTCACACGCTGGGATTTCTCCGCTCCCGATATGGCCAAACTGGTGCTGGTGCTCGACAACAATCTGAGCGATTCCCTTGAAGCCTCTTTGTGGGAATTCGCGGGAAAATACTGGGGCGAGGACCCTCAGGAGATCGCTGGCAAATACCCGCGCCTGGACGAAGTCCCCTTTTCCAGTGAGACCAAGTACATGAAAACCGTACATCTTGTGAACGGCAACAGGATATCCCTGGTTAAAGGAGCTCCCGAAGTCGTTCTCGCAATGTGCGATGTTGATTTACTCGAAGAACAAAAACTTAGAGCACAGTGGGATTCGTGGGCGGGTGAGGGACTGAAGCTCCTTGGTCTGGGATATAAGCTCGAGTCCGCGGCCGGATTGGATGATAAAGCGCCGGCGGACTCCCGCGAAGAACGGAGCGCTAGTGCTGATGGCAATCCGGGACCGAACTCGGGTGGCGTAGAATGTTCAACCGAGGCCGCAAACACTGGTGAGGATATGAGCGGCTACACCTGGGCAGGTCTTGTGGGTTTAGAGGACCCGGTGCGGTCGGAGGTCCCCGGAGCCGTAGAGGTTTGCAGGAAGGCCGGAATTAAGGTGAAGATGATAACCGGAGACCACAAGCGGACCGCCATGAAAGTGGCGAGTTTCATCGGCCTGAATACAGGGGAAGACTCGGTCCTCGAGGGAAGCGACCTGGACGCCATGGACGATGCGACGCTCGAGCGGAGAGTGCCGGATACGCTGGTATTCTCCCGCATCGCACCCCATCAAAAGCTGAGGATCGTTAAGGCCCTTCAATCTCGTGGGGAAGTCGTGGCGATGGTGGGTGACGGCGTGAACGATGCCCCTGCCCTCAAGAAGGCCGATATTGGAGTGGTGGTTGGGGATGCTACGGACGTTGCCAAAGAGACTTCCGACCTTATCCTGCTCGACTCGAACTTCAAGACCATCGTAGATGCCATCGAAGAAGGAAGGGTGATCTTTCAAAACATACGCAAAGTCGTTTCGTACACCCTGTCCAACTCCTTCGCCGAAATCCTTCTGATGTTTGTGGCCATGATCCTGGGGTGGCCGTCACCTCTGGTGGTAGCTCAGATTCTGTGGGTCCACCTGATATGCGACGGTCCGGTCGATATCGCCCTTGGGTTTGAGCCCAAGGAAGAAGGCATCATGGAGGAGAAACCGCGGCCTGTGTCCGAGCCGTTCCTGGACCGGTTGGGGATGTCGCTTATCGCAGCCATAAGCGTATCGGCAGCTGCGGGATGCCTCTATATGTTCGGTCACTACTGGCGTGTTCATGGGGATCTACCTCTGGCTAGGACCATCGCCTTCGAGACTCTGGCGGTAATCTCTCTGGTGTACGTGTTCGCCTACAGAAGCATGCGGCGGAGCTTGTTCCATACAGGTCACTTAACCGCGAACAAGCCGCTTCTCGTATTCGTGAGTCTGGGATTCATCCTGGCGCTGGTTCCGGTGCTCGTCCCGAGGTTGAGGACGGTGCTGGGAGTGGTGCCGCTGGGCGCGGGTCAATGGGTGCTGGTTTTCGGTATCAGCTTGGGATTGCTCATTATAGTAGAGACCGGGAAGTGGCTCAAGCTGCGACAGAGTAAGGAGGAGCGCTCAAAAGTTAGATAGAAACGGACTTCTCGAACGACGACCGGTGGAAAAGCGGCAGAACTTTGGTACACAGGGAGACCCCGGATGGTTCTTTCGACTTGCAGCTACATACCGCTGGAAATCCCGTTAAGCCTCGGAATTCCGGTAAAACGCCTCTTTTTGGAGGGCACCCCTTCGGGAGCGGAGTCTTACGTACCCCGGGATTTCTGTCCGTACGCGAAAGGGGTGCTAAACTACGTTTCCGAGTATGCCGTTAGAGGGAAGCCCGTCTCTCTCGCCCTTGCAGGCTCATGCGACGCAATGAGACGGGTTGCTGACGTGGTCAGGTTACACTGGAAAGGCGTGAAAGTTTACTATGTCGACGTGCCCAGGACGTCGAATGACTACGCCGTGGACTACTATGCGTCGGTCTTAAGAGAATTTGCCTGCGAGCTTGCCTCCGAGGCTTCCAAAGGAAATGTGAATACTCTTGCCAAGACGATCCGGATGATGAACCGTTTCCGTGGCAAACTAAGGGGCCAGTTGCCTAAGGCCGGCGACTTTTGCCCAGAAAAGCTGTGGACACGTGCGGTTGACTGCCTGTTGAGCGCCAACCACTTTTTGGCGTCAGATGCGGTTTTCGACTCTACAAAACCGTTCGAATTAAGCGCTCTCCCACAGTATCCGCAGTGTGTCGCTGGTGAGCAGGTGCCGTGTTCGGGAGAAACCGGGTCCGGCGGCAAGGACTCACCCAGAGTCGGAAGTGTTGAAGAGATGCCCTGCTCGGAAGAAGCTGGGTTTCAGCGGGTATGGCGGCCATCTGTTATCGTAACCGGGAGCATGTGTTTGGATAGGACCCTTATATCGACTACCGAGGAAGCCGGATTCAGAATCGTAGCTTTGGACTTCTGTCTCGGAGAGAGGTCCATTAACTTTCAGATCGATGAGAATGATCCCGATTGTTTTCACGCTCTCGCGGAAGGGTACCTGCGAAAGCCGCCTTGTCCCAGGATGCTCGATTACGGGAGGAGGATGGCTTACCTCGATGAAATGCTTCGAGGTATCGATCCCTCGACGGATGACGGTGTCCCGGGCGGGTTAATCTACTTTGTTCCTAAGTTTTGCGATCAGGGTTACTATGATTACGTGGAAGTGAAACGGCACTTGGCCGGAACCCCCGTACCCGCGCTCTTACTGGAGGGCGAGTTCGGGGCGGGTAACTCGGCCCAGGTGAAGACGAGGTTGGCAGCCTTCCGGGAGATGCTCGAAATGAGAAGAGCGCGTATTTCCCGTCCGCCGCGACGGGACGCAATGGGACGGGCGGTACGATCAACGCTATGAGGTCGGGGAGATTTCCTGCGTTCCTTTCCACTATCCTGAAAAACAAACTTACATACCGGGTAGCCAGCCTGGCACTTCGGTGTTTCGGGGGAAGGATGTGTCCGTACCAGCTTGCGGCAGCCAAGGGCGTTATATCGGAACTCGGTGATGCCTATTCTGCGAGAAAGCCGGTTATATTCGCAAGCGCCTTTGTCCCCACGGAAATCGTCTACGGACTGGGAGCCGTGCCCTATCTGCCCGAGATGTGGAGCGGGTTTGCGGCAGCTTTTGGTGTGTCGGAACGAGGGATCGACGAATCGGAGGCCAAGGGGTATTCGCAGGATCTCTGCAGCTTCCATCGGTGCCACCTGGGTCTCGAAGAACTCAGCTTGCTCCCCAGGCCCTCGGCCATAATCGTCTCCCCCCACCTGTGCGACGGAGGGCGGCGTTCCCTCTACGCGCACAGCGTTTCCGCCGGATGTCCTTTTTACGTTATAGATGTTCCCTACGTGATGACTGACTCCAGCGTCAGATGGCTTTCCCTCCAGGTGGAGCGCATCTGCGAAGATATTTCCCGGCGGGTGCCGGGTCTCGGCCTTGACCGGATGGGCCGCGCGATCGAAAACTCGAACCGCGCCAGGAAGATTTACCTTGACGTGTGCCAGCTGAGGAGAAACGAACCGGCGCCTTGGTCCGGAAGCGAAGCTTTAAACTACGTCTTCGCGTTTTTATCAGGCTGGGGGAGCGAGTGGCTGATCGAGTTGTACGAAAGCCTGGCGAACGTGCTCAAACACCGTATCGAGGAATCAAGATATCCCGTCCCTCAAGAGCGATTGAGGCTTTTATGGCTTAACTTGAAACCGTACTACAAAAGCTCGTTGTTCGAGTATCTGGAACGTTCGGGAGTTTCCATAGCCTTTGAGGAGTACAGTTACGTTTACTGGCCTGAGATGGACGAGCGGAGATGGGCTGAAGGAATCGCCATCAAGATGCTTACCAATTTCGGATGGGGGCCTATCGAGCGAAGGCTCGACGCTGTTTGGAAGATGGTGAGCGACTACCAGGTGGATGGAGTGGTCCAGTTCGATCAATGGGGTTGCCGGCAATCAAATGGGGGCGGACGCGTGCTGGCCGACTTTCTCCGGGAAAAAGGGATCCCTTTTTTGGAGCTGGACGGTGACGCTGTGGATCCCCGCAACAGCTCTCTAGCTCAGGCACTCACTCGCCTTCAAGCCTTCGTCGAGGTAATGGATGCAAGACGGCAGCAAGCACGTGGCGCACATTTGCTTTCGTCGCTGACCAGGATTACGCAGGAAAGGGGAAGAGACCAACAGGATGATCACCGTTGGAATTGACTCGGGTTCCCGAGCTACCAAGGTTGCGGTAGTATCCGACGGGAGAATCCTGGCGGCCGTTAAGGCCGAAACAGGTCGAGAGCCCGCCCTCACTGCTTCGCTTTGCCTTGACGACGCGTTGAGGAACTGCGGCCTCTCGCGGCAAGATGTGTCTTCCATAATCACCACCGGCTACGGGCGCGACCTGATCCCCGGAAGGAAGAGAAGCGTCACCGAAATAACGTGCCATGCCCGAGGCGCGTTTGAGATCGTACCCGGGGCGAAGACGGTGATAGACATCGGTGGTCAGGATTCTAAGGTAATCCGGCTCGACGGTACCGGTCTGGTTATCGACTTTGTGATGAACGACAAGTGCGCGGCGGGGACCGGACGGTTTCTCGAAGTTATGGCGAGGAGACTCGAGCTGGATCTCAAAGATTTCGAAAGCGAATGGGAAGATGCGCGGGACGCTTCGAAGATCTCCAGTATCTGCACGGTTTTTGCCGAGTCCGAGGTGGTGAGCCTCATTTCTCAGGGGGTACCGGCAAGCTCGGTGGTCAGAGGTCTGTGCGACGCCATAGCTAGCAGGATCGCTAGCATGGGAAGGAGAGTCGGCATCGAGCGACCCGTAGTTCTTACTGGCGGTGTGAGCCTCAACGGGGGAGTGCGGAGATCCCTCGAGAGAATTCTGGGCATCGAAATCATCGTCCCTCCTATGTCGGTCTTCATGGGTGCCTACGGCGCAGCTCTAATAGCGTCAAGCTCCTGATGCCGGTTCGAGACGATGCTGCTTCCGGCTTGTGGTCTTCGATCACGAGGACGGCAGCGCAACGCCGCCTCGTTCACGAGTTTTCTCGAGACCCTCCAGGACGAATGCAGCGGCGATGCCTGCGAACGCGCCCAGGACGGTACCGACGGCGAGGTTCAGCCCGATCCTCGGGGAAGCTGGGCGCCCCGGGAGGGCGGGACCTGCGAATACCTCCACGAACGGCGTATCCTGAAGTTCCACTCCGATCATGCGGCAAGCTTCCCTGGTGAAGCCTTCCAGCCACCGCTCAGCTCTGGTACGAGCTTCAGCGGCGCTCGGAGCCCACACCGTCACCGTCAGTACTCGCGATGCAGCATCTAATTTCACATTAAACGAGCTTCTCAAAACAGCAGGTTTGGTATCTTGACCCACGGTGACGAGAACCCGGTCGCTCACGGCAAAAGCAGCGAGCGTCTGTGGACTGACGCCGGCGGCCCGGGCCTGAGGCAGGTCTCGAATAAAGACGGTGGTGACCGCCTCGTAACGTTTGGGTGCCACTATGCTGGCAAACAGGGTGGTGATGACCGTGGTGATGATAATAGCAAGCGCGATCTTCCGTCTTTTCACCAGCGTCTGTATTATGGCGACGAGGTCTACTTCGTTACCGGCTCCGCTTACGTTATGCGGGCGGAACCCTGAGGCATCGTCCGGTCGAACGTTTGCCCCGTGAAGCTGTTCCTCCGTACCGGTCCGAGCGTCTTCCACCATGCTCCGTTCTCCCCCGTTTCTTCTTCTTCGTTGCCCTGTTCATTTCAGGTGGACGAGTGAGAACTCTTATAAGCTCGTCCACATGTTGTATAACCTGAGCTTCGTTCCCTTATTCATTCCGGTGAACCGGACGAAAAGGCACGGACGAGGGGCTCGTAACAGGTCCCTTATACAGCGAGCTGCAGTAAGTCCGCAGCAAGTCCCCGTTCTTGACCTTCGCTGATGTTTCTTGTAGAATCGAAATGCCCTGACAGGGTCGCAGGTCCGGTCACGCCCGGTGGTGTTTTTGGAGCGAGCTAGACCCGAGGGCACGGCAGCGAGCGGGTGTAGCTCAATGGTAGAGCTCCAGCCTTCCAAGCTGGCAACGTGGGTTCGATTCCCATCACCCGCTCCATGTGCGCCTGTAGCTCAGGGGATAGAGCACCTGCCTTCTAAGCAGGGAGTCGCAGGTTCGAATCCTGCCAGGCGCACCAATGAACGGGACAAAGTGGTGGATGTAGCTCAGTCGGCTAGAGCGCCAGGTTGTGGCCCTGGAGGTCGGGGGTTCAAGTCCCCTCATTCACCCCAACTTTTTTGATAAGCTTTGTGAGAGCTCCCTTGTGGAGCTCGCATTGCTTGGTCTGGAAGGCGCCCGTAGCTCAATCTGGACAGAGCTGCAGACTTCGGATCTGAAGGTTGCAGGTTCGAGTCCTGCCGGGCGCACCACGATGGGGCGTCGCCAAGCGGAAAGGCATCAGCCTTTGGAGCTGACATTCGCAGGTTCGAATCCTGCCGCCCCAGCCAGTGTGGGCCATTAGCTCAGTGGTAGAGCACCCGCCTTTTAAGCGGGGAGTCGATGGTTCGATCCCATCATGGCCCACCAGTTCTTTGTCTCGCCGTTTCGCAAATTGGCGTGTATGCGAGGGTGTCGGAACTGGCAGACGAGCTGGACTTAGGATCCAGTGCCGCAAGGCGTAGGGGTTCAAATCCCCTCCCTCGCACCAGTCAAAGCGGCCAAGCCGCTTTTTTGTATGTCTGGGGGCATATCTCATAGAGGGAGCATTTCACGCAGTGCGGGTTTTGGTGTATGTTCATTTGTGTGCCCCGGTGCGGGACTCCAGGTAAGAAGCGGGGATGCCGAGCATGGAAGTAGCACCCTGGAATATCCTGGGTTGAAACACTCGCAGGAAAGCAGCTGTTCTCAAAGTACTGGAAAAGCGATGACGATAACGGTCACGGGAAAGCCGGTACGTGAACGGAGGGGTTTTCGTGAACGTTTCAAAACAAGAGCTGCCAGGATCACTTGTGGAGATCACGGTGGAAGAAACGCCGGAGTTCGTAAGCGAAGCTCTTGATAAAGCTTACCGGCGTCTTGTAAAGCGAGTGGATGTACCGGGGTGGCGCAGGGGGAAGGCACCAAGGCACATCCTGGAACGGCACGTGGGCAAGCGTGCTCTGTGCGAGGAAGCGGAGAGGTATGCCGTGCTGGAGCTTTACGAGAAAGCTAAGGAGGAGCTATCCCTCGATGTGGTCGGAGAACCCGAGTTCAAAGACATAACTGTCGAACCGGGCCAACCCCTTCGTTTTAAAGCAGTCGTGCCCGTACGACCGAAAGCGCAGCCGGGCGACTACGAATCCATAGCGATTCCCTTTCCGGAAGTCAGCGTCAGCCGGGACGAAGTGGAGGAGGGAATCAAGAGAACCAGAGAAAGCCTTGCCCACCTCGATATCCTTCCAGCTGACCAGCCTTTAAAGGAAGGGGACTATGCGCGAGTTCACGTCAAGGGGCTTGAGGGAGGCGAGGTCTCGGTCGAGTTAGATCGGGACCTTGATCTGGTTAAGGTCGGTTCCGAAGAGCATCCGCTCATCCCGGGTCTTGCAGCTACACTGGTCGAGATGAAGAAGGGCGAATCCCGGGAATTCACCGGTAAATATCTTGTAAGAGCGAAAAAGTCTGAAGAAAAGCTCCAGGTCGAGCCGGCCGGTGAAGGAGCAACTGCCGGTGATGAGCCCGGGGCTCCCGAACACGAAGGCCAACCAAAAGGCGAGAAACCCCAAGACGCTGAATCCGGCGTTGAGGGTGTCACCCCGGAAGGCGAAACCAGGACCGTGGAGGCTAGGTTCCAGGTGAAAGTCCTTGAGGCATATTCGAAGCACATGCCAACGGACGAAGAGTTCCTGGGAGAAGTGGGCAAGCCTTCGATGGAAGAAATGGAAAAAGACGTAGAGTCCTTCATCAAGTCGCAAAAGCTCGAGCGCGCCTGGAGAGCTCACACCGGAAAGGTTGAGGACGCTCTCTTAGAAAAAGGCTTGGTCGAAATACCGGAAGTCATGATCGAGAACCGCACCAGGACTCTTCTGGATGATTTCCTTCGCGACCTTGAGAAGATGGGAGTCAAGCCAGAAGATTACTTAAGGCGGACGGGCCTCACGTGGGAAACAATAGTGTCAGATTTGAAAGAGAGAGCGAACAGGCAGCTCAAACTCGAGCTCATCTTGGATGCCATCGCTGAACGGGAAGGCATCCAGGCCGACGAGGAGCAGGTAAAGGCAGTGGTGTCCGGTATCGCTAAAGATACCGGCAGAGACGAAGATAGCGTGAAAGCTACTCTGGAAATGCGGGGTGTCATGGACGGGGTCAAGAGAGAGTTGATCCGGTCTCAAACTTTGAGGAAGATAGCGTTGGAGGCGGCGGAAAGAGCAGGAAAGCCCGTACCCGAAGCTATCGTGAACCCCAAAACAACTGAAGTAAAAGGTACCGGGGAAGCGGACCAGGGGCAACGGGTGCCGGAGACAGGGGCTCAGGAGGAGCAAGGGCCGTCTCAGGTGACAGGAGAACCAGAAAAGATGTAGGGCTGGGGAGGGGAAAAGAGATGAGTTATCTCATTCCTATGGTGATAGAACAAACCGGTCGCGGGGAGAGAGCTTACGATATCTACTCGAGGCTTCTTAAAGACCGGATAATCTTCCTGGGGACCCCCGTGGATGACCAGGTCGGTAACCTGGTCGTGGCCCAGCTTCTTTTCCTTCAAGCGGAAGATCCGGACAAGGAGATATCCTTGTATATCAACTCCCCCGGGGGTTCGGTCACGGCGGGTCTCGCAATATACGATACCATCCAGCACATTCGACCGCCGGTTTCCACCATTTGCGTGGGTCTTGCGGCGAGCATAGCTGCGGTCGTTCTGGCCGGAGGGACCAAAGGTCGAAGGTTTTGCCTGCCTAACTCGAAGACCCTGATTCATCAACCTCTTGGAGGGGTGCAGGGTCAGGCCACCGAGGTTCAGATCGCAGCTAAAGAGATACTCCGGACCAAAGAGCTCATTAACAGGATTCTGGCTAAGCACACAGGCCAGCCTATCGAGAAAATAGAAAAAGATACCGAAAGGGATTTCTGGATGAACGCTGAAGAAGCGAAAGCGTATGGTCTTGTCGACGCGATTCTTCAGCCGGTCGCTAAGGCGAAGGAATAGAGGGATAAAGGAATAGAGGGATAGTGGAAGAGTAGATATAGCCGGGCTTTATTCACAAACGGGGTGGAAGCATGTTTAAATTCGAGGAACAAAAGGGCCTGAAGTGTTCATTTTGCGGGAAGTATCAGGACCAGGTTAAGAGACTCATAGCTGGGCCCGGTGTATACATTTGCGACGAGTGCATCGAACTTTGCTCGGAAATCATCGGGGAGGAACTAGCTGAAGAAGCTGAGCTCGAGGTCCGGGATCTACCCAAGCCCGCGGAGATCAAAGCTTATCTCGACCAGTACGTCATCGGCCAGGAGCGGGCAAAGAAAATCCTTTCTGTAGCTGTGTACAACCATTACAAGCGAATCGCCAGGGCGGGTCACTTTGACGATGTGGAGATCCAGAAGTCCAACATTCTGATGCTGGGGCCCACCGGTAGCGGCAAGACGTACCTTGCCGAGACCCTCGCGAGATTCCTGAAGGTCCCGTTCGCCATCGCCGATGCGACGACTCTGACGGAAGCGGGCTACGTCGGGGAGGACGTTGAGAACATCCTTCTCAGGCTGGTTCAGGCGGCCGACTACGACATCGAGAAGGCGGAGAAGGGCATCGTCTACATCGATGAGATAGACAAGATAGCCAGGAAGTCGGAGAATCCGTCCATAACCAGGGACGTGTCGGGCGAGGGCGTCCAACAAGCTCTCCTTAAAATACTGGAGGGTACGGTGGCCAACGTCCCGCCGCAAGGGGGTCGCAAGCACCCTCACCAGGAGTTCATTCAGGTGGATACCACGAACATCCTGTTCATATGCGGCGGTTCTTTTGAGTCCATCGAGAAGATCATCCAGGCGAGGATCGGCCAAAAAGTACTGGGATTCAAGGCCGAGGTCAGGCCCAGGACCGAGTACAACGTCGGCGAAATCCTGTCGCAGATCCTCCCCCAGGACCTGTTGAAGTTCGGGATGATCCCCGAGTTCATCGGGCGCGTCCCCGTCATCGTGACATTCGACGCTCTTAGCGAAGATGACCTGGTACGAATCCTGGTAGAGCCCAAAAACGCCCTGATAAAACAATATCAGAGGATGTTTGCTTTGGACGGGGTCAACTTGGAGTTCACCGATGAGGCCATCCGGTCGGTGGCGAAAGAGGCGATAAAGCGAGGGACCGGGGCTCGCGGGCTGAGGGCGGTTCTTGAGGAAAAGATGCTGGATATCATGTACGACTTACCAAGCAGGCGTGATGTGACCAAGTGCATCATAACGAAGGAAACCGTTCTTAAAGGTGAACCGCCCATACTGGTGAGTGTCGAAAAGAAGCCGCGTAAGAAGGAGGAAACCGCGTAGTCCCCCTCCAGACGCGGTTCGTCCGGCAAGAGCTTGTTCCGGGCTTTTCCGGGCCTCGGTGCGGCTATAAACCCACCCGGTGAGGCGCAAACTTTCACCGGGTGATCGCTTTGGATGGGGTCTTCTATTTGCAGCTTGCCCTGGCCGTGGCGCTCGTCGTCTACCTGGTTCATTCGACAAGAACCAGGGAAGCTCCGCGTGTGGCCATGGGCAAAGAGGCGCAAAGGGAGATCGAGAAGCTCAGACACCTCAGGCAAATCAAACTCACCGAGCCGCTTTCGGAGAAGACCAGACCCACATCCTTCGCCGACGTAGTCGGCCAGGAAGACGGAATCAAGGCGTTGCGAGCATGCCTTTGCGGACCCAATCCCCAGCACGTTATCATGTACGGGCCTCCAGGGGTAGGGAAGACCACCGCCGCCAGGCTGGTGCTGGAGGAGGCTAAGAAAAACCCCGCCTCGCCCTTCGGCCCGGAAGCGGCCTTCGTAGAAATCGATGCCACTACCTTGCGTTTCGACGAACGAGGTATAGCTGATCCCCTTATAGGGTCCGTACACGATCCAATCTACCAGGGAGCGGGGCCTCTGGGCATGGCCGGGATACCTCAGCCCAAACCCGGAGCGGTGACCAAAGCTCACGGGGGAATACTGTTCATCGACGAAATCGGGGAACTTCATCCGGTTCAGATGAATAAGCTCCTGAAGGTGCTTGAAGACAGGAAAGTGTTTCTGGAAAGCGCCTACTACTCCAGGGATGACTCGAGCATTCCCGCCTACATCCACGATATCTTCCAAAACGGATTGCCCGCAGACTTTAGGCTGGTCGCGGCCACCACGAGACCTCCCGAGGAAATCCCTCAGGCGCTGAGGTGCAGGTGCGCCGAGGTGTTCTTCCGTGCTCTCGGACCCGGTGAGATCGCCCGCATTTCGGAAATCGCCGCCAGGAAAGCCGGCGTCTCCTTAGAAGAGGGCGCCAAGCTCCTTCTCAGGGATTATGCGTCCAACGGGAGAGAAGTCGTGAACATGCTGGAGATCGCCGCAGGTCTCGCCCTGTCCGAGGGGAGGACCAACGTAACCTCGGAGGACGTTGAATGGGTCATCTCGTTCTCTCAGCTTGCGCCCAGGCAAAAGAAAAGATCCTTCGGGCAGCCGGCGATAGGTGTAGCTCTGGGTCTTGCGGTGTTAGGGCCGGGTCTCGCTTCGGTCATCGACGTGGAAGCTCAGTCCGTTCCCGCGAGCGGCCAAAGGGGAGACATCACGGTCACGGGAATCATCGAAGAAGAAGAGCTCGGGCATCGCGGCCGAACTCTGCGACGGAAGAGCATGGTCTACGCTTCCGTGGAAAACGTTAGGACCGCGTTGCGGGTGGTTACCGACGCAAATCCCTTTGTCCATGACATCCACGTGAATTTCCCTGGCGGGGTTCCGGTGGACGGACCGTCAGCAGGGCTGGCGATAGCGGCGGCGGTGTATTCGGCGATTAAGAGGGTTCCTCTCGAGGCATCTACCGCTATGACCGGCGAGATCTCCATCACCGGTGCGGTGAGACCGGTCGGTGGGATAGAAGAGAAGATCAGAGCGGGGCGGGAAGCGGGACTGAACCGTGTCCTCATACCCAGGGACAACTGGCAGGAGCGGTTCGTCCGGGCCGCGGGCATCGAGGTGGTACCCGTCTCCTCCCTGGAGGAAGCGCTTGCCCTGGTCGTTGATGGGCCGGCACCGGTCAGGTCCAAAGCCGCGATATTCGCGGCTAGCGCGGCTGCTTCTTCCGAAACCGCTCTAGTTTCCCGGCCCCGGGGCTTTTCGGACCAAGCCTAGTTTCCGTCCCCGCGCTGCTTCGTCCGGGACGGACGAGACTGGTGCCGTCCTGCCCTGGCCCACAAACCGAACGTGAACCACCTTGCCGGACGCCGTGACGTTCGATACCGCTCCAGTCTCTGGATGCGACGGTCACCCCTACATCCATTACTTTCCGCTCTGTGATCGCTTTCCGGGTCAATCTTTCTAAAGGAAATCCGCTTTCGACATCGAAATAGCTACTGTACTTGTACACGCTGGATTTCGCCATGTCATAACCGGTTCCGGTTTAATACCATGAAAGTGGCCCCCATGAAAGGGGAGGTGACTTAGGTGACGGATGCCCAGATGAAATCGTATCCTTTGCTTCCTCTCAGAAATATGATCCTTTTTCCCAAGACCAGCGTGGTTATGGAGATAGGTCGTCCCAAATCGAAGGAAGCTATAAACGTCGCGCTTTCCCGCGACTCCCTAGTCGTTGCATCTTCGCAGAAGAACGCGGAGGTTCTCGACCCCGCTCCTGAAGAAGTGCAATCCGTAGGTACCCTAGCTCTCATTAAAGAAGCTGCTACGACTGCTTCCGGGAACCTCAGGGTGATGCTGGAGGGGAAAACCAGAGTCGAAATCACCGCTTCTGTTTCAAGGGAGCCCGCCAACGTAGTTTCCGTCAGTGAGCTGGTGGGCGCTCCCGTGTCCGAGAAGGAAAGGGACCTATTGGTTAAAGCCCTGGTTGAGCATTATGAGGAGTATATCCGGGTGAAAAAAGTCCCGGCGGAAGTGTTGATTTCGCTGGCCACCATCAGCGACCCCGGTGACCTGTGCGACTTCATAGCTTCTCACCTCAGGGTCGGCCTCGAGGACAAGCAGGCCATTCTCGAATGCGTTCCCGTAAGGGAGCGGGTGGAGAAGGTTTTAGACATAATGGCCAGGGAAATAGAGATCGTGTCCCTAGAAAAGCGGATCAACATGCGCGTAAAGAAAGAAATCGAAAGGACGCAGAAGGAATACTGGCTTAGAGAACAGCTCAAAGCGATACAAAAAGAGCTGGGGGATACGGGCGACGAGTTATCCGAGGCGGAGGAATATAGAAAGAAAATAGCTGAGGCGAAACTCCCCAAGGAAGTAGCGGACAAGGCTCTCCACGAGGTGGACCGGCTCGAAAAGATGCCCCCCGCCGCAGCCGAAGCGGTGGTAGTACGGACCTATCTCGATTGGATTCTCTCTCTTCCCTGGACAACCGTGACCGAGGACAGCCGCGACCTGAACCTCGCCCAGAAGATCCTCGACGAGGACCACTACGGTCTGACGGAGGTCAAAGAACGAATCCTTGAGTACCTGGCCATAAGGCAGCTGGTGGAAAAACCCAAGGGCCCGATTTTGTGCTTCGTGGGTCCACCCGGAGTAGGCAAGACTTCGCTGGCCAAGTCCATCGCCAGGGCACTGGGACGCAAGTTCGTCCGCATATCCCTGGGCGGTGTCAGGGACGAAGCTGAGATCAGGGGTCATCGAAGGACGTACGTGGGTGCTCTGCCGGGCAGGATCATCCAGGGTATGAAAAACGCCGGTTCCAAGAATCCCGTATTTCTAATGGATGAAGTGGACAAAATGGCTTCGGATTTCCGCGGAGATCCCGCCGCTGCGCTCCTCGAGGTTCTCGACCCTGAGCAGAACTGGAGCTTTTCCGATCACTACCTCGAGATCCCCTTCGATCTATCCCAGGTGATGTTCATCACCACGGCCAATGTGGTTCACACCATTCCCCGGGCCCTGGTCGACAGGATGGAGGTCATCAACCTGCCGGGCTACACCGAGGAAGAGAAGATGGAAATAGCCAGGAGGTTCCTCTACCCGAAAGAGCTCAGAGAACACGGGCTTACTCAGGACAACTTGATCATTCGCGATGAAGCTTTTAGGGAGATGATACGTTCCTATACCAGGGAAGCGGGGGTCAGGAACCTGGAGAGGCAAATCGCGACGATTTGCCGGAAAACCGCGAGGGAGATCGTGAGCGGGAAGTGCAAGAAGAGGCGGATTACTTCCAAGTCCCTCAAGAAGTACCTTGGAATTCCCAGGTTCCACCGGGAGTACATCGAAAGGGAAAACCAGATCGGCGTAGCTCTCGCTCTGGCGGTAACCGAGGCCGGAGGCGAAGTTATGGCAGTCGAGGTCTCGGTGGTAAAAGGTAAGGGCAATCTCATCCTCACCGGGCAGCTCGGCGACGTGATGAAAGAGTCAGCTCAGGCGGCGCTGAGCTACCTCAGATCGCGGTCCCGGGAGCTCGGGCTCGACGATGACTTTTACGAGCACAATGACATTCACGTTCACGTTCCCGAAGGATCCATCCCCAAGGACGGTCCTTCCGCGGGGATTACGATGGCCTCAGCTATTGCCTCAGCTCTCACGGGGCGAGCTGTGAGGCACGACCTGGCCATGACAGGGGAGATTACCCTCAGAGGCCGGGTGCTTCCCATCGGCGGTGTCAAGGAGAAGGTCCTCGCAGCTCATCGTGCGGGCATCTACAAAGTGGTTCTTCCGTCTGAGAACGAGAAGGACGTAGAAGAAATCCCCGAGCATATCAGGAAAGAACTCCGGATCATCTTGGTGGACCACATGGACCAGGTGCTGGAGAACGTGATGGTCGATGCCGCCGAAAGCACGGTGGAGTACATGCCTTCGGAGCGCCAGGTCAGTCAGCAGCCCCAGGTTATGAGCTAATGTGCCAGCTTGCCATGGGTCCAAATTCTCATTGACCCCTTTATGGCACCGTGCCATAATACCCCTGACCATCAATCAAAGGAGGAGTCGATGGGAGCATGGCCACTGTTGGCCTGATGTACAACCTTAAGGGGGAACCTCCGGATGACGGGGAACCTCCGGACCTTGGTGCCGAACTGGATTCGGAAACCACGGTAATGGCGGTGGCCGAGGCTCTGAGAGCCGGGGGCCACGAAGTAGTGCTCATCGAAGGAAACGACGTCGCTTATCTCAGGCTCCTCGAAAAACCGGTAGACATCGTCTTCAACATGTGCGAGGGATTGAGAGGTGAATCCCGTGAAAGTCACATCCCCGCGATCCTGGAAATGCTCGGGATCCCCTATACAGGTTCCGGGGTGCTGACGCTTGCCCTCACGCTCGACAAAGCTCTTACCAAAAAGGTGCTGGCGTATCACGGCATTCCCACCGCTCCCTTCAAAGTCTTCGACGCCGGGGAACCGGTGGACGTAACGGGACTGGAGTTTCCCCTTTTCGTCAAGCCCCTGCACGAGGGCTCGAGCATGGGTGTGGGTTCCAGTTCCATCGTATCGAGCGTCGCCGACCTGGAGCGCGAGGTTTCGCGGCTGACTAAGATGTACAAGCAGCCCGCTCTCGTCGAGGAGTTTCTGCCGGGTCGGGAATTTACCGTAGGAATTCTCGGTAACGCGAACCCGCTGGTGCTTCCGGTCATGGAGATCAACTTCAACCCGTGTCCCGCAGAACACGGAAAGGTCTACTCGAGACAGTTTAAAGTCGAATGGTACCAGGACGAGTTCTACCTGTGCCCTGCTCCCATCGACGATGAGTTGAAACGGGCGATAGAGGATTTGGCGTTAAGGACGTACCGGGCTCTAGGGTGCAGGGATATGGCCAGGATCGACATGAGGCTCGACCGGAACGGCGTCCCCAACGTGATGGAGGTTAACCCTCTCCCCGGGTTGACGCCGGGGTTTTCGGACTTTCCCAGGATCGCTGAGAAGGGTGGCTTCAGTTACGTCGAACTCGTCAACACGATCCTCGGGTGTGCCCTTAAACGCTACGGGCTCGAACACCTTCTCAGTTCCGAGGCGGTTCTTGCACGGCGGATAGCGTGAGTCGGGATCGGGTTGACCCCGGATAGCCGAGGTTGAAAGACAGACTGTGTGTAGCCGGGCGATGGTTCCGGTGCCTCGGTTACACCCGGAACGGTTTCGGTATAGTCTGACGACCGAGCGCAGGCAGTTTCACGAAGAGCTCCCGGAAGGGAGCTCTTTCACTTTCGCGCAACATTTACATCGCCGTTCACTAGAGGTTTTCTTCCCCGGCGCATCGAAATAGCCGTTCATTGACCCCGAAAGCGCACGCGCCTGGCGCGCTCGTTTTGAATCCCATCGCATAGAAATGGGAGTGAGCGGCCCGGTGCCGCCTCGCCGGCCGTCCGGGGGCGAAGAGCACCGGGTTTCCGGGCACAGCTTGTGGGTTTTGGTTAAGTCCGACTCGGGATGGTCCTCCCGCAAGGCACAGGTAAGAGCAAGGCTCAAGCCTGGAGGGACAACGGCAGAAGGTGACGATGAATTGGAGCTGAATAAGTACTTTCCGGTCGAGGGGCGCCGCGTTCGCGTGCGACCCGTCAGGCCGGAAGACCTGGAAAGTTTCGTGAAATGGGACAACGATGATGAAATAGTGAAATGGTCCGGGAAGAAGTTCGACGGACTGAGGGATGTAAGAGATTGGTACTTCAATGGAAATGGCTCAAGAGTGAGCATGGCCATAGAGACGCTCTCCGGCGAGCTCATCGGGGAAGTGGAGCTTTTAAACATCTCCTGGAGGTTACATACGGGGGAGCTCAGGATAGTCATCGGTGAGAAGAATCTCTGGGATTTGGGCCTGGGCCAGGAGGCCGTGACCCTGTTCGTCGACGGCATATTCCGGGCTTTGCCCTTGAAAAAGATATTCCTGAGAGTGAACAAGGACAATAAGCGAGCTATTAGATGCTACACCAAATGCGGCTTTCAACGACGGGGCATCGTCAAACTCTCGCCGCGCTACGGCATCCCTCCGCTGCTTCTGATGGATATCGCGGCGGAGGATGTCGCAAGATGCGGGAGTTAGGACGCGATCCGGCAACGGCGCAAGAACCGGGCCCGATGGGAGGAAGCGCCATGAAATCGTACACCACGTACATCACATTCAACACGACCAAGCGGCAGGAGATCATCGACATCACAGACCAGCTCGAAGAGTTCTTGCGGGAGCGTCCCGTCGAGGAAGGCCTGATGCTGGTCAGCGCCATGCACATCACAGCGTCGGTATTTGTGAACGACCACGAGCCCGGGCTCTGGCAGGACATCCAAGACTGGCTGGAGGGTGTTGTGGCACCCTGGGATCACCACCCGGCCTGCAAAGACGATTACCTCCACAATCAAACCGGCGAAGACAATGGCGCGGCGCATCTGCGCAGCCTGGCTGTGGGCCACCAGGTGCTGGTGCCCATCACCAATGGACGCATGGACTTGGGCCCCTGGCAGCGGGTTTTCTACGGCGAATGGGACGGCCGGCGCCCCAAGCGCGTCGTGGTCAAGATTATCGGTGAGTAGGAGCTACTGTGGAGGGGGCAAAAAGACGTTGCGCCGGCCAGCTGACCTGATTTCGGCTTTGACGTTTATGGTTGTTTGCGCGTCGTACGCACCCCGTGTATAATCTGAGAAAACGAGATGACCGATGACGGGGAGGAGTAGGCGGAGACGCCGGCCAGAGAGCGGGACGCATTGGTGCGAGTTCCGTCCGCGCAGGACCGCCGAAGGTCGCCCCCGAGGTTCTGGGCTGAAATCCAGGGTCATTGTAGTTTTATCGCCGCATCCGGGCTCTGCCTCGGAAAAACGGGCAGTGTCGGGAGGGCGGATAGAACAGAACCCCGGGGTTGTGAGAGAGAGTAAGCCCGGACGGGAGAGCCCGTTAAAGCTGAGAGTGCCGGTTGCAAGGGTCCGGTTCGTGCCTAAGGGCCACCGGCCCGAGAGATTCGGGAAGTTTGGAACTGTTTGCGGAAGGTTTGGACTTGAGCACATCTGCGGCCAATGGTTCGGCAGATTTGGCGAACCGGGTCGCATGTGCCCGGTCGACGGTAAGGCCGGACCGGAGCGGATGGTTGCGACCGGAAGCAGGGTGGTACCGCGAAAACGGCCCCTTCGTCCTTGTGAAGGGGCCTTGCTATTTGGAAACAAGATTCAGGAGGAAGGAGAGAGTCCGATGGCCGAGAGAGCTTCGCTTCCGACCGCATACGATCCCGCCCAGTTCGAAACCAGGTGGTACAAGTGGTGGCTGGAAAAGGGCTTCTTCAAAGCTCACGTCCGCCGGGGTAAAAAGCGTTTTTCAATCGTAATACCGCCCCCCAACGTCACGGGTGCTCTTCATATGGGCCACGCGCTGGATACTACGCTTCAGGACGTGTTCGTTAGATACAGGAGAATGCAAGGGTACGAAACCCTATGGCTGCCCGGGACCGACCATGCGTCCATAGCCACTCATGCCAAGATCGAGGAGGTGCTGGCGGAGGAGGGCACCTCCAGATGGGAGCTGGGGCGGGAGAAGTTCCTGGAAAGAGCATGGGCCTGGAAGGAGAAGTACGGGCACATCATCACGGACCAGCTAAAGCGCCTGGGAGCTTCGTGTGACTGGTCGAGAGAGCGTTTCACCATGGACGAAGGGTGCTCCCGTGCGGTCACCGAGGTCTTCGTGCGTTTGTATGAAAAGGGCCTCATTTACAGGGGTAAATACATGGTGAACTTCTGCCCCGGCTGTCGCACGGTCATATCCGACATCGAGGTCGAACACGAAGAGGTCGACGGGTACCTGTGGTACCTGCGGTATCCCCTCGAAGGCGGCGGCGAAATCCAGGTGGCCACCACGCGGCCCGAAACGATGCTGGGGGACACCGCGGTGGCCGTGAATCCCGCCGATGAAAGGTACCGGCATCTGATAGGCCGGTTTGCAGTGCTTCCGCTGGTGGGAAGGCGCCTTCCGATCATCGCCGACGAAGCGGTCAAGCCGGACTTCGGTACCGGCGCTGTCAAAGTGACTCCTTCTCATGACTCCGATGACTTCGAGATGGCCCGGCGGCACAACCTGGATTTCGTGACGGTCATCGATACCGGCGGCAAGATGACGGAGGAAGCAGGAAAGTACCGGGGACTTGATAGGTACGAAGCCCGGCAAGCTGTGTTGAGGGACCTTGAAGCCGGCGGTTACCTGGTGAAGACCGAGCCGTACCGGTTCGCTCAGGGCAGATGTCACCGGTGCGACTCCCCCGTCGAACCGCTCATCTCCGAGCAGTGGTTCGTGAAGATGGAGCCATTGAAGGGTCCTGCCATCCAGGTGGTTAAAGATGGGATCGTGCGATTCGTGCCCGAACGGTTCACCAAGATATATCTGAATTGGATGGAGAACGTCAGGGACTGGTGCATATCGCGGCAGCTTTGGTGGGGTCACCGGATACCGGCGTGGTACTGCCAGAACTGCGGGAAAGTGATAGTGGCCCGCGAGGCGCCGTCCGGTTGTCCCGAATGCGGAGGAGAGGTCAGACAGGACGAAGACGTGCTTGATACCTGGTTTTCTTCGGCCCTGTGGCCTTTTTCCACCCTGGGCTGGCCGGAGAAAACGGCTGACCTCGATTACTTTTTCCCCACGGATATACTGGTGACTGGCTATGACATCATCTTCTTCTGGGTGGCGAGGATGATATTCTCCTCCCTGGAGTTCACGGGAAGGGAACCTTTCAAAGACGTCCTCATCCACGGCCTTGTCAGGGACGCGCTGGGCCGAAAGATGTCCAAGTCCCTGGGGAACGGCATCGATCCCCTCGAGGTGGTGGAAAAGTACGGCGCGGACGCGCTGAGGATATCGCTGACCTCGGGGGTGACCATGGGGAACGATATGAGGTTCTACTGGGAAAAGGTAGAAGGCTCCCGGAACTTCTGCAACAAACTGTGGAATGCCGGCCGGTTCATCCTCATGAACATCGAGGGCTGGTCTCCGCCGGCCAAGCCCGTTTCTCCGCGGACCCTCGAAGGTCAATGGATTCTCTCGCGACTTTCCCATACCATCGACCGGGTCATCGACGCCATGGAGAGGTTCGAGCCCGGCGAAGGCATCGATATCATAACCGCCTTCGTATGGGACGAGTTCTGCGACTGGTACATCGAAATCTCAAAAGCGAGTCTGAAAGACCTGGAGGCATCGGAAGAAACCCGGTACATTCTCTGGAAGACGCTGGAGACCTCCCTGAGGCTTTTGCACCCGTTCATCCCGTTCATCACCGAGGAGATCTGGCAAGCTCTGCCTAAACCCGCCGGCACTGCAGCGGGTGAGCTGGCCCACGGCCGCGGTGAAGATCGAGCGGTGCCCGAGAGCATCATGGTGGCCCCTTATCCTGCGAGAGGAGAGTTCCCCAGGTATGAGGAAGCTGAGGAGTCCATCTCGATGATGATAGAAGCTACGAGGGCCATCCGGAATCTCAGGGCTGAGGTCTCCGTCCCCACGGGTAAGGAAGCTAGAGTCGTACTGGTGGGCGACCCCGCAAAGTGGGAACCGCTCCTTCCGTATATAAAGCGACTGGCCTGGGCGAATCCTCTCGAACTCGGCAAAGAGCGGCCCAGGCAAGCGCTGGCCGCGGTCATCTCGGGTGCGGAGATCTACCTGCCCTTGGCCGGAATCGTGGACCTCGAAAACGAGATCTCTCGTCTTAGTAAGCAGGTGAAGTCGATCTCTTCCGAGATCGAGCGCTCCCGAACCAAACTGTCCGACGGCGCTTTTCTGGAAAAAGCTCCTGCCGAGGTGGTCGAGAAGGAAAGAACTAAGCTTGAAGATCTCCAGGCAAAGCTCGCCAGGCTGGAGGAACGTCTGAAGGCACTGGGCGCGGAGATACCCGCCTCTGGTGAAGGTCAAAATGAGCAGGGCTCCGGCCAAGGTATCGGACGGCACGTGGGTTAAGCGGTCCCGGTTGGACACCGGTTGGAAATTGAGTAGATCTAGATAGGCACGCTTTGTACACAAGGAGCAAGGAACGTGGACTACGACGAAGCGCTCAACTGGATTCATTCGGCGTACAGGTTCGGGTCGCAACTCGGCCTCGAGCGGATAAGCGTACTCCTGGACTTCCTGGGGCGACCACACGACTCAGGTCGGTTCGTCCATATCGCCGGCACGAACGGCAAGGGTTCGGTCACGGCGATGGTGGCCTCCATCCTCAAGGAGGCCGGGTATCGAACGGGGACTTATACTTCGCCCCACCTTGAAGATTTCCGGGAACGAATTCGCCTGGATGGCAGGAAGATCGGGAAGGAAGAGGTAGCCGGGCTCGTCCCTCGGGTAAAAGCTCAGGTTGAAAGGATGACGAGCTTAGGATATCCTCATCCGACCGAGTTCGAAATAGTGACGGCCATGGCGTTTGTGTATTTCGAGGAATCCGGGTGCGATTGGGTATCTCTCGAGGTGGGCCTCGGCGGCAGGTTCGACGCAACCAACGTTGTTACCCCAGCGGTCTCGGTGATAACGCCTGTGTCACTTGACCACACGGACAGGCTTGGAAACACCCTGGGGGAGATAGCTTTCGAAAAAGCTGGGATCATAAAGCCCGGTGTTCCGGTGGTGGCAGCGCCGCAGGAGCTCGAGGCGCTCACGGTAATCTTGGACAGAGCGTGTGAGCTAGGGTGCAGGGTGGTGCTGGTGGGAAAAGACATAACGTGGCGGGTGGAAGCTGAGTCCATTCGCGGTCAGGAGATTCAAGTGTCGGCCGGGGGGACTGAACTGGGGCGCATCTCTGTTCCGCTAGCCGGGCCTCATCAGGCCACAAACGCGGCGACGGCCGTGGCGGTGGCGAGAGTGTTGGGGGAGTCGGGGGTTAAAGTCCCCTGGGATGCAGTGAAGACTGGGATCGCTCGCACCAGGTGGCCGGGAAGGCTCGAAGTCGTATCCGAAAGACCCTTGATTATCCTGGACGGGGCCCACAATCCGGGAGGGGCAACGGCACTGGTCCGTTCCCTGCCGCTTATTCCCCGGCGGAAGCTCGTATCCGTTGTGGGAATGTTGAAAGACAAGGATTACAGGCAAGTGCTTTCACAGGTGTTGCCTTTCTGCAATGTGGTGGTGGCGACGTCCCCGGTGTCCGAAAGAGCTCTCGATGCGGAGGTGCTGGCGAAGGAAGCTCGAAAGTACTGTTCCGACGTAACGGTGGCAGGAGACTTGAAAGACGCTCTTGAACTTTCGCTTCGTCGAGCTTCTCCCGAAGACGCGATACTCATCTGGGGTTCTCTTTATCTGGTGGGTGCCGCCAGGACCTTGCTGAGGGAGAAGCTTGGCATTCTTTCGGACGAGGACGAATAGCATTTAGAGACGTATCGGGGGAGGTATCTTTGGCCGGACCGCGAGAGCTCCAATGGTTACAGGTGGATCTCGACATCCAACCCTGGCCCGAACTTTTGGAGCGAAGGATGTTCATGGTATTCGGCGACGAAGAATCGCTGAAACTCACCTACGGCGCAACCTCTTACAAACCGGCGGTGAACTTCGAAAGGAATTACCTGGTCGCGGTCCATCAAGGACTTTGCCCTACGGGAGGGCACGGGGTCAAGATTCACGCCGTACTCCTTCAGGACCGGGAGATCCGGGTCATCCTCAGCTTCAGGACTCCCAGGCCCGGGGAATTTGTAACGCTGGCGATGACAACCCCGAGGGCGTTCGTCCTGGTTCCGAAGATAGACTCCAGGGTCGAGCTGAGATTCACCTTCTACCTTCCCACGGGAGAGAAACTGGCCGAAGAGAAGCCCCGGTACGGGCAAAAGACGCCCGAAAGGAGGGTTTGACGTGCGCAGAACCCGAATGTCGAGACCGAGAGGGATATCATCGCGTCTTTCGGCGTTGTTCGTCTTCGTCCTGGTCGCTGTGGCCCTGGTGGGCGCCGGCTATCTTCTGGGACGGTTCGTCCTTTCGTCCATTCTATCCAGACCCCCCGGTGCGCCAGTCAGCGGTCTTCCCGGGAAAGACAAGGGTGGTAGCGCGCCGGAAACCATGACTGCGACCATATCCGTGGATGCGTTCACGGTATATAGGATCCAGGTGGGCGCCTTCTCCAACAAGGACAATGCTACGAAGCTTGCCCAGGCGTGTTTTGCCAAGGGTGCGCCGGCATACGTTATGGCGCCCGATCCCCTTCATAAGGTCTACTGCGGAGTCCTGGCGTCCAGACAGGCAGCTGAGAAGATGGCGCAGGACGTAATGGCGAAGATATCGGGGACGGTCATTGCCGCAGAAGATAAGCCTTACATCGGCACCCTCGATGTCCCGGCCATCCAGGTGTCGGTTTCGGGTGATAAGAAGTACGTGTCCGCGCTGGAGGGGGCAGTGAAAAAGGCCGGTCCGGCGATACAGGCGCTCCTTGGTTTCTGGGATTCGTACTACCTGAAGACCGCCCCGGTGGACGTGAGGTCCATTGCCCGGGACGTAGCTTCTGCCTTGGAAGCTTTGAAAGCGGTCCAGCCTCCGGAAAACCTGAGGAGCACCCATTCTGCCTGCGTGGCCGCCCTTGAGTCGTTGTCGAAGGCTCTTGCCGGCGCCGAAGCAATCTACGGCGGGGATGCTTCTAAGGGACCCGAAGCTATGACGGAATTCATGAAGGTAGTGGACATCCTGGCGAGCTTCGGCAAGTGACGCGGCGGACGAACGCCGGAGCGATGTCAAGGGCTTGTCCTGAAGTAACGGTGGCTTATCCGTTGGAACAGCAGCTGAGCTGTACTGTGCATCGTACGAACCGGCGTTTGTACGGTTTGAGCGGATGCCGGCTGTCTTTTTCGAAGGGGAGCCGGCAGTGTACATTTTGACTGGGAGCTTGTCCGGTTGACCTGTTATGTATCTTGAGAATACAATCTAAAGTGTGCGCCCCTGCTATGCAGGGGTTAAGTTTTGAGGTTAACGGGGATTTCGATTGGGGTTGACGAGTGGTCAGGTTATCAGGTCAGCGGTAGCATACGGTTTCATACGAGGTGGTGCTGGTGATAAGGACGAGAGCATTGTCGGGAGGGGTCCATCTCGACGACAGGAAAATCTCTTCAGGGAAACCTGTGGAGTTTGCAGGTATCCCGCCGGAGATAGTTCTGTTCATGTCGCAGCACACCGGTGCTCCGGCAAAGCCCGTGGTAAAAGCAGGAGACCATGTGCTGGCGGGTCAGGTCGTGGGCGAGGCACAGTCTTTTGTTTCAGCTTCGGTTCACGCTTCCACTTCCGGAACTGTAAAAGCTGTGGAAGACCGGTATCATCCCATTCTCGCGAAGCCGTCGACGGCGGTGGTGATCGAGCCCGACGGCAAGGGCGAGATATGGGAAGGTGTAGCTCCAGGGTCTGACGATATATCCACTTTATCTCCGGAAGACATCATCAAGATCGCGAGAAACGCCGGTCTCGTCGGGTTGGGAGGGGCAGCTTTTCCGACCGCAGTTAAGCTTTCCCCCCCGAAGGACAAGCCGATCGACGTTTATCTTTTAAACGGAGCGGAATGCGAGCCTTACCTCACCTGCGACGCCAGGCTCATGGTGGAAGAAGCGGATGAAATAGTATTCGGGTTCACGGCCATGATGAAAGCGGTCGGTGCTCCTAGAGGGATCGTCTGTATCGAAGACAACAAGCCCGAAGCTATCATGGCCATGGAAAAAGCTATCTCGGGGAAGCCCGGTATCGAGCTTTGCGTTCTGAAAACCAGATACCCGCAGGGCGGCGAAAAGCAGTTGATCCAGGTGGTTTTAGGGCGGGAGGTTCCTCCCCCTCCGGGACTGCCTTTTGATGTGGGTGTCGTGGTGTCGAACGTGGGTACCGCGTACTCTCTGGCAAAGGCCCTCCGAACGGGCATGCCTCTCGTGGATAGAGTCGTCACGGTGACCGGCGCCGTTGGGTCGCCTTCTAATTTCCGGGTTCTTTTGGGGACACAGGTTTCGTTCTTGATCGAGAAGGCCGGCGGGTACACCGGTGAACCCGGCAAGGTCATCATGGGAGGCCCGATGATGGGAGTGTCCCTTCCCCGGACGGATGTGCCCGTGCTGAAGGGTACTACCGGCATCGTCGTGATGACTAAAGACGAAGTAAACCTGGATAAGCCGCTTCCGTGTATCCGGTGCGGGCGCTGTGTGGATTCCTGTCCGTTGAGACTCCTGCCCGTATGGATAGCGGCATACTCGGATAGAGGCATGTACGAAGAAGCTGAAAAATACAGGGCTCTCGACTGCTGCGAATGCGGCGTATGCGCCTACAGGTGTCCCTCCCGGCGGCCTTTAGTGCAATCCGTCAGGCTGGCCAAGCAGGCGATCATGGAAGAGCGCAGGGCCCGGGCGCAAAAGGTTTCCGGTTGAACGCAACCGGGAGCGAAATGATCTCTTGAGAGCTCAGGGACGGAGGTAGCGATATATGACGGAACGGTTGGTGGTGTCGCCGTCGCCGCACTGGAAGACGGATAAGACAGTATCCGGTCTCATGCTCGACGTAGTTGTGGCTCTCATGCCCGCGGTTCTAGCTTCCGTGGTATTTTTCGGGTGGAGAGCTCTTACCATCATCCTGACTTCGGTGTCGTCGGCTGTGATTTCCGAGGCTGTCTACGAAAAGGCGGTCAAGCGGGAGGTTACGATAAAAGACTATTCTGCGGTGATCACCGGGATACTCCTGGCCATGAACATGCCCCCGGGAGTACCCTTGTGGATGCCCGCCATAGGCTCAGCTTTCGCCATCGTGGTGGCGAAGCAGATCTTCGGCGGTCTCGGCTACAACTTCGTGAATCCCGCCCTCGCCGGTAGGGCGTTTTTGATGGCAGCGTGGCCCCTTCACATGACCAGGGACTGGTTGGCACCCGGGTTCTTCGGGGGCGTGGACGCGACATCTTCAGCGACGCCTCTAGCAGTCCTCAAGGGTGCGCCCGGCGGGACCCTGCCGGGGATCTGGGATATGCTCCTGGGGAATCGCGCCGGTTGTCTCGGGGAGACGAGCGTCATCGCTATCCTGATGGGGGGTATCTACCTCATCTGGAAAGAAGTTATCGACCCGAGGATCCCCCTGGGCTTCATTGGAACTGTGTTCGTTCTTACCTGGGTATTCGGAAAGCCCGGCGCCTTATTCCAGGGGAACGCCATATACCACATCCTGTCGGGCGGGCTTTTCCTCGGTGCCTTCTTCATGGCCACCGATTACGTTACGAGCCCGGTGACGTCCAAGGGAAGGCTGTTGATGGGTATAGGCTGCGGAGTGATAACGGTTCTCATCAGGCTGTGGGGAGGGTACCCCGAAGGGGTTTCCTATTCGATTCTCCTCATGAACCTGGTGACGCCCCTGATCGACAGGGCGATGGTACCCAGGTACTACGGATGGAAGCACGAAGCCCGGAAGGAAAAGACTCTCTAATGAAAGCGAGGCGAGGGTCTTGAAAAGAAGCGTATTTTATGATTTCATCAAGGGTTTTATCGAGGAAAACCCGACGTTTAGGCTTGTTATCGGGATGTGCCCGACCTTAGCGGTGACCACCAGCGTAGTAAACGGATTTTGGATGGGGCTGAGCGTCATATTCGTTCTGGTCTTCGCCAATGTGTTCGTTTCCCTGCTGAGGAAGGTCACGCCCGACGAGATCAGACTTCCCGTGTTCGTGATATTGATAGCGACGCCCGTGGTCATCGTCGAACTGGTCATGAAGGCGTACTTGCCGGCCATGTACGAAATCCTCGGGATATTCGTCCCCCTCATCGTGGTGAACTGCATCATCATCGCAAGAGCTGAAGCCTTTGCGTTTAAGCATCCGGTGCTGAATTCCTTCGCCGACGGACTGGGGATAGGTTCGGGATTTACCGCAAACCTCATTCTCATATCAGCTATAAGGGAATTCCTTGGAACCGGTCAAATAACCGTTGGAAGCTTCCGCTTCCCGCAAGCTCCGCTATTTGAGCCGGCGGCCGTCATGTTGACCCCTCCAGGGGGATTCATCTGTCTTGGATTACTCATGGCGATCCTCAACGTCCTCCTGGCCCGGCGGGAGCGCAAGATGAAAGCTCAGGCGGTTTAATGGGGTCAATTGAGTTTGAAGGGTACTGGAGGAGGGGTCGTCTTTGGAGATAATCGCCATCATCTTAGGCGGTGTGCTGATAAACAACTTCGTGTTCATGCAGTACCTTGGCCTCTGCCCCTTCGTGGGAGTATCGAGGCAGCTGGAAACAGCGCTGGGGATGTCGGGTGCGGTGGTCTTCGTCATGACCATGGCTTCTGCGGTCACGGCGGCTCTCGAGATTTATGTGCTGGCGCCGTTGGGCCTCGGGTATCTCAGGACTATCGCCTACATTCTGGTGATCGCCTCGTTCGTACAGCTGGTCGAGATATTCATGAAGAAGGCGGCGCCCGGTCTGTACAAAGCTCTCGGCATCTACCTTCCACTGATAACGACGAACTGCGCCGTGCTAGGAGTAACGATGCTTAACGTTAGGCGTTCGTACGGTATTCTTCTATCCACCCTGAACGGTCTGGCAGGCGCTCTGGGATGGAGCCTCGCCATCATCATCTTCGCGGGCATTCGCGAGAGGTGGCGCCTGATGGATATCCCCAAAACTCTCGAGGGATTTCCGCTCGCTCTGATTTCCACAGGGCTCATGTCCCTTGCGTTCCTGGGATTTCAGAACCTTTTCAAGGCGGCATTCCACTGAGAACGATAAATGGTTCAGAGGTGAAACGTTATGATCGAAGCTATCCTGACAATGGGGATAAGCGGACTGGCCTTCGGGGTTCTCTTGGGGGTCGCTGCCAGAAAGTTCAGAGTGGAGCAGGACCCCAGGGTATCCAGGATAATCGAAGTCCTTCCGGGGGCCAACTGCGGCGGGTGCGGCTATCCGGGATGTTCGGGATTGGCCGCAGCTATCGTTGCGGGGCAGGCTCCCGTGAATGCGTGCACCGTCGGGGGGAACACCGTAGCTGAGAAGGTCGCCGGGATAATGGGGGTCCAGGCTTCGGCGGTTACAGCCAGGGTGGCCATGGTCTACTGCCAGGGCTCCCGGGACGTCGCGGAGCCGAGGGCCGAATACGTCGGAATCGAAGCCTGCCGGGCGTTGGACCAGCTCGGCGGCGTTAAGGGGTGTCCCTACGGGTGTCTCGGCCTGGGAAGCTGCGTGAAAGCGTGCAAGTTCGGGGCGATGTACATGAGCTCTCAGGGGATACCTGTGGTTATCAGGGAGAAATGCACGGGTTGCGGTGCCTGCGTCAAGGCCTGCCCGAGAAAGCTCATCGAGCTCGTCCCCGCGGATAAGCAAGTTCACATTTTATGCAGGTCTTACGACAAAGGCCCGGTAGTTCGGAAATACTGCAAAGTGGGCTGCATAGCATGTCAGGCTTGCGTCAGGGCGTGCCCGCTGAAGGCGATTTCCATGGACAGGGGCACGCTTGCCCGTATCGATTACTCGTTGTGCGATAACTGTGAGATTTGCGTGTCCAAATGCCCGGTGAAGACCATCGTTTCGTACAAGTTGAGGGAGGAGAAGGCCGTATCCTGACAATGGGGCGGCAACGTTGAAAAGATCAGGGGGCATTTTAGAGGATCGTGACGCCCGCCGTATGCAGGGGTTTTTGCGGCGGGCGTCATTGTACCGGCACCAAAATGCTGATAAACTAAGGTGTCAGATGTCGCGAAACTCTCAGGTGTCGCGAAGGAGAAGAAGTACGTTGCTGAGGGATGGAAAGGGTCGTCGCAGGGATTATGTCAGGAGGCTTCTCGCGGGTTTTTCCCGTCCCCACGCCTTGATCGCCGTCCCGGCGCTGATCATCCTGTCAATCGTGGTCCTTTCCTCGGGTTGCCCCTCCTCCGAAGAGCCTGTATCCCGGGAAGAACTCGGTCTATTCGATACGAGAATCGAAATCCGCGCTTACGGAAGGAACGCCAAAACGGGCGTGGACCGGGCTTTCGACGAACTTGCCCGCCTTCACAACCTGTTTAACGCCTATGACCCGAATTCCGAAATCTCCAAAGTGAACTCGAACGCCGGCAGGGCACCTGTAAAGGTGACCTCTGAAACCCTCGAGGTTGTGGAACGTGCGCTCTACTTCGCCCGTATTTCCGGAGGGGCTTTTGACCCTACGGTGCTGCCGCTGGCGAAACTCTGGAATGTGGGTGCCGAAAACCCGAGGGTGCCATCGGAAGAAGAGATCCGCAGTGCGCTTGCCCTGGTGGATTATACGAAGGTGCTGGTAGACAGCGAGCACTCTACTATCTTCCTGGAAGCTCCCGGTATGGGCCTTGACCTCGGCGCAATAGCTAAGGGGTACGCTGTGGACAAAGTCGTATCGGTGCTCCGGCGGAACGGCGTGAATTCCTTTTTGGTGAACGCCGGCGGAAATGTTTACGTGGGCGGAAAGAAGCCCGGGGGGACCTTGTGGCGGGTGGGGATTACCGATCCCCTCGCAGACCCCTCCGGAACCGAGAGATATCTCGGGATTTTCACGGGGACGGACATTTCCGTAGTTAGTTCCGGCGATTATCAAAGATACTTCGAAGTGGGCGGTGTCCGCTACCACCATATTCTCGACCCAAAGACGGGATATCCTGCGAAAAATCTCAGAGGAACTACCGTAATAGGAGTATCGTCTACGGACTGTGACGGCTTGTCGACGACCCTGTTTGTACTGGGCGTCGATAAAGGGAAAGAGCTATTGTCCGGGTTTCCCGGAGTGGAGGCCATTTTTGTAAAAGCGGACGGGAGCATTGAGATGACACCGAACCTGAAAGGCAGGGTCGAGCTTCAGAGGTGAGGGTGGTCCCTCGCCGTATGTTCCGTAAGGAGTAGTATATGGTATAATTTAGGAGGCAATGACATGAGAAGGAATTCCCGGTTATGGCTTTTAGTCTTGCTGCTGACGGCGGGGGCGATTGTAGGCAGTATCATCGGGGAAATCGTGGGCAATACCTGGCCCAACCTTGGTATTCTGGCCAAAGGATTCAGGGTCGGGGTCACCCCTCCGTTTACCCTGGACCTCAACGTTCTCGCGATCACGTTCGGGTTCAGCCTCCACCTAAATGTGCTGGGTGGAATAGTGGTCCTCCTGTTGCTTTTGTGGCTCGGGAGGTAAGCTTTCCTTCCCCCAGGATGATAAAGGGCGCCGGGGTGAGGGACACAGGTCGTTATTCAGCTGATGAAGGATAGATTAACGATAAAGGACTGGCCCGATGCGGAAAAGCCTCGGGAGCGGCTAATCCGGATCGGGCCGGGGGCGCTTTCCGATGCGGAGGTGGTTGCCATCCTGCTCGGCTCGGGGAGCGCCGGCGAGACAGCTGTCGATCAGGCCAAGCGCATCTTAGCAGCGGGAGAAAGGGAGTACGGTTCGGGGCTGAAACTCCTGGCAGAAAGTTCCGTGGAGGAGCTCATACGGGTACGGGGACTCGGCCTGGCCAAAGCTGCCCGCATCAAGGCCGCGGTGGAACTGGGGCGGCGTTTGGGTGCGTGCGTCGAAGAGCCACTGGTCTGTGTGAGAAATGCGATGGACGTTTACAGGTTGGTTAGAGGCGATATGGAGTCCCTGGATAGGGAGCACTTTTGTATACTGATGCTCAACGCCAGAAACCAGGTGCTCAGGCGCGAGGTGGTTTCCATCGGATGCCTCGACTCGGCCATAGTTCATCCGAGGGAGATATTTAAGAACTGCATAAAGAGAAGCGCGGCGTCGGTCATCTTGGTGCACAACCACCCGTCGGGAGACCCTACTCCCAGCGGCGAGGACCTGGAGATCACCAGGAGGCTCTCGGAAGGGGGGAAGCTTCTGGGGATCACAGTCTTGGACCACGTAATAGTCGGAAAGGGCCGGTACTCGAGCTTGCGCGAAAGCGGGTCACCGGCGTTATTCAGTTAGGCGCATGAGGTCAACGTAAACTAACCGGCAATGGAAGGGAGAAGTGGCTACGGTGCAGGGTCTTATGAACTACCTGACCCGGGACATGGGAATAGACCTGGGGACGGCCAATACCCTGGTCCACGTCAGGGGCAAAGGGATCGTCCTGATGGAGCCCTCGGTCGTCGCCATACACTCGGAAACCAAGGAAGTCCTGGCGGTGGGCTCCGAAGCGAAGAAGATGATAGGCCGCACCCCCGGGAACATCATCGCCATAAGGCCGATGAAAGACGGGGTTATCGCAGACTTCGATATCACTCAGACAATGCTCAGGTACTTCATCCGCAAAGCTTATAGGCGAGGACTCCTTAAGCCCCGGGTGATCGTAGCCGTGCCTTCGGGTTGCACCGAAGTGGAGCGAAGAGCGGTGCTGGATGCTGCACTTCAGGCTGGCGCACGGGAAGCTTATACAGTGGAGGAGCCGATGGCTGCAGCTATAGGCTCTGGACTCCCCGTCAACGACCCCACCGGCAACCTGATCGTGGATATCGGCGGAGGCACTTGCGAGGTAGCCGTAATATCCCTGGGAGGAATCGTGACGTCCAAATCGATCCGGGTCGCCGGCGACGAGATGGACGAGGCCATCGCCAGTTATATCAAGCGGGCCTATAACCTTCTGGTGGGTGAGCGCACCGCGGAGGAAGTGAAGATAAAGATAGGAACAGCTTTTGACGTGGGAGAAGAAGGGAGCATGGAAGTCCGGGGAAGGGACCTCGTGTCGGGTCTCCCCAGGACGATATCGGTGACGTCCTCCGAGGTCAGAAAGGCGCTCGCCGAGCCGGTGGCGGCGATAGTCGAAGCTATCAGGGAAACCCTGGAGAATACCCCTCCGGAGCTCGCCGCCGACGTGATGGATAGGGGAATAATGTTGACCGGCGGCAGCTCCATGCTAAAGGGACTGGATAAGCGGATCAGCCACGAGACGGGGATGCCCGTTCACCTGGTGGACGAGCCCCTCTACGCCGTCGTCAGAGGTGCCGGCAAGATCCTGGATGAGATAGACACGTTGAAGCGCGTTCTTACGTCGGGAAAGAAGTCCTGAAGAAGCCACGGGGCTCCAGAGGAATCCGGTCTTTCCGGCGGGAACTCATGATGATATAGACGCGTCCCGGGGAGGGGAAGGCGAGGAAGGGTGAGGCGGTCTCTTCCCTATAAATTGATGGTTCTTTGTCTGGTCGCGGTACTAGTGTCGGTTTCTTTAATGAACATTACCGGCCGTCCGCGTCAGGGGCTGTCCTTTTGGGAGCGCATATGGCTCTCCCTGGTGAGCCGTGTTTCACTGGCCTTTGATGCTGCTTATTCCTGGGGCGAATCGCTGGTATCCGGTTTTTCTTCAAAGCAAAATCTCTTCGAAGAGAACAAAAGACTTAAGCAGGAGCTTTCCATAATTGACAGCCTCGAAGCGAGGATCAACGAACTCGAAGCTGAAGTGAGCAGGTTAAAAAAGCTTCTAGATTTCCAAGAGCAGACCTCAGAAAAGTACGTCGCGGCCAGAGTGACGGGAAGGACGCCTAGCAAGTGGTTTTCCACTCTCGTTGTGTCCGTCGGAAAAGGGCAGGGGGTATATCCCAACGCTCCCGTCATCTCCAGAAGCGGCCTGGTCGGGCGAGTTATATCCGTCGCAGACGACTGGTCCGTTGTGCTCCTCTTGACGGATCCCGAGTCAAGCGTCGGAGCGGTTGTAGCTGGTTCCAGGGACCATGGCATAGTCTCGGGTGGTTCGTCAAGACCCTTTCTGTCGATGCAGTTCTTCTCCCGTGACGCACAGGTCAAACCAGGGGATAAGGTGGTCACCTCGGGCATGGGGAGCTTTTACCCGGCAGGAATCCTCATAGGCGAGGTAGAATCGGTGTCCCTTCCTAAGCCAGGACTGGTGAAAGTGGCCAGGGTGAGACCGGCAACGGATTTCGACCATCTGGAGGAAGTCCTCGTGGCGGTGGGTCCGCGATGATATGGACGGTGGTCCTTTCCTGCGTCTTGTCGCTCCTGGGCGTATTCGCCCTGGAAATGTCGATACTGCCTGCGCAGTCTGCAGGTCACGCATGGGCCGATCCCCTTGCCGCCCTGGTTTCGGCAATAGGGTGGCACTGGGGAAGCGTCGCCGGTTTCGCTTCTGGTATGTGTCTCGGGCTCCTTGAAGACTGCCTGGTTTGTCGCTTTATCGGACACCGGGCGGTCGGTCTGGCCGTGACCGGCCTGGTCTCTGGAGGTTTGCGGAAAGTAATCGAAAGGGACGCCTTTTTCTCTATGAGCTTCATTGGGGCGGTCGCGTGCGTGACGGGGGATGTAGCTACTTACGCGTCGCTGTGGGTTCAGAACCTCCGTTTAAGCCCGCGGTTTCTCATTACTCAAATCCTTCCGTATCAGGCGCTTTCCGGCGCCTTGTTGGTGCTTCCCGCCGATGCTCTCTTAAACCTCATCGTCAGGCAGTACGCCTGGGCGGTAAGACGACGGCCAGCCGCGAGACTGGGGACCAGGGGATGAGGAGAAGCGCAAGGACCATATATCAGGACCGGGAAGAACGGACCAATCTTCCCGCCAGAGAACTCGATAGGCGCAGGAAGATCGCCGGCCTGGTCCTTTTCATCTTGTTGGCCATCCTCGTGGGACAGCTCTTCAACCTCCAGGTGGTAAAAGGAGAGAGATTCCTTGAACTTTCCAAGCGAAACTGCCTGATGATCACCCCGATACCAGCTCCCCGGGGGGAGATCGTCGACCGGGATGGGGAAGTCCTCGTAACGTCCAGGCCGTGTTATAACGTTTTATACTGGTACGTGAATCCCTCCGAAGCTCACGAGACGCTTAACCGGCTTGCGGGGATCCTCGGTATGGACCCGAGCGTTCTCCAGAAGAGGATTCGAGATTACTCGGGAAGGTACTTCGAGCCGATTCTTTTGGTCAAGGACATCTCGCCGGAGCAGTGCGTGAAGGTAGCTGAGCACGCCCCCGAGATACCCGGCGTGTTCATCGACGTCCAACCCGTTCGTTACTACCCTGGGGGCACGTTAGCTGCCCCAATCCTCGGGCATGTGGGAGAAATCACTTCGTCCCAGCTGAAATCCGAACGTTTTAAGGGTTACAAGATCGGGGACGTGGTCGGGCAGGAAGGGCTCGAATCTTACTATGAGTCATATCTCAAAGGGACACCCGGTGGTTACCAGGTGGAGGTGGATTACCGGGGCAGGCCCACGGGGAACGTAGGACCCGGCGTACCTCCCGAACCTGGCAAGACCTTGGTTTTGGAAATGAGCACATCCCTCCAGAAGGTATGTGAGGAAGCTCTCATGCAAGCTCTGGAGAAGAAGCCGAAGGCCAAAGCCGGTGTTGCCGTGGTGCTCGACGTCAAGACGGGGGGAGTCCTCGCCATGGCTTCCGTACCCGGTTTCGATCCCAACCGCCTCATCCAAGGAATGAGTTACAGGGAATTGACGGAGCTTTTGTCCACGGGAAAATGGCGTTTTCTCAACCTGGCTATATCAGGTTTATATCCGCCCGGCTCCTGTTTCAAAGTGGTGACGTCCGTAGCTGCCTTGCAGGAAGGCAAGGTTAGCCCGGCAGAGACCTTCGTCTGTGAGGGTTATCACCCCATGGCGCCCACTCTTGGATGCTGGCAAAAAAGAGGTCACGGCAGGGTTAACCTCGAGGATGCCCTGGGACAATCCTGCAACGTATTCTTTTACGAGCTAGGGAGACGGCTTGGAACTGACGCCATAGCTAAGTACGCCTTTCAAATGGGGCTTGGGCAGAAGACCGGCATCGACCTCTTCGGCGAGGCGACGGGAACGGTTCCTACGAGCGCGTGGAAAGAGAAAGCTTACTCCGAGGGAAGGGCGAGCGAGCCGGAATTCCTCCTGTCCGAGCACATGATGGTCGCCATGGGACAGGTATTTCATATGTACACTCCCCTTCAAATGGCCGTCGTGGCACAAACCATAGCCAACGACGGAGTCAGGATGAAACCCCGTATGGTCAAGGCCATCCTCGACGCCGAAGGCCGGATTGTGAAGGAGTTTCCCCCTGAAGTCGCGGAAAACCTGAATTTGCCCGCACAGGTGATAGCCGAGGTCAAGAAGGGAATGCTGAAGGTAACGCAGAAGGGCGGCACCGCGTACTGGAGCTTTTACGATTTTCCCGTGGCAGTTGCAGGGAAAACGGGGACTGCGGAGAATCCCCTGGGAGAGACACATGCCTGGTTCATCGGGTTTGCTCCCTACGAATCGCCGGAGATCGCCGTGGCCGTCCTGATAGACCAGGGCGGCGGCGGTTCGGAGGTGGCGGCACCCGTAGCTAGGGCGATTTTCCAGGAGTATTTTAAGGTGACCCCTCCTCAGGGGAGGTAGCCGCGGTGTCCGAAAAGCAGGATGTAATATTTACGGGGACCAAGGATGGGCTGTATCTCGTCCTGAACGACCGGCAAGATCTCAAGGTGCTGAAGGAGAAGATCAAGTCTCACCTGGAGAAATCGGAGCTCTTCTTTCAGGGCGCGCAGGTGATCCTAGATATCGGTGGCATGAATCTCGATACCGATGAGATCCTGGATATTCAGAATGCCGTCTTCAGTCCGTATGGCTTGAAAATCAAGAAGGTCGTCCACGGTGATAGATGCGGCGCGCTCCGGCGTAAAGCTGGTTCGTCGCAGACGCCGGGAGATTGGGGAAGCGCATCCCAAATCCAAGCTTCCGCGAGCCTGCAAGCCCGAAGCTCCGCCCGGGTTTCAGAAGGTTATGTCCCGGGGCCCGAATCTGACACCAGCTCCCGGACAGAACGTTTGATGCCTGGACCTGGTAGGTTCATGGATGCCAGGCGTAAGGAAGCCCTTTACCGCGAGGTCTCCCGAAAGCTTTTGGAGGGGGCGGGGAATCAAAGCCGTACGAGCGTTTCGGCCGAGCGGCGACAGGTCTCCGGATCCGAGCTTCGGGTCGGAGAGCCCCGGCCGGTTGTCGAAACCCTGCTCTATCGCGGTACCGTTCGCTCAGGGCAGAGGGTTTACCATCCCGGGAACCTTGTGATCCTCGGTGACGTGAACCCGGGGGGCCTAGTACAGGCGGGAGGGGACATAGTGGTCATGGGGGCGTTGCGGGGCATAGCTCACGCAGGGGCGGGAGGAGACGTGGACTCCGCGATTTACGCTTTGAAGCTCGAGCCGACCCAGATAAGGATCGCTAACGTCATAGGAAGGCCTCCCGAGGGCGAGGAGCGAGGACCGTGGAAAGGCCCGGAGACGGCCCGTCTAAAGGATGGGGCCATCATCATCGAAGCGATGGATAACACGAAATAGGAAGGGGAGGAACCCTGTGGGGGAATCTCTGGTAATCACCTCGGGCAAGGGTGGAGTAGGCAAGACTACGGCCACCGCCAACATCGGCGCAGCTTTGGCCATGATGAATCAGAAGGTCGTGCTGGTTGATGCGGACATCGGGTTGCGGAACCTCGATGTCGTCATGGGGCTGGAAAATCGAATCGTGTATGATTTGGTCGATGTGGTGGAAGGATTCTGCAAGCTCAAGCAAGCTTTGATCAAGGACAAACGTGTAGAAGGGCTGTATCTTTTGCCGGCCGCCCAAACCAGGGAGAAGACGGCGGTTACACCCGAGCAAATGAAGAATCTGGTCGGACAGCTCAAAGAGGAGTTCGATTACGTCATCGTGGACTGTCCCGCCGGAATCGAGCAGGGGTTCAGAAACGCCGTGGCGGGTGCGGATAGAGCTATAGTTATAACGACGCCAGACGTATCTTCGGTAAGGGATGCCGACAGGGTCATAGGGCTTCTCGAGTCCGCCGGTTTTGAGGGGCCGCTTTTGGTCGTTAACAGAATAAAGCCGAAGATGGTGGATCGCGGTGATATGATGGATATCGGCGATATACTGGACGTTCTAGCTATAGACCTGATCGGCGTGGTACCCGAAGATGAAACCATACTCGTCTCTACGAACAGGGGAGAACCAGCCGTGTTTAACGGTTCCTCCAGGGCGGGCCAAGCTTTTCGTAACATCGCCAGAAGATTGAGAGGGGAAGAGGTTCCCTTCATGAACCTGGCGGAAGTTCAGGGATTATGGGGCCGGTTGCGGAAGTTCGTCGGTCTCGAGTAGGGGGTGCAGAACATGTCCCTGTTTCGAAGGAGCAACTCGGGTGATGTGGCCCGGGAACGCCTTCGTATCGTGCTCATGCAAGACAGGATCTCTCTTGCCCCCCAGTTAATGGAGAGGATGAAAGAAGATCTCGTCGACGTGATTTCCCGTTACGTCGACGTGGACAGGGGTAAAATAGAGGTGGAGTGGCGACGAACCGGTGGCGAGCCGGCCCTCGTAGCGAATATCCCTGTAAGATCGGTTAAAAGGGGCGTCGCGTCAGACGATAGAGCTTCCTAGCGGGCACTTTGATAGAAGGGTCGTCAAATACCTGGATTACTACATCGTGGGCTGCACGGTCGTCCTGTACCTCCTCTCGCTGGCCCTCATTGACAGCGCTACTCGAGATGTACCTGGTCATTATTACCTAAAGAAGCAGATTCTGCTCACAGGTCTCGCCATAGGAGCTTTGGTGGCGGGCACGTTCGTCAACCTCGATGACTTGGTGGGATTGGGCTGGTATTTATATGGGGGGAACATGCTCCTGCTTGCTGCCGTCTTCGTGGTGGGAAAATCGGTCATGGGGTCGACCCGTTGGATCCCCCTGGGTGTGTTCGATTTTCAGCCCTCGGAAGTCGCAAAGCTCGCGATGATCTTGTTCCTCGCCTATATGGCCGATAGGCGGGAACGAACCCCCGGGACTTTTTGGGATGTGAGCTTCTTTTACGCCGTCTGTGCGCCACCAGCCGTCCTCATCCTCCTCCAGCCGGACCTCGGTACAGCTCTGGTGCTTTTCGCGGTGGCCACGGGCTGTGTGTACTTTGCGGGCGCACCCGAGAAGGTCCTTCTGAGGTTCCTCACCATCGTCGCGGCTACGGGGGTTTGTCTTCTTTTGCTACACTTTTACGCGGGTCTCAAGTTGCCCCTGGAGGACTATCAGATCAACAGGATCCTATCGGTATTCGATCCCCAACGAGATCCGCTGGGTTCGAGGTACCAGGTGAATCAGTCGATAATAGCTATCGGGTCCGGGACGTGGTGGGGCAAAGGGCTGGCCAAAGGGACCCAGAACCGGCTGGGCTTTATCCCCGAACAGCACACGGACTTCATATTTTCCGTAGCCGGCGAAGAGCTGGGTTTCGCCGGAAGCGTCGCGATACTGAGCTGTTACGGTCTCCTTCTATACCGTTGCATCCTGGCTGCGTCAAAAGCTCCGACGAGAAGGGGGACGATCGTGGCCGGGGGGGTTTTCTCCATGCTCCTGTTCCACATTTTCGTCAACGTCGGGATGACCATCGGCATCATGCCGGTAACGGGTGTGCCCTTGCCCTTCTTAAGCTACGGAGGTTCGGCCCTCATAGTGAACTCATTCGCAATAGGTCTCGTTCTCAATGTGGGTTGGACAAGACAGAAGATACTGTTCTAGCAGTCCTTCAGGTTGGGTTCAAACGGGCGAATGAAGTATATTTGACGAGGGAGAGAACGCGCCGTGAAGGAAACTGGTAAGGTGGTCGGTTTTCGGAACGGGCTGGTCGAGGTAGAGGTCAGACGGACTGAGCAATGCGGCCGGTGCGGAAGGTGCGGTCATTTTTCCCTTGCCAATCCCACCCTTATCGTGGAAGCGAGACCTGCTGGAACCATGAAAGTCGGGGACGTTGTCGAACTCGAGCTCCGGGATAGGGACTTTTTAACCCTCAGTTTTCTCATGTACATAATGCCTCTTCTGGGAGCAGGAGCGGCCGGACTGGCGGGATACGGTCTAGGGACTCTTTTAGAAAGCCCCGGGTTCCTGACCGGCCTTTTCGCCCTGCTCGGACTCGCCTTCTCTTTCGGCGCGGTCGTCGCCATAGACAGAAAGTCCAGGAGAGAGGGGCGGTTTCTGCCCGTCGCCAGACCTCTCGTGTTCTCTGAGGAACGCGACCTCGCGTGATGCCCGGAGCTCTTCCGGAATCTTCGGCATGTATCCTTCATCCACGAGAGCTCGTGACACCTCGGCAAAGGCCGATCTGTCGATCCTGAGGCAGAGGGGGCCGAGACGCTCGATCACGTACGGCCCGAGCTTCCTTGAAACGGACAGTTCATCGGCCAGTTCCGGGCTATCGCATTTGATGATGAGGGCGTCGATGAGCTCGACGCGCCCGTAGGCGCCCGCCCAGTGGGCGATGCTGTATGCGACGTTTTGGGGCAAAGCCGATCCCGCACGTGCCTGGAGAAAACGCACCATGGAAGACGGGTCGATTCCATGCTGGACGGCCCGGTATACGGAGGAGCGGCTGAGTTTGAATATCATCATCTGGTCGGCCCGGACCAGGTCCGCCACGAAATCGATGTCCCACAGGACCGCCGGGTGGATGCCGCATGGCACCATCACTTCGAAGTTAGGTTCCACGTAAATCTTATCTTCGAACTTTTCTTCAGGCCAGGGACCGAGGCCAACCAGAGCTCGACCAAGGGGAGTCACCCTGACCGAAGTGCTACCGAAACTCCTCGACACGTCCAGGACACCCAGGTATTCCAGATCGCCCACCAGGTTCTTCTCGGCTCTGATGCTGAATCCGTTGGGGGCTTGGTTTAAAGTGAGGTTTTCCATTTGCCCGAGCAAGCTTTCCAGGGAAAGCCACGAACCTTCCGGAGAGCGCATCATTATCCAGAACAGGGTGGTAAGGTCCGCATCGTGGGCCATGAACGTTTGCACCCAGTAGTCAAACAAGTCTTGGCGCAGGGCCTTGACGTCTTGAGCCCTCCACTCAGCAGCCTTCGGTCCGAGGACGAGCATGCTGTCTTGCTCTTTAACCAGAGCCCGCGACTTGGCGAAGAACACGATAAAGGCCAGGCGGGGCGGATATCTCACCGGGAACAGGGCGTCGTCCACGGTTTCGTCCCCACCCAAGAAGACTTCCAGCTCCTGTTGGGTTCTTTTGAACAGAGTGCCGTTCTGGGTGAGCTTACACCCGTTCTTTCGCACGTACGACAGAAACAGAAACACGTGCCTGAGGCAGGCATTGGGATCGGAAAAATGGCGACCCGGCGGATCGGGTTGCATCGCCTGAGCATATAGCTCTTCGAGAAACCAGCCGGTAAGAATCGACCTCAAGTCCTCCGGTACGTAGTAGGCCTGGCGGTAACCCTGTTTTTCCGTGAAAACGAGTCCGCGTTTAAGAAGTCCCTCGATCACCCTGGCCCCGTTTCGCCGCCACTTTCTCGAGATCTGGTTCAGGCGCTGATGACACTGTTCCATCACAACACCTGCCCCGTTCCGGCTCAAGGTGATGAGCCGTACGGCTGTGAGTTCTTCTTCGTCAAGTCCCTTTACCACGACCATGAGATTAGCCGGGACAAGGAGGTGTCTTGTGATTTTCATGACCAGCTCGGAGAAATGCCCATCAGGGACGCCGCGCTCACCCGGTACACGCGGATCGCCGGATAAGCCTGACTCGCCCGCCCGGAACGTATTACTTTGAACTTCCTCGCAAACCCTAAGGCCGTAAAAAGCTGCGATTTCCTCGAGCCTCTCCGGGGGCAGAGAAGAAAGGGACTCGCGGAGGTTCAAAAATACGTCACCTCCCCGGCGCGTTTCCACCGGTATTCGTCAAGACGTCCGAGGAGCTGGACGCGCGCGGAGCGTCTCCGGTGGGAGTTTTCGTGATGGCCTGTATGAACGCGTTTTCTTCCCAAATCGTGTATCTGTAGCCCTGTTCCGTCAGGAAAAGCTGCCTGTGCTGGGCGAATAATTGCTCCTTCGTGTTTCTGGATACGATGGAGTAAAACCGCGCCGGTCTTCCCGAAGACTTCGGCCTAAGGATCCTCCCCAGGCGCTGCGCTTCTTCCTGCCGGGAACCGAACGTTCCGGAGATCTGGATCGCCACGCTGGCTTCGGGAATATCCACCGCGAAGTTAGCTATCTTCGAAGCTACCAGCACCTTCAGCTCGCCCCGCTTGAAGGCGTCGTAAAGCGCCTGGCGCTCCGAGTTGCGGGCCTGCCCCGAAACGAACGGAGCACCCAGCATCGAGGCGACCTCCGAAAGCTGGTCGATGTATTGCCCAATGATGAGAATCCTTTCGTCCCGCAAAGCTTCCACTATCGCCCTCACCACCGGGAGCTTGCGTCGATTCACCGCGGCCACCCTGTACTTTTCCTTTTCGCAGGCCAGCGCGTATTCGAGTCTGTCTTTCTGGTCGAGATCGACTCTGATTTCATGACATTCCGCCTGTGCGATCCAGCTCTCGGCCTCCAGTTCCTTCCACGGCTTATCGAACTTCTTCGGGCCTATGAGGGAAAAAACGTCGTCCTCCCTGCCATCTTCTCTCAGAAGGGTTGCTGTAAGGCCGAGCCTTCTCTTAGCTTGAAGGTCGGCGGTTATCCGGAAAACGGGAGCGGGCAAAAGGTGCACCTCATCGTAAATGATAAGTCCCCAGTTCCGTTCGTTGAATATGGAGAAGTGAGGGTATTGGACGGCGCCTCTCTTCCTGTAAGTAAGCATTTGATAGGTGCTGACCGTAACCGGGGCCAGTTCTTTCTTTTCGCCGCTGTACTCGGCGATCTGGTCTTCCTTGAGGTCCGTCTTGTCCAGGATCTCGTCTATCCACTGGCGCAAAGCTACCACATTGGTGGTGAGGATCAGGGTCTGTGTGCAGAGTTTGGCCATGACGTCGAGCCCAACTACGGTCTTTCCAGCTCCACAGGGGAGCACGATCACCCCGCTACCTCCCGCGGGGTGCCCGCCCGCGTAAAACGCGTTGGACGCCTCAATTTGATACGGACGGAGGGAAAACGGGACGCCGCGTCTGGTCACATTCCGAAGACGGACCTCAAGGGGGTCGCCGTCAACGTAACCGGCCAGATCCTCAGCGGGATATCCCATCTTGATGAGAGCTTGTTTGACGAGTCCCCTGCAATTGGGCTTGAGGATGACCGTGTTTTCCCGGTGTTTCGCCTCTATGTAAGGGGCGAGTCTTTCGCTGGAGGTGACTTCCAGGAACACCATGGGATCTGTTGAAGAAAGGACGAGATTCCCGTCTTGCATGGATATCTTCAGAATCCCGTACCTCTCCACGGTGGTTCGGATCATGTCCTTTACGCTTTCGGGAACGGAGTATCTGGAGAACGCCTCCATGTCGCGGATTATCTGTTCCGCACCAAGGCCGCAGGCAGCTGCGTTCCACAAGGACAGAGGTGATATCCTGTAAGTGTACACGTGCTCGGGACTCTTCACCAGGTCCGAAAACCTCATGAAGCAATCCCTGGCTCTCTCGAAGAGGGGGTTATGCACCTCTAGAAAGACCGTCCCGTCGCTCTGGACCACCGCTGGAAGAGGTGAAGCCAAGTACATTCCTCCCGCTGAGTTCTTTTATGAATGCTTAGCTATAAATGCTCCGTTGTACCGGGCTTGCCGCCGCTTCAACGGTTAACGTTGCACCACGTCGCCCTCAAAAACCGCCTTAAATTCACGATCATTCGTCGTTTAGTCTCAAAAGTCCTGTTTTTCGTCAAATACTTCGGAATACGTAGGATTTGAGCTTGCCAAGGAGGAATGCCGCAAGGAGAAGAGAATAATACGGTTATGCAGCTAACTACAGGTACCTTGCGCGCGCGTGCATGACGTTCCGCCGCGTGCTGCCGCGAAAACCTACGCTCATGTACATAAGCGCGGGTACCTGCCAAAAACTTGAAAAGGAGGTGTGAAAGGGTGAAGGAGCTTACCCAAAAGGCCCTCGATGTACTGAAGGAGCTCGGAGCGTCTTACGGCGATATCAGGATCGTGGAGACCAGAACGCAGACGATCAGGACGAAAAACGGAAACGTAGATGCGCTCAGTTCTTCCCGGTCGAAGGGGTTTGGAATTCGAGCTCTTTACGATGGCGCGTGGGGGTTTTCATCCAGCTCCACTCTAACCGAGGACGAGGTAGTCAAGGTTGCCAGAGAAGCGGTGGAAATAGCCAAAGCTTCGGCTACCGTGAAAAGGGATAAAGACGTGGTACTATCCCCCGTGAAACCGGTGGTGTCCAGGTGGACATCGCCGGTGAAGATCGATCCATTTTCGGTCAAGACGGAGGACAAGGTCGCCCTCTTGCTCGAAGCTGACAAGCTCATGGCCGACCGTAAAGAAGTGAAAGTGCGTATAGGAAGCATGGCCTGCCAGCGCGAGGACAAGATCTTCGCATCCACCGAGGGTAGTTACATCGAGCAAACCAAGGTCGAAACGGGAGCGGGCATTGAAGCTACCGCAGCTGACCGGGGCGAACTCCAGCGTCGTTCGTATCCCACTTCTTTTGGAGGCAATTGGGCTACGGCCGGATACGAGATAGTCGAGAAGATGAAGCTCCTTGACCACGCCGAGAGGGTATCCCGGGAGGCCGTGGAACTTCTCTCCGCCAAGCAGTGCCCGAGCGGAGTCATGGATCTCATCATAGATTCGAGCCAGCTTGCCCTTCAGATTCACGAATCCTGCGGCCACCCCATTGAACTCGACCGGGTGTTCGGACAGGAGGCAAGCTTCGCCGGGACCAGTTTTCTCACTACTGAAAAGCTCGGAACTTTCCAGTATGGGTCGGAAGAGGTTACCATAACTGCTGATGCCACGCTGCCGGGAGGTCTCGGAAGCTTCGGCTTCGATGACGAGGGGGTTCCCGCCCAGCGCGTCACCATCGTCGATAAGGGCATCTTTAAGAACTACCTCACGTCGCGGGAAACCGCCCACGAGTTGGGGCAGGTCTCCAACGGAGCGATGAGGGCGGACGGCTGGAACAGGATACCCATCATCCGCATGACCAATATCAGCCTCGAGCCGGGGGACTGGACTCTCGATGAGATGATCAAGGACACGAAAGACGGGATTTTGGTGGCGACGAACAAGTCCTGGTCCATTGACGACAAGCGTCTTAACTTCCAGTTTGGAACCGAGATCGCTTGGGAGATCAAAGACGGTTCCCTCGGTGCCATGCTGAAGAATCCGACGTACACGGGGATCACCTATGAGTTTTGGCGGTCCTGCGATGCCATCGCCGGGAAAGACGAGTGGGAACTCTGGGGGCTTCCCAATTGCGGCAAGGGTGAGCCCGGACAGGTCGCCCATGTCGGGCACGGGGCGAGCCCCGCAAGATTCCGCCGCGTTAAGGTGGGTGTGGGCAAATGGTAGATAAAAAACCGTTGGGCAGGGAAAATGCCCTCGAGGTGATCGATAAACTCATCCACTGGTCGCCCGGGGATCTAACCGAGGTGGTCCTGAGGTCCGACTCGACGGCTCTCACCCGGTTCACCAAGAACTACATCCACCAAAACGTCGCCGAAAGGGACTATACGGTGACGGTCCGGGTGATTTTCGGAAAGAAGATTGGGTCGGTTACAACGAATTTTCTGCATGACGATTCCCTGAAGGAAGCTGTGGAGGACGCAGCGGCGATCGCCAAGCTCCAGCCCCCCAACGAGGAGTTCGAAGGGCTTCCCGAGCCGGAGCCCTTGCCCGACGTAGACTGCTTCGTTCCCGAAACCGACTCCTTCTCGGCAAAGTCGAGAGCTCTGGCCGTTAAGGAAGTTGTGGAGGTGGCAAAGGAACGCGGGTTTGAAGCTTCCGGCGCGTTTTCCACCGGCACCATGGAACTTGCCGTGGGTAACTCGAGGGGTGTAAGGGCCTATAACGTTTCCACGTACGCAGCTTTGAGCACCGTAATGATGGGCGCCGACGGGAGCGGTTACGCCGAAGCGTCGGGGCGGGATGTTCGCGAAATCCGGCCGGGAGAGGTGGCCCGGATAGCTCGGGACAAGTGTGCGATGGCGCAAAATCCCGTGTCCATAGCCGCCGGCGAATATGAGGTCGTCCTCGAGCCCCTCGCGGTGGCGATGCTCCTAAGTTATCTCGGTAGGGCCGGGTTCTCAGCTCTCGCGGTCCGCGAAGGTAGAAGCTTCCTCACAGGGAGACTGGGGCAGAAGCTTTTCGACGAGAAGTTCAACATGTGGGATGACGGGCTCGACCCCCGCGGATTCCCCATTCCCTTTGATCTGGAGGGCGTTCCCAAGCGCAAAGTCACGCTGGTGGAAAACGGCGTGGCGAAAGAGCTCGTCTATGACTACAACACGGCGAAGAAGGAAGGCAGAAAATCCACTGGTCACGGCGGCTTCAGGGGATGGGGGCCGATGCCGGTGAACCTGTTCATGGGCGAAGGTACCGCCACCCTTGAGGAGATGATCCGTTCCACAAAACGAGGCATTCTCGTGACGAGATTCCACTACACGAACATGGCGCACCCCTTGAAGGTATTGATTACGGGCATGACCAGGGATGGTACTTTCCTCATAGAAGATGGGTACATCACGAAAGCTGTTAAGAACTTCCGGTTCACCGAAAGCGCCCTGAGAGTATTTTCCACCCTGGACATGATAGGTCGGGAAACGGTGAGAGTGGAAAGGACCGTAGTCCCGGCCATTCGAGTTCCCGCATTCAACTTCACAGGGGTAACCGAGTTCTGAGCACAGCCTCCGGGAATGGTTTTCGGATTCCGTTGACCTCGAGCTCCGGTGGATGTAAAATTGCCATTGTTCGGGGACTGAAGACTGCGGCGGAGGGAGGGATTCGGGAGTTGCCGGAGGTAAGGATAGACAAGAACGAACCGTTCGACAAGGCCCTGCGCCGCTTTAAACGGGAATGCCAGAGAGAAGGTATCCTAGCTGAACTGCGGAAGAGGGAGCATTACGAAAGTCCAAGCGTAAAGCGGAAGAAGAAGTCGCAGGCGGCAAGAAGGAGAAGATACCGAACCTAGCGTTGCCTGGCCTTGACGCCCCTGCGGCCCGGGAGATGTTCCGGGCCGCCTTTCGTTTTTCTCAAACCGTCGCATCCGTCACCGAGGTAATCCGGCGCGAGCTACCTTTTACTGCCCGGCGGTTTTGTCTCATAGAATTCATCGGGATGGGCGTATCGCGAGGAGGGTTTTCGTTGCGTTCCAGGACGAAGGAAATCTATCGAGCGATGGCCGAAAGCCTCGGCCTCCCCGTCGACCTCGCTCTGGACCTCCCGCGAGTAATCGTGGTAGGAGCCGTGCAGGTCATCATACTGAACCACAGAGGTCTCATACAGTACAGCAAAACGAAATTGGTCGCCGGGGTAGGGGGCGGCCAGGTCGTCGTGGACGGCGAGGATCTAGAGATCCAGGAGATCGGCCCGGAAGACATGGCCGTAAAAGGGGTCATCCGTTCCGTGCACATGGAGACCTAATGGGAGCAGCATCTTTTTTCTGGAACCTCATAGGCGCAGTGAAGGTGCGGGTTCGAGGCCCGAACCCTGCCAGGTTCTTGAACCTGTGCGTCTCCTCGGGAATCCCCGTCTCGGGCATACGCGAGGAAGACGGCGATGTCACCTTTTACACCCTCCCCTGGCGGTACCGGGAATTGAGACCGCTCGCCTTCAAAACCCGTTCGAAGCCGGAAGTCATCGGCCGGAGCGGTGTCTGGTTTTTGTGGTCGAAGGCCCGAAAGAGGCAGGCGTTGGTCGCTACAGTCCTCGCCCTTTCCGGGGTCTTTTACTATCTGTCCGGTTCGATTTGGGCTATCGACGTGCGCGGAAATAACCGGGTATCCCGGGAACGCATCCTCGCGGCAGCTCTAAAAGCCGGGCTTTACAAAGGCGTTAGGAAAGCTGTGGTTTCCACTGAGTTCATCGACGCCTCCATAATCCGGGACATACCGGAGCTGGGATGGGTTTACACCAGCATCCATGGAACCGTGGCCCTGATCGAGGTAAGGGAGAAGGTCGATCACCCTTTGGAGCGTCCCGGTGATATGGTGGCCAGAAGAGATGGGCTGGTCAAATCCGTCCTCGTCCTCTCCGGTCATCCTTTGGTGAAGGCCGGCGACACCGTAAAAGCTGGGGATATCCTCATAGCTGGGGATCCGTCGTCCCCTTCGGGAGGGGCCAGGGGCGAGGTGGTGGCGAGCACTTGGTACAAAGCTTCTCTGGAAGTTCCCTTGCGCGAGATCCAGCCGCGGAGGACCGGGCGGAAAGTCGAAGTCCGGTTATTGAACGTGGAAGGAAATCTCCTCCCGCTGTTTGGGTCCAAGGCCATTCCGTTTCAATGGTATGAAATAGAAGACAGCGGAGGTGGTGTGAGACAAAGTCCTAAAACGACGATTTCCGTTATAACCCGCACGTACTACGAACTTACGTGGGTTGAAGTAGAGAGAAGTCCGGCTGAAGCGGAGGATTTGGCACGGAAGCGCCTGGAGGATATCGTTCGCAGGCAGTTGCCTCCTTCTGTAAAATTGATAGACTTTAGTATAGAGGTGAAGATAGCGCCGGACCGTGGGGTCCTGACAGCGACGGGCCTTGCCCAGGCGGAAGAGAACATCGCCGTGGTGAAACCGTGGCCTCAGTGAAGAGGGAAAGGTCTTCACCCTCCCGGTCTTGACGAACTCCATGAATCCGGCGCTGGCGCAGAAATGGAGGTATCTGCAGGGCTTTGGCAAACTCGGAGAAACTGTTCGTTCTCGCTTCCAACGACGAAGCTTTCCGGTTGTTCGGTTCTTACGATCAAAACCTGACTCTTCTCGAAGATGCCCTCGATGTAAAGTTGGTGGCCAGGGGCAAAGACCTTTTGATCTCGGGACCCGATGAAGAGGTGGCCAAGGCCGAGGAAGTGATAAACCATCTGATGGAGCAGGTGCGCAGCGGCAGGAACGTCACTGCCCAGGACCTGCGCTACGCCTTGCGCATTGTGAGCGCCGGGGAGAAGCTGGAAGATCCAGGGGAGCAAATCCTCACCGGAATCCGGGGGAAGATCATCGGACCTAGGACGCACGGGCAGAAGGAATACGTGAAAGCCATCGCCGAAAACCCGCTCACATTCGGGATCGGGCCGGCCGGGACCGGCAAGACGTATTTGGCGGTCGCTATGGCGGTTAGAGCTTTTAGGCGCAAAGAAGTCGAGAGGATAATCCTGACCCGGCCGGCGGTGGAGGCCGGAGAGCGTCTTGGCTTCCTTCCCGGTGATATACAGGAGAAGGTAAATCCGTACTTGAGGCCCCTGTATGATGCGCTCTTTGATATGATCGGTCTCGAGGCGTTTGAGAAGTACATGCAGAAGGGACTTATCGAGGTGGCGCCCTTAGCTTACATGCGCGGACGAACGCTTGAGTCCTGCTTCGTCATACTGGACGAAGCTCAGAACACCACTCCCGAACAGATGAAGATGTTCCTTACAAGACTCGGTGTGAACTCGAAGGCGGTCGTGACGGGGGATATCACCCAGATCGACCTGCCAAAAGGGGTGTACTCAGGGCTTGAGCAAGTGCGGGTCGTCTTGAAGGGCGTCGAAGGAGTGAAGTTCGTGTATCTCACCGAGCGGGACGTAGTTCGTCACGAGCTGGTTTCCAGGATAGTCAAGGCGTACGAGCGTTTCGAAGCGATCGAGAAAGGAGAAAGGGACCGTATTGCCGTCGAAGGAGCAAAACGGGGGCAAAGCAGATAAAGAAAACGGGCGGAAATCCAAGACAGCGAAAGTTCTCTTCCCGGCCATCCCGTTTTTGCACGACTCTCCGAAAGGTGGGCTCTTTTGGGCGGGGCTGACCTACCTGGTGGTGGTCGTGCTCATATATCTTTCTTTGAAGCCCATGACGCTATCCCTGAAAGAGGGGGATATCTCGCCCGTGGATGTAAGGGCCCCTCAGGAGATCATCGATGAAGCTCAGACGGAAAAGCTTAGGGAAGAGAAGGCAAGAGCCGTGTCGAAAGTTGTCGACAACGATCCCAAAGTGCTTCAGGATATCCTGGCCCGGCTGGACGCCATCCGGGCTGATCTCGAATCTCTGAGGAGCACGGCCGATCTCACGACCGAGAAAATAGTGGCTACTCTGCGACCGTACGTCGGCTCTGAGCTTTCCAACTCGGATATCGTATCAGCTGCCGCCACTTCGTCTCCGTCGGCGGATGCGGCCATTGGAAGGGCTAAGGACATAGCCAGGCAGGTCCTGACCCGCGGTGTAAGAGAGGAGGACCTCAAAGGTGCCATCGCTGAAGTGGAGGGCATGGTAAGGAACGACCCAGCGATACCGAGCTCGTTCTCTCCGTTCCTCGTAGCGTATTTCCGGCAAAACCTTCGTCCCAACCTCATTTACAACCAGGAAGAGACGGAACGAAGGATGGCGGAAGCGAGAGCTTCGGTGGAGCCCGTCCGGATAAGGCGAGGGCAAATCGTCCTGAAAGCAGGGGAAACCGTCACCCGAGAACACATAGCTCTCCTGGGTAAACTGGGTATGCTGGGTCCGGGCGTGAGACCTTCCGACGTGGGTGGTGCCGTCTTGATGGGGGCCCTGGTGGTCGCCTTGCCTCAAGGGTACCTGAGCGTATTCGTACCCGAAACCAAAAGGCAAAGGGGAGCGCCCCTAATCGCCTCCGTAGCCGTTCTTACAGCTCTCCTGGTACGGGGCTTTTCGGCGGTATCGCCCTACCTGGCGCCGGTTGCAGCTGGTGTAATGTTATCCGCGACGCTGGTGGACCGGCGCTTCGGTGTGGTTTTCGGTTTTTCCGTGACGATGCTCCTGGCGGTGTTTACCGGTTTCGACGTCAGGTACGTGGTGGTGTTTTTGACTTCGAGCGTCGCCGCAGTTCTCGCGATAACTAAGACCTTTCAACGTTCCCATCTGATGAGGGCTGGTGCAGCGGTCTCCGCTGCCAACATCTTTTCTTTCCTGGGCCTTGGCCTTTCGGGGGGCGTAGCTCAATGGGATCTCAAGGTTCTCCACGATTACATGTGGCTCTTCTTTAACGGCCCGCTTTCGGCCATTCTGGCCATAGGGTCGCTGCCCTTTTTTGAGGCGGTGTTCGACATCCTGACCCCGATAAGATTAATCGAGCTTTCCAACCCCGAACACCCGTTGCTTCACCGATTGCTTCTGGAGGCCCCGGGCACATATCACCACAGCATTATGGTGGGAAACCTGGCTGAAGCGGCGGCACAGGCGGTGGGTGCCGATAGCTTGCTCACGAGGGTTGGGTCCTATTATCACGACGTAGGCAAGGTAAAACGTCCGTACATGTTCGTGGAAAATCAGGTTCCCGGGCTTGAGAACCCTCATGATAGGATGAACCCGGGGCTCTCGGCATCGGTGATAATCGCGCACGTCAAAGATGGACTGGAACTGGCGGAACAGGCCAGAATTCCCGAGGATATCCGGCGTTTCATTGCCGAACACCACGGAACCACGCTGGTATCGTATTTCTTCACGAAAGCTTCGGAAGACGCCAAGGAAAAGGAAAACCGTCCGCCACCTGAGTGGGATTTCCGTTACGAAGGACCGCGTCCTTCCACCAGGGAGTCAGCTATCGTAATGCTGGCCGACGGTGTCGAAGCTGCTACCAGGGCGCTTTCCCGACCTACGCCCGCCCGGATCGAGTCGGTGGTGAGGAAGATCATTCAGGACAGGCTGATCGACCACCAGCTGGACCGATCAGATTTGACCTTAAAAGATTTAGACATCATCGCCGCCACTTTTACCCGGGTCCTGACCGGCGTATTCCACACGCGGATAGAGTATCCTTCTCCGGATAAGCTGACGCTAACCAGGGATTATCCGGAAAAGAACGGATCTTCCAACCGGGACTCGATATCCAAAGATGAGACCGGGTCCGGATGTAGGTCAAAAGATAGCGGGACGGCAGGCAAAGGGAGTACGACAGGCGGTACCAACGAATCAGGAGACGGCTGGTGATGATCATGAGCGTCGAAGTTGATTTCATGTTGCCCCGGCAAATCGATGAGCAGGAGGAGAACGCGCTAAGGTCGCTGGCGGACCGGGCGGTATCCATCGTTCTGGATATGGACGGAAAAAGTAAGGAGATGTACGAAGTATCGGTGCTCTACACCGACGACGGTTTCATCAGAGAGCTCAACGGTCAGTACCGGGGTGAGGACAGCGCCACCGACGTACTCTCGTTTCCCATGATGTCCCCGGAGGAGATGGATATCGCCTCCGGCTTTCCAGAGGTACTGGGCGACATAGTGATATCCCTGGATACCGCCGAAAGGCAGGCGAAGGAGAGAGGGGTTTCCCTCCGGGAGGAGGTAGGACTCCTCCTCATTCACGGTTGCCTGCACCTTCTAGGTTACGACCACGATGACCCCGGTGAAGAGGCGATAATGTGGCGAAAGCAAGAAACCGCGTTGGACCTATTGCGAAAAACGATAAAAGGTCACAGATGAGGCAGGGCCACGGTGCGACCGTGGAAAGGAATTCTAGCTCCTTCAGGGCGAGGTCTCTCAGAGCGAGCTTCGGATATGCCTGGGAGGGACTTTCTTACGTCTGGACTACCCAGCGCAACATGAGGATTCACGCTCTGGCCGGGTCGCTTGTGGTTTCCGCCGCGCTTTTACTGGGGCTCGACAGGGTGGACTTTCTTTTAGTGGTGTTCGCCATAACCCTGGTCCTTTCCGCAGAGGTCCTGAACACCTTGGCCGAAGCTCTGGTGGATCTGCTTACCCCGGATTATGCTCCCATGGCGAAGGTAGTAAAGGATGTGGCCGCCGGAGGAGTGCTATTAGCTTCCGTCTTTTCCGTGATTACGGGCTTCGCCGTGTTCGTTCCGGCACTAGGCGGACTCCTTAGAATGGAATGGGGCGTTGTCGTGGCCGACTTAAGCCGGCGACTACCCCGGGCCGTTCCCGCTTTAATAGTGCTCGTGCTTCCCGCTTTAATCGGGCTTTTTCTTCCGGCGAAAGGTGGAAAGAGAAAGAGATAACACCCCATGGGACTCTACCAAACCGAAGGCGTGGTCCTCCATAAAAGACCTGCAGGAGAGTACGACAAGACCATCGTACTGCTCACCGAAAGCGATGGGCTGGTTCACGCCCTGGTGAAAGGGGCCCTCCGGCCCGGGTCGAAACTCGGGCCTCTCACCGAACCCCTGTCATGGGGCCTCTTCGAGCTCTTCCGGGGGAAAACTCAAGACAGGGTCACCGGGTGCGAACTCAGGTCGTCTTTCCCCCGCATGAGCGAAAGCTACCCCAGGCTGATTTATGCTGCGTACCTGTGCGAACTCGAGATGCTTTTTTCTTCTCAGCGGGATCCGGCACCGAAAGCATTCTGGTTTTTCATCTCGACTTTGCAGGTCCTGGAAACCGCAGATGACTGCTGGTCTCCGGCCAGACGCGCCGAAATAGGCATCCTCGAATTCGCCGGGCTCTTTCCGGTTCTCGCGGAATGTGTGGTATGCGGCAAGGAAGTCCCGGGCGAAGCGACGTTTTCCCCCGGGCTCGGAGGTATTCTGTGCCCGAAGTGCGCGGGGACCGTCGAGGTCGCGGCAGGGGAAACTTACCCGGTATCGCCGGGCTCCAGGAAAACCGTGCTTCACCTCAGAAATTCGCCCCTGGCGGACATCCACCGCGTGAATGCGCAGGGTTCTGTCAGGGATGAAGTGGGAAAACTCTTGAGGAGGTACATCGCGTATGTACTGGGATCGAGGCCCAAATCGGCGGCACTCGTGGAGAAGCTGGAGGAAAGAGCGCGGTCTCGGTCCCGGAGGTGAAGGACATGGACGAAACGCTGGAGAAAATAGATGCCCTGAGAAGGCGCACCCGCTCGAGCTACAAGGAGGCTAAGGAAGCTTTAGATGCGTGCGGGGGTGACGTGGTAGCGGCCCTCATCAAGCTGGAGGAAACGAGGGTATCGCGGCGAGACGCCATCGCCCGCGGCCTGGCCGGAGGTCTCCGGCAGTTAGCCGAGCTGATAAACAAGGGCAACCAAAGCAAAGTGGTGATTTCCAAAGATGGGGAAGCGCTCATGGAGATCCCCGTTACCCTTTGCGTAGTGAGCTCGGTCATGTCTCCCTGGTTGTGCGCCCTGTCGTGTTTGGCCATCATGATGGGCTGTCTCACTGTGGACGTACACGCTCCGAAGAAGCTGGAAGAAACCGCTTCTCCCGGGGGAACCGGCGGTTAGGTGAATGCCGGCGGGATCCGCTCCTCCAGGGTTTTAAACTTTGCCATTGGACAAGCACGGAAACACGCAAGGGGGATCGATGACTTGGTACTCGATTTGACGAATCTTATATTCAAACTCCAGGATTTCTGGGCGCAGCAAGGGTGTTACGTGGCCCAACCTTACGATGTGGAAAAGGGTGCCGGTACCATGAACCCGATGACTTTCTTCAGGGTGCTCGGGCCCGAACCCTGGAAAGTGGCATACGTGGAGCCTTCGAGAAGGCCGCAGGACGCGAGATACGGGGAAAACCCCAACCGTATGGGGTACTACTTCCAGTTCCAGGTCATCTTGAAGCCCGTTCCTCCCGACATCATCGAGACCTACATTCACTCCCTCGAGGCCCTGGGGATAGAGCGAAAGGATCACGACATCCGGCTGGTGGAGGATAACTGGGAGTCGCCGACCTTGGGAGCTTCGGGGCTTGGTTGGGAAGTATGGCTCGACGGACAGGAGATAACCCAGTTCACCTACTTTCAGGAGATGGGAGGAATCGAGCTCGACCCGGTGTCCTGCGAAATCACCTACGGCCTCGAGCGGCTCGCTGCTTATGTTCAGAAGCTCGACAACGTCTGGGACCTCGAGGTTGCGCCGGGGATAACGTACGCCGAGCTCTTCAAGCACTCAGAAAAGGAACAGTCCATTTACGGTTTCGAGCTGGCTGACGTAGAGCTTCTGAGAAACTTATTCGATTCGTATGAAGGAGAGTGTACGAGGATAATCGAAAAGGACCTCGTTATGCCGGCGTACGATTATGCATTAAAGTGCTCTCACGTTTTTAACTTGTTGGATTCCCGGGGCGCGTTGTCGGTGGCGGAAAGACAGAGATACATCGCCCGGGTGAGAGCCCTGACGCGGAAATGCGCCGAAAAGTACCTGGCCTGGAGGGAGTCGACGGGCTTTCCCCTCTTGAAAGGTGGTCGAGTTTCGTGAGTCCAGAGCGCGACGAGATGAGGAAACCGGCTGGTCAGCCGGACCTCCCCCGGGATCTCCTGCTGGAGGTAGGGGTCGAAGAAATTCCTGCCAGGTACCTGCCTGGCGCCGTCGAAGAACTTGGTGAGAGAGCAAAAGAGGCCTTTTTGACTTCGAGGATTGTCTCCGGTACTTTGGCGACCTTCGGTACCCCAAGGAGGCTCGTCCTATATGCCTACGACGTTCAACCTTTGACGAGGCCCGTGGAAGTCAAAGTGAGGGGCCCGTCCAAAAAAGTGGCCTACGACCAGTCGGGTGCGCCCACCCGGGCTCTCCTGGGCTTTTGCAAGTCACAGGGGGTGTCTCCCGACCAGGTCGTGGTGGAGGCTGACAGGTCCGGCGAATACGTCTACGCAGTGAAAGTTAACCCTGGAATCCCCGTAGCGGAAGCTCTTCGAGAAACCCTACCCGGCGTCGTGCTGGGACTGACCTGCCCCCGTCCTCTTCGCTGGAATGGTCACCGTTTCTTCCGGCCAATAAGGTGGGTGGTCTGCCTGTACGGGGAAGACGTAGTCCCGGTGGAAATAGCGGGAGTCCGGGCCGGCAGGACTACGTGGGGCCACCGGACCCTCCACCCCGGCTCGCGGGATGTACCGACTGCGGGAGAGTATTTCGCCGTCGCGAGGGATATGGGGGTGGTTCCGAGCATAGCCGAGAGAAGGGAGATCATCCTCCGCCGGGCTCGAGAGGTCGCCGCCACCGCCGGCGGTCACCCGGTAAAGGATGATGCACTCCTGGAGGAGGTCACTTGCCTTTCGGAGCACCCCGCCCCGTTCCTCGGGAGCTTCGACCGGGAGTTCCTGGTCCTTCCCGTGGAGGTTCTGTCCACCGTCATGAAGCATCATCAACGGTTCTTCCCGGTGGAGGACTCCCCGGGAAAACTCCTACCGCATTTCGTGGGGGTGAGGGACGGCGATCCGGTCGAGGGGATCCAGACGGTCAGGGAAGGAAACGAGTGGGTGCTGCGGGCGCGGCTCGAGGATGCGGTGTTCTTTTACCGGGAGGATTTAAAAGTACCCCTGGTTGAGAGGCTTGAATCCCTCAAAGGGGTCTATTTCCTGAGAGGGGCGGGGACGCTTTACGACAAGACTCTGAGGCTCGAGAAGATCGTGGGTTATCTGGCCGGCGAACTCAAACTGTCCGAAGAGGAGCGGGAGCGGGCGAACCTCGCTTCCACGCTCTCCAAATGCGATCTCACCACCGCGATGGTGAGGGAGCTTCCCGAGCTCGAGGGGGTGATGGGCGGACACTACGCCGAGTCCCAAGGCTATCCCAGGGAAGTGTGTCGCGCACTGTCCTGCCAGTACCTGCCCCGGGGCGCCGGCGATCCTCTTCCGGACCCGGGTATTCCGTCGCTGGTAGCTCTAGCTGATAAACTCGACACGCTGGCGGTAGCTTTCGCTTTGGGGATATCGCCCAGCGGTTCGCAAGACCCGTACGGGCTCAGGAGGTTCGGTTCCGGAGCCGTGGCGATAATAACCGGGCACGAAATGCGGGTCGATCTCGACCGGGCGCTGGAGTTTTGCCTTGGCCTTGCCGAAGAAGCTGTCCCCAACCCGAAGGAAGACGCAAAAGACGAGCTTAGGGCTTTTATGGCATCGAGGTTTGAGACTTATCTGTCTGAAAGAGGGTTCAAAGTAGAGGTCATCCGGACGGTTCTGGAAGGTGCCCTTAGGGACCTTACCGCGGCCCTGGAGAAGGCCAAGGCGTTGTCAGAGTTTGTCACGCTCCCCCTATTCGGGGACCTAATCGTCGGTTTCAGGCGTTCAAGCGTGCTCGCGAAAAATGCGCGAAGTACTCAAGTCTCCCGCGATCTCCTCACCGAGCCCGCGGAGATAGCTCTCTACGACGAACTGGAACGAAAGGAGGCGGCGGGTCGTCTCTTGTTCGAGAAAGGGGATTTCCGGGGGTACCTCGAGTTTCTCGCGTCGCTGAGACCTGCCATCGACAAGTGCCTTGACGAGGTCCTTATTATGACGGATGACGAGAAGCTGAGGGAAAACAGGCTTGCCCTTTTGAACAGAGTGTCCGCGCTGTTCTCGCTTTATGGCGATTTCTCCCATGTCCTGCCGCTTGAGACCGTTTCTTGACGGAGTTTGCGGCGGAACAAAAGGTGACACTGGTACGGGAGATGACGGGATGCAGCAGAGTAGCGTTTCTGACGCCTAAGGGGGGATAAAGCGAGATGGAGGAGGAGAAGCCGGTGGTTTACGTGTTGTCGGATTCCCTGGGTGAGACCGCCGAACTCGTTGTAAGAGCCGCTGCTTCTCAGTTCAACGCAGGGGGAGTGGACCTCAGGAAGTTCGGTTACATCTTAACCCGCGAGGCGGCGGACAGGGTCATCGACGAAGCGACCCGGTCCGAAGGAGTCCTCGTATACACCCTGGTTATTCCGGAACTCCGTGAACACGTTTCCAGAAGGGCAAGGGAAGCTGGGCTCGTGGCCGTCGACATCATGGGACCGATGCTCGAAGCTCTGTCCAGCGTTATGAGAGCTCGACCCAAACTCAAACCGGGCTTAGTTCATCGCATGGATGAGCAGTACTTCCGCCGCGTCGAGGCGGTTGAGTTCGCGGTAAAATGCGACGACGGCAAGGATTTGCGGTCGCTTCCCCTGGCTGACGTGGTTCTGGTGGGGGTGTCGAGGACGTCCAAAACGCCGCTGTCGCTGTATCTCGCGCAAAGGACGTACAAGGTCGCCAACGTACCGTTGGTGCCAGAGATAGAGCCTCCTGCGGAGCTCTTCGCGCTTTCCAGAGAAAAACTGATCGGCCTGACCCTGGCGCCCGAGAGGCTGTCCAAGGTGAGGAAGGAGAGGTTGAAATCCCTGGGGCTCGACGAAAACTCCACCTACGCCGACCTGGGGCGGATTTTGGAGGAGGTCGCTTTCGCCGAGGAAGTATTCAAGAAACTCGGTTGTGCCGTAATCGACGTCACTGAAAAGGCGGTGGAGGAAACCGCCGCCACCGTCATTCAAATCATCGAGGGGGGCCGGGGAAAAGATGCCTCGTAAGTTTATCTATTGGTTTGAAGAGGGAGGAGAGGACAAGAGATCGCTTTTGGGAGGCAAGGGGGCCGGTCTTGCCGAAATGACCCGTATCGGTCTTCCGGTGCCTCCGGGCTTTACCATCACTACAGAGGCCTGTCTCGAATACGTAGGATACGGAGAGCTTCCGGATGGCCTTGAAGAAGACATAATGCAATACATGTCCGGGCTGGAGAAGAAGACGGGCAAGAAGTTCGGTGGACGGGAAAACCCACTTTTGGTGTCGGTCCGGTCGGGAGCCGCCATTTCCATGCCAGGAATGATGGACACCATCCTCAACCTGGGGCTCAACCCCGACACGGTGGAAGGTCTCGCCCGGGCCACCGGGGATAAAAGGCACGCCTTCGACTGCTATCGCCGCTTCATCCAGATGTTCGGTAACGTGGTATTGCACATTCCCCACGATCGTTTCGAGCACGCGCTGGGCCGGAGGAAGGAGCTCCTGGGGGTCCGGAACGATTACGAGATTCCGTGGGAGTCTCTTCGCGACCTTTCCAATGAGTTCAAGTCCATCGTCCGGGCGGAAACGGGGAAGGAGTTTCCCGACGATCCTCGTGTGCAGCTTCTGATGGCGGTCAAAGCTGTATTCGAATCATGGAACAACGAAAGGGCGCAGGTCTACAGGAAAATACATAAGATCCCCGACGACCTCGGTACCGCGTGCAACGTCCAGGCGATGGTGTTCGGAAACATGGGACCGGACTCCGCCACCGGTGTGATGTTCACAAGAAACCCGTCCACCGGCGAAAGGGAGCTTTACGGTGAATACCTGGTCAATGCCCAAGGGGAGGACGTGGTAGCCGGCCTCAGGACGCCCAGACCCATCCGGGAAATGGAACAAGAGCTCCCCGGCGCCTACCGCGAGCTCCTGAGGGTGAAGGAGATTCTGGAAAAGCACTACCGGGACATGCAGGACATAGAGTTCACCATCGAACGGGGGAAGGTCTACGTACTTCAAACCAGGTCCGGAAAGCGTACTGCGAAAGCATCCGTCGAGATAGCCCGCTCGATGGCGGAAGAAGGGATGATCGACAAAAGAGAAGCGGTTGCACGGGTTTCGCCCGATGAAATCGCCAGGCTTCTACATCGCGGCATCGACCCGTCTCTGAAGATGAGCCCCGTGGCGGTCGGCCTTCCGGCCTCGCCCGGAGCGGCCACAGGAGGGGTCGTCTTCGACGCGGACACCGCCGAGGCCCTGGGCCAGAAAGGCGAGAAGGTCATCCTGGTCAGGACGGAGACCACTCCCGATGATATGCACGGTATCGTTTACGCCCAGGGCATCCTCACCTCGAGGGGCGGCATGACGTGTCACGCAGCTATAGTGGCTAGAGGGATGGGGAAACCCGCCGTGGTAGGTTGTGACGCTCTTAAGATCGACCCGGAGAAGAGAGAAGCTCGCGTAGGTGAGCTCGTCCTGCGGGAAAAGGACGTAGTGTCCGTAGACGGAGCATCCGGCAACGTGTATCTCGGAGAAGTTCCCCTGGTGGAGCCATCGATGAGCGAATCCATGCTCAAGATCCTGGAATGGGCGGACGAATTCGCCCGGTTGAGCGTGAAGGCCAACGCCGATACACCCGAGGATGCCAGGAGAGCCAGAGAATTCGCGGCGCGGGGAATAGGATTGTGCCGGACGGAGCACATGTTCATGGCCTCGGACAGACTCCCGGTGGTGCAGGAGATGATCCTGGCGGAAACGCCCGAGGAAAGGCAGGCGGCGCTGGACAAAATCCTTCCCATGCAGGAGCAGGACTTTTATGAGATCCTCAAGGCTATGAGGGGATATCCTGTGACGATCCGACTTCTCGACCCGCCGCTTCATGAGTTTCTGCCAGACGTCGAGGAACTGGTCCTGGAGCTCGCGGAAAAGCGCAGGACTGGAGCGCCTTCCGAAGAGATCAAAAGAATCGAGGACGTTTTGAGGAAAGCTCGGGCGCTTCAGGAGCTCAACCCCATGCTCGGGATGAGGGGATGCAGGCTCGGGATCGTGTACCCTGAAATATACGAAATGCAGTGCAAAGCTATCTTTCGCGCCACCGCTCGCCTCTTAAAAGATGGGGTAACCGACGTGCATCCAGAAGTGATGATGCCTCTTGTCGGACACAAGGAGGAGATGAGGATCCTCCGGGAGATGACGGAGAAGGCGGCCCGGGAGGTATCTCAGGAGATGGGGGTCGACCTCAAGCCGGTCATCGGCACTATGATCGAAGTGCCCAGGGCTGCCCTGGTCGCAGACGAAATCGCGGAGTACGCCGAATTCTTCTCGTTCGGCACCAACGATCTGACCCAGACTACTTTTGGCTTCTCCCGGGACGATGCCGAGGCCAAGTTCCTGCATAAGTACCTGGGAGCGAAGATCCTTAAGGAGAATCCATTCCAGGTTCTCGATGGCGATGGGGTCGGAAAGCTCATTAGAATGGCCGTCGAACTGGGGCGTAAGACCAGACCCTCGCTGGTCATCGGGATATGCGGCGAGCATGGGGGAGACCCCGAGTCCATCCGGTTCTGTCATAAGGCGGGACTCGACTACGTATCGTGCTCTCCGTACCGGGTGCCCGTGGCGAGGCTGGCCGCAGCTCACGCCGCGATTTTCGAAGGAAAATGAGGGGACGGTTTGCTTGCATAATATGCCATGTCGATTCGACGTTCCACCGGAAGGAATTCGGGAAGTCGCGGCGAATGACGTCAAGGTTACCCTGTAGTGAGAATGTACGCAGCCTCGGGGCGGTGTTATGTCAAGGGAACTCTTCGCCGGTCGCGAAGGGGTGGAAGAGGTTAGGTCCAGGACGGACATAGTCTCGGTCATCTCCGAGTACGTGTCTCTCAGAAAGGCCGGGAAAAACTTCGTGGGCCTCTGTCCTTTCCACCAGGAGCGAACCCCGTCCTTCACCGTTTCGCCCGACAGACAGATGTTTTACTGTTTCGGATGCGGTAAGGGCGGGGACGTGTTCTCTTTCCTGATGATGAAGGAGAACCTGACTTTCGGGGAAGCTCTCCGCGTCCTGGCGGACCGCGTGGGAGTGAAGCTCAGCAGGATGGCCGCGGAAACGGGGTCAGCTCAAAAACTTCAGGAAATGCGGAAGGCGCTGGAATGGGCAGAAGAAAAGTTCCGGTCCGTCCTCGGGAGCGACCTTGGAAAGGAGTGCATGGAATACCTCCGGTCCCGGGGTCTTACCCAGGAAGTGATCTCCCGTTTCCGGTTGGGATACGCGCCGCCGTTCTGGGATTTTCTTTTGAGGGCGGCGCACAACGACGGGATTTCCGAGGAAGCGCTGGCGGAAGCGGGTCTCTTGACCAGGAGGTCCGGGGGGGGCTTTTACGACCGCTTCCGGGACAGGGTGATTTTTCCCATCTGGGACGGAATGGGGAGAGTCGTCGGCTTCGCAGGGAGGGTCTTGAAGGAGGGGGAGCCGAAGTACCTGAACAGCCCCGATACGGCGCTGTTTCACAAAGGGAAACACTGGTACGCGCTGCACCTGGCCAGAGAAGGCATAAGGCGGACGGGTAGGGCCGTCGTCATGGAGGGCTACATGGATGTGATCGCGTGCCACCAGTACGGTCTCGACAACGCCGTGGCGGGAATGGGGACCGCCCTCACGGCGGACCAGGCTCGCGCGTTGTTCCTGCTCGGCAGCGAGGTGGTGCTGGCTTACGACAGCGACGCCGCGGGGATGCAGGCGGTGGAACGGGCGATAACGGTCTTTCGAGAAGCTGGGGGCAGGGTTAAGGTAGCTTCCTTCGAGGAAGGAAAGGACCCGGACGAGTACATACGGTCGAGAGGCAGAGAAACGTTTGAGCGGGAACTCGAAAAAGCTCGACCGGATATCATGTTCCTATACGGGAAATACGCCCGGGAATGCGGCGGGGACCGGGTGGCCATCAAAGAGAAAATCGTACCAGTTCTAGGATCCCTCGAAAGCAAGGTCGAAATGGGAGAGTTTGTAAAGGAGATCGCCTCGGCTATGGGTGTTCTGGAGGGGGATCTTAGAGCGGACGTCGAATCCTATCAGAAAAAGAATGCTAAAACTCGGTATGAGTATAAAAAGTCTGAAAACAGAAATACTACCCAACATGGCGTGACGGGTAGACCTGGTATCGCCGGCAATTCCATCATCCGAGCCGGCAGTACCACCGAACAAAGCACAACCGAATACGGCGCTCGAGCCAAACGCAGTACGGTTTCCGGTGAAGGGCTCTTAAATAGGCAAATCGCAGGACGCGAAAAGGCGGAGCAAGGGCTGGTTCGAGCTCTTCTCGAGGAACCAGACCTCGCGGTCGAAGTGCGAGAATGCATCGCTCCGGAAATGGTTAAGGATCCGGTGTACAGACGGACGCTGGAGATAATCTTCGAATTGGTGGAAAAGGGTGTTGAAAAGAAAAGCCGGGAGAGACCCGGCATCAAGCCGGCAACGCTGTTGAATTTCGTAAACGATTCTATAGACGACGAAGAAGCCAGGGCCAGGATAGCAGCGCTTCTGGTCGGGGAGGAGCTTCCGGGCCCTCGCGAACGTCTGGTCAGAGATTACGTAAAGACTATCAAGAAGGCGAGAAGCTTGGAACTCGAAGTTGAGCTCAAAAAGTGCGAAGCTTCCCGCGACGTGGAGAGGCAGGCGCTGCTTCTCAAGGAAATCCAGGAGCTTAGAAGGGGCCTTGGTTGAGACCGGCTGAAAGGGCGCGGTCCCGCAGGAGGGGGAAGTGTTGAAAGAAGCACTACCTGGTATGGAGCAACTGAAGAACTTGATCGAGCAGGGCAAGAACAGCGGGGTTCTTACCTACCAGCAGGTTATTGACGCTCTGGAAAAGGCCGATCTTACCCCGGAGCAGGTGGACGACGTTTACGCAGCTCTACATGACATGGGCATCACTGTCGTGGACGAAGCAATCGAGGCGCCGGAAAAGACTCGTTCGGAGACGATCCGCGCCAAGGGGAGGTCCGCTCTTTCGGCGCAGGCAGTGAGGGACGAAGACGCTGTTGAAGTGGAGCTTTCGGATGATACGGTAGACCTCACCGTTCCCGAAGGTATCGCCCTGGACGACCCCGTTCGAATGTATCTCAAAGAGATCGGACGGATTCCCCTCCTCACACCCGAGGAAGAAGTGGAGCTTGCCAAGCGGATGGAAGCTGGAGACGAAGAGGCGAAGAAGCGCCTTATCGAATCCAACCTGAGGCTGGTGGTGTCTATCGCCAAGAGGTACGTGGGACGGGGTATGTTGTTCCTGGATCTAATTCAGGAAGGCAACATGGGTCTCATCAAAGCCGTGGAAAAGTTCGATTACCGGAAAGGGTACAAGCTCAGCACATATGCAACGTGGTGGATCCGGCAGGCCATCACCAGGGCGATTGCAGACCAGGCCCGGACCATCAGGATTCCGGTGCACATGGTCGAGACCATAAACAAACTGGTGAGGACTTCCAGACATCTTTTGCAGCAGCTCGGGCGGGAGCCAACCCCCGAAGAGATCGGAGAGGAAATGGGGATTTCCGCGGAGAAGGTAAGGGAGATCCTGAAAGTGGCGCAGGAGCCCGTGTCTCTCGAGACGCCCATCGGTGAAGAGGAAGACAGCCACCTTGGAGACTTCATAGAAGATGAAGACGCGCCGGCACCGGCCGACGCGGCGTCCTTTCTCCTGTTGAGGGAACAAATCGAGGAGGTTCTCGACACGCTGAACCCCAGGGAGCAGAAGGTCTTGAGGCTGCGTTTCGGCCTCGACGACGGACGGGCGCGGACTCTCGAAGAGGTGGGTCGGGAGTTCGGAGTCACCAGGGAGAGGATACGGCAAATCGAGGCCAAAGCGTTGAGGAAGCTCAGGCACCCGGTAAGGTCGAGGAAATTGAAAGATTACCTCGTGTGAAGGACGGGGTCGGCCGACTCATCAGGGCAAGGCAACTTTCTTCCGGACGGCTGCGAGTTCGCTGGAGATGAACGCTATTTAGGTTCTTTCCATTCACTCAAGGGCTCATACGGACTCCGCGCGCACTCCTTCCGGAATCGGCCGGTACGACCAGCATCCCGCTGTGGTTATTCGCGGGCTGCTCAGCTCTACTGCTGTGCCTCGGTATACTCGTCTTCCGCAGATTCGAACGCCAGAACTTGAGACAAGGGACGCTGGGCAGCTACCTATCCGGGCAGGAGGTAGCCAGAGCGAATCCTCCCGCCGGTACCATGAACAAGGGGGTCAGCTGGAGCTTCACCCTACAACGACCCGTCGCAAGGTGCGACCGGGCGAGCTGAGTTTCCAGCTGTTCCGGTTGGCGGCTGACCCCCGTTCTTGCCTTTTATACTAGGAGAGCTGCTCGGCGGCCCGCTCCATCTGATGCAGACGCAGATTCAGATAAAGCGCTCCATCAGGAAGTCCGCGTAGCTATGGAAACCCCCCCGACCAGGCAGTACGGCAGAATCGCTTGCCACGTGTTCTTGGTCTCCCTGCTCAAAGCCAAAAGATTGGACTTGAGGTGGCTGAAAACGTTCAGCGAGAACATGCAGTCTTTCACCCGCCCGACTTTCTCACCGTCTATCACCAGAAATCCGAGAGAGACGTTTCCCGTCACAGTGCCCGTATAAGGGTTGCCCGCCCAGGCACCCATGGTCTGGTCGATGACGATGCCCCGCTTCATGCCCCTAAGAAGGTCCTCCCACGGTTTCTCACCCGGGATGACCAGGAGGTTGTTGGGTCTCGAGCCTGATGCCGTTCCAGTTCCGATAGGCTTTCTTCCCAGTCTCCGGGCGGACTCGAGATCCACGAGATATTCCCGAAGAACGCCCCTATCGATCAAGGGAGTCCTGCGGCAGGCGACCCCCTGGTCGTCGTAAAGCTGGCTGCCCAGTCCGTCGTCGAGCGCCCCATCCTCTATCAGCGAGAAAGACGGGGCGAATATCTCCTCACCGATGCGATCCTTAAAGGGGCTGATCCCTCTCATCACCGCACGGCCGTCGAGGCATGCCAGGATAGGATGGATGATGCTGGCGAACCCCATAGGGGTGAAAAGTATGTCGTACACGCCGGGTTCTACCGGGACGTTTTTCCGGCCCAGATCGAAATCTTCTTTGATTTTGGCCTTGATTTTCTCGAGGTCATATCGCACGGAGCAAGATACGTCCCAGTCCCAGGACTGAAGCAGGTTCTGGCCCTCAACGAACTGGAATCCCGCCGATACGGCGAAGCTCGTCTTATTCCAGGATGCCACAAGACCCCGGGTGTTCGCGATGGTCTTCTGGATCATGTTTCGGGAAACGCCCGCGGACCCGTTTATGGCGGGGTCCAGCGTCTTGATGAATCCCACGAGCTCCTCGCCCACGGAGATCATGTCGTCGAGTTGAAACTCAGTGACCTCCGGGTAGAACATCCTGGGGTTGGCGTGGGGTTCGGGCACCGGAAATTCGTAGCTCACTGCCGAGCCGAATTCCGCCACGCTCAGGGCCTTTTCCAGGAGTTCCTCCTCGCCTCCGGCCCTCGTGGAGTTAGCCATCCCGAGCTTACCGTCCTTGATCACCTGTAAGCTGAGTCCGAAACTCTCGGTATCCTCGACATTCTTGAGACGGTTGAAGTCGAAGGAAACCTCGGTTCTTCTCGACTCCGATGAGATGAGAGTGGCCTCCGCCCCTCTCTTGAGGGCCTCGTCCAGAACTGCCTTCATCTCTTCTCACCTCCGACGACTACTTTCTGAATGCGGATGTGGGGCGAGCCCTGAGCGACCGGAAGCGGACTTTGCCCGCCCTTGCCGCAGCCTCCGGGGCCGTTCTTGAACTGGAAGTCGTTGCCGATCATGTCGATGCTTCTGAGTGTAGCAAAAACGTTACCTGTGAGGTTTACGTCCCGGACCATTTCGGCGATACTGCCGTTTCGTATCATGTAGGCCCTGGACGCGGCGAAGGTGAACATTTCGCCATTGGTCTGACCGCCGTAACCTCCCCGGACGTAAACCCCAAGGGAAATCCCCTTAAGCATTTCATCGAAGGTAGCTTTTCCCGGAGCGATGCACGTCGTCCGCATCCTGACGATGGGCGGGAATCTGTAGTTGATGGCACGGGCGTTTCCCGTCGGACTCTCGTTCATTTTCGCCGCGCTTTCCCTGCAATGGAGGTGCCCGACCACGACACCGCCTTTGATGAGGTAGGTCTTCTGCATCGGCACGCCCTCATCATCGTACTTGGACTCGCCCCGGTTGGGTCCTTCCACACCGCTGTCGTAAATATTCAGTTCGTCCGAGCCATACCTCGTTCCGATCTTCAGGAGCTCTTTCATTCTCTCGTCCTCATCGAGGGAGTCAGCTTCGCTGAGATGACCGAAAGCTTCGTGAACGAAGAGTCCCGCCATGTCGGGGTCGAGGATGACCGTGTATTCGCCTGCTTCGACGACGGGTGCATGAAGCATCTCTCTGGCCGCTTTCGCCGCGTCCCTCACTTCCTCCTCAAGCCCTACTGCCACATCGTAATCCTGGTTTGAGCCGAATCTCGCCGATTCCTGCGTCGTAAGCTTATCCTTCGTGGCGATGGCCGTGAGCGCGCCTCCCACGTCCATCTTTTCCTGATAGATGTATGTTCCCTCTGAATTGGCGAAATGGAGATGAGTGTGCCTGTCGAAATAGTACACCGACGATGAGGTGATTTCGGGAGATCCCAGGATGAGCAAGTTATACCCCTCGAGGAGCTTGATCTTTTCTTTGAGAGGCACGGCGAAGGCTTCCCTTTTGAAGTTGCCTGCTATGCGGTCTACCACGGGATCCACGGGGTAGAGGCGGATGTCCTTGTTGAGCTTCTCGCCGAGGATTTTCGCCTGGGCGCAAGCTTCGTCCACCTTCCTGTCGAGGTCATCGAGGCGGTTGAAGGATACAAAACCCCATCCTCCTCTGTACAACGCCCTGACGTTCCCGCCTACGGAGACGTTTTCCGCGACGAGTTCGATGTCTTTCCCTCTAAAACGCACCGATGTCTCTTCAGTCTCTTCGATACGGACCTCGCAATACTCGGCAGTGGAACGCCGGAGCGCTCTCCACATGAGGTCCTTCGTATCCTCTTTCAATGGAAGATTCCTCCTTTCAGGTGGGATACCAACGATATATCGATTTCCGCCTACCGGATCTGAAATCCTTTCTAGGTCCTAAGTATATCGTCTTTGCTCTGGCGAGGCCTGTCATCTGTGGGGAGTTGCTGTATCCTCCGGGCGGGCGACATTGTATTATACTGGGAACAAGGAAAAGGACCCGGGCTAAGACGGCAGCTGATTGCCCAATGGGTTTGCGGAGGGACGCAGGTGTGATGGACAGGCGGCGCGTTACCAGCATCAAACCAGGACGAGGCCCATCGTTCATGGGTGGAGTTGCATCGGTAGTTAGCATCATAATTGGAATCCTGTGGATGATACCGGTGTCGCGAATCACCAGCCGGAATTCAGGTTCTGCCCTGCATGCGGAAGAGAACTCCCGGAATCCAGATAGCTTCGGTGATTGGTGTATAATTGTTCGTGTTTAGAAGCAATCGGGCTTGCAAGCCCGAATGGGTATCGGGAGGGCATCTAATTGTTGCCGGAGAATGCGCATTTTCAGGACGATCAACAGTACAATTCGGAAGAAACCGGGTCCCTCCGGAAAAGTGACGTTTGTGAAGACATCACCGGAGGTGTAAAATCGACGGCCTCGTCCCAACCACAGGTACCCGGCCCGCAGGGCATCGGGATGGATCCTCACGGTACGGCGAAATCCAGGTCCTCATCGATGGAACTATTACCCAAGCTGTTCTGGAGTTTTTTCAAGATCGGAGCTTTTACGTTCGGCGGCGGATGGGCCATGGTGCCGTTAATCAGGCGCGAGCTGGTGGAGAGGCGCAAGTGGATGGCCAATGAAGAGTTCATCGATGCGCTGGCTGTGGCTCAAAGTGCTCCCGGACCGATAGCTATAAACACGTCGGTAATCTGCGGTTACAAGATAGCTGGCGTCGCAGGCGCAGTTACGGCGACAGCGGGTTCAAGCCTTCCGTCGTTTATCATCATCCTCTTCGTCGCCACGTTCGTGCTGCACTTCAAGAATTCCACCCTCATTCCCGCAGTGTTCAAGGGAATGAGGCCTGCGATTTTCGGGATCCTGGCGGCTGCCGTCTGGCAGGTCGGGAAGACGACCATAAAGCGAAAGAGGGACCTGGCCTTCTTTGCCGTCGGGGCATTTCTCCTGTTAGCTCTCAACGCCCATCCGATCCTCGTCGTGGTGGTCGCAGCTTCAGGCGGCCTCTTGTATGAGAAATTCGCCAACAGCAGGTCGCGTGCTCGGGAAGCTGGTGCGGATGGCATCTCCCAAGGCAAAGAGGGGGCGACGGAATCCCGCGACGGTAGACCGTCGAAACAGACAGACACGAAGGAGACGGCGGAAAATGGCAGGAATATGGCTTAGTCTTTTCGGGACGTTTTTCAAAATAGGGTTGTTCAGCTTTGGCGGCGGCTACGCCATGATACCTCTGATCTCGCGGGAAGTCGTCCGGAGACACGCTTGGGTGACGATGGGCGAGTTCATTGACCTCATCGCCATTTCTCAGGGCACGCCCGGACCGATTGCCATCAACTCCGCTACCTTCATCGGTTACAAAATGGGAGGATTCATAGGCTCGGTCATGGCCACTCTCGGCGTGGTCGCACCGTCCTTCTTGGTGATGAGCATTTTGACCTTCGCTTTCTTGAGGTGGAGAAACCTTGAAGCAGTAAAGAGCATGTTCAGTGGCATCAGGCCCGTCGTGGTGGCCCTCATTTTCGCGGCTGCGCTATCGGTCTTCAGTGAATCCATAACCGGCATTATACCTGCGATAGTAGCTGTAATCGTCATAATTCTGGTGGCTTTCCTGAACGTGGACCCCATCATCCTGCTGGTGCTGGCGGGGTTGATGGGGGCGGTGGTGTACAGATGACGTATCTGGATCGTTCTCGGGGTTCTCCCACCCGGCCCGGTTCGATTTCCGACTCTCATAAGCGGTTATAGCCTCAAGCAGTCACTTCTTAGCGCTAGAGATGCGGTGTGTGAGCCGACGGCGTATCCCTCTATCCCCCGGTGCTCGTCGCAGAGGGACGATGACGGATGCGTGCACTTCTCACAATTGTGGCCCCCATATTTTGTCTTACCTGCACAAAGGACTTGTGGGGTACAATCTTGTAGACCATTTGTGGTGCGAAACATCTGAGCAGTACCGCAGAGTACCGGGGGATTCACAAGCTCGCAAGAACTTAGGCGCCTTTGAGAAGGGGGTAAGGCATGAAGCTCGATAAAGGCCTGCGCGTAGATTGCGGTGCATGTGTTCTGTACTGTCCTGTAGGAGCGCTGTCCGAACGGGACGGGGTTGTTGTGCTTGACCTGGACAAGTGCGTGGAGTGTCACGTGTGTTTGCGTTCAGAGGTGTGTCCTACGGGCGCTTTACAACAGGACGAGCTATCCTGGCCCCGGGTCATCCGCAGCATGTTTTCGGACCCCTTCGGGAAGCACCCATCAACGCAGCACATGGGTAGGGGGACCGAAGAGGTCAAGACCAATGACGTGACCAACCTCGTCACCTACGGAAAGGTCGGAATCGCCGTCGAGCCCGGTAGGCCTGGGGTCTCCGCATCCATGCAAGACATCGAAAAGATCACCATGGCTCTGGCGAAAGTGGGTGTGGAGTTTGCCCCGAAAACACCCATCACCAACCTGATGACGGACAAAACCACAGAGACGATGTCCTGGAAGAGAGAGTTCTTTCGGCCATCGTCGAATGCGTAGCTCCCAGAGAAAAATCCCCGAGATCGCAAAAGCCCTCAAGGAAGTCGGCAGAGAAGTCGATACGGTCTTCTCGGTGGCCATGTTCATGGCCGGTGGCCGTTCCGGTGACTTCCCGACGCTCGATTACTTCCGAGCTCTGGGATTTGACGTTTCACCGTAGGGGAAGACGGCGCAGACCGGAGACATAGCGGTGCTGGGCGCGGCCAAACGGATGGTTCTCATGCCGTTCTCGGCCTATTCTTCCAGAATAGGCGGAAGCATCATCCTGATCCTCGCGACGCTCCTGGTTTCCGCCATAGGGTTCTAAACTCAACGGTTGATGCGAGAGAAGCTGCCGGAGAGCTCTTCCCGGCGCAAAGACGCTCTCCGGCTGGTTTTTTGACCTGACGTGGAGGTGGCGAGATTTGAAGCAACTCATCTTGTACGAGCGCGGGGGCCAGGGGGTCCCGCGTCCAGGTAGTTCCAGCTTACCCGATAACTCCTCAAAGCAGCATCGCCGAGAGCAGGAAAGGCTACGCCCAGGAAAGACCTGGCCCAGATTATGGCGGCTCACCGGATACCTTATGGAGGGAACCCGACCCGTCCGGCGAGCAGCCGGTCCGCACCCCAGTAAAGCCGGGGGTTTATGTCCCTCCGCTACCTGAAAACTC
>DYEQ01000108.1 GCA_020725645.1 Candidatus Fermentithermobacillaceae bacterium | reverse complement strand
TACAGGGTGAGGTTCATTCCTGTCATGAACCTTGCACAGGAACTGTTGCAGGCCAGCGCCGAGTACCGGCTCCCTAAGTACCTGAAGACGTGGCAGAAGGTTGACCTGGTTATCTGCGATGAGCTGGGGTACATAGGCTTGGGTCCGGGCGGCCCTCTCCTCTTTCAGTTCCTGGCGGAACGGTACGAGAGAGGCTCTGTCCTGGTGACCGGCAATCTGGAGTTCAGCCGCTGGGGTAAAGTGTTCGGCGACGCTACGCTGACGGCCGCGCTGCTGGACCGGCACACCACGCTCACATTCTCCTGTTCAACGGTCAGTTGCCAGAATTGCTACTATCTCAAGGAAAAACTTTGGCGCATGGCCTCTTCGGTGTTCACGACATCGATCCTGGCGACGGTGGTAATAGGTTTTTCGTTCATGGGTCCGCGCCAGCCATCGTGCGCTTGGTAGCTCCGGGCTACGTGCGGGAGAGGTTCGAGTCTACCGTCTTCCTCGCGAGGATCTTCTTGCCCGCAGCCATACTCGTTCATTCGGGATCTTTGCTGAAGGCGGTCCGAAACTCCTATGAGGAGTTCACTATACCTGCCACACCATCGTTCGTTGAGACCCTCGTCGCCGCAGCCGCCGTCGCCGTGCTTGCGCCGGCGTTTAGGCTGTGGTCCCTGGCCGTCGGGTTCGTGGGTGGATACGCGGGCGGCGTACGTTTTGAAGATACATGAGATAAAGACGCTGACCGACGTCGCGTTGAGAAAGTTGCGAGTGACGCAGACGGGTAGGATTAAGAAGCGGGATCGAGACTCGTCAAGCGATTACTTTCGGGGCTTGGGCCGGGGTCATCTCCCTTCCTCCAATAGCTCGAGGACAGGTGTCGGACCAAGTCGACTATGGTTGCGAATCAGGTGCCCGTGGATAAGTGGTATGAACCTATGCCCGATCCGACGGTTGCCGACGCAGTCATGTGCTCCTGGTCCACAGCACCGCAACTGTGTCCTGAGAATTCTAGGTAAAAGATTGGAGTGAGAATTTGCAGAAGGACCCGTCGGATCAGGCTGTCCAGCACCGTCCGGATTCCCAACAGCCTCACACCGCCCCTGGTTTCGGAATTTCGACTCGACTGCTTAAGTAACGACCGAGGCAAAAAGATCGTGCCCGTATGTCCCGTCTTCGTTGGAGTAGTACGATGGCCAGTAATACTTCTGGGGCCACGTCTCGCGAGATGGAGCAACCTCCTTGACAATCGTATGGCTGCTCTGATCAGCAATGACCCACGTCGCAGGAGGCAGCATAGCGATGGGAGGCTTCACTGTCTCGAGGGTGAAATCCGAGGGTTACTCACTGACTCCACCCGAGAGCTTTAAAAGCCCAGGGCGCCCCGAAGCTGACCCAGATGCCGGCAACGGTGTACCTGAGGACGTGCATGAGCCCCAGGTCGGGCAGCACCGCTTTGAGTCCCATCCGAATGACCAGGAATCCCGCCATCCCCAGAAGGACCTTGGCCACCTGGACGACGACCGGAGCTGTCTCATCCCAGCCTATCAGCGTTTCTTCAAGCATGCGCCCAATGGGTAGACCTATGAGCAACCCTGCCAGCATGTGAACGTCGCCGGTATGGTGTATCGAGTAGAGGATCAAAGGAGCGACAACCGCACCAGCGATGCGGACATACGCAGGTAGTCTTAACCGTTCCAATAACCTGCCGCCGAAAGATCCCAGGGCAACCAGGGCCGCACCTATCACGATTCCGCCTGCAACGTCGCTGGGCCAGTGGACGTTGAGGTAGATACGGGACAGGGAAACCAGAACCACAACCAGGGAGGCGACAAGGCAGAACCACATCTTCCTCACTTCCGTGGCGAGGTAGCCCCAAAAAGTAGTGGAACCCTGGGCATGCCCGCTCGGAAAGGCGTATCCACCGCCTGTTTCCGGATGTATGACCCTGACCGTTGCCGTAGGCGACGGCCTTGGTATCGCCAGGGCGTACTTAACTGCGCTGTTTAACCACATCGAGAGGAGAAAGATGATTCCCAGCCGGTAGCCGGTACGTTTGGACCATACCCAGTAGATGATGGGTAAGGCAATCGTATAGAAGAGCTCCGAACCAAGGTTCGTAACTATGTAGGCTAACGCATCCATGCCCGGTGAACTCCATCTTTGAAGAAACTCCGCCCACGAAGTGGTCACTGCGCATCACCCTCCTGTCGAAACTCTGACGAAACCTGCGTTCGGTGCATACCGAGCCGGCGGTAGCTTCATGTCCCACGACGGACTCCCTCTGGGAGGACTGACCGTCACGGCAACGACCGAAAAAGGATACAGCGTGCTCCGGCCACCGGCCCCGGTCGAGGCCTCGCGGTCAGCCACCACCTGACAGACTATCGGAGCCGCGGATCACCGCGCTATCGAATAGACTTCTCGAGCTCGAGCTACAGAAGCTCCCTGGGGAACCTTGATGCCTTCCTCGACAAGAACGCACTCCATGGCCGTGAGCAGCGTCAGGACAACCGGCTTCGTCGAGTTCGTTCCCATGAGTCCTATCCGCCACACCTTGCCCTTGAACTTTCCCAGGCCTCCGCCCACCTCGATCCCGAATTCGTCGAGGAGCTTCTTCCTCGCTCTGGCGTCGTCAAGGCCCTCAGGCAGGAACACCGTGGTCAAGCTGGGGAGCCGGTACTCGGGTTGGACCGCGAGCTTAAGCCCCATCGCCTCGAGGCCGGCGACCAGCGCCTGTTGGTTCAAATGGTGTCTGTGCCACCGGGCCTCCAGCCCTTCCTCTTTGATGATCCTCAACGCCTCGTTAAGAGCGTAAATCATGTTCACGGGCGCGGTGTGATGGTAGAACCTCTCAGAGCCCCAGTACCGTTCTATCATCGAAAGGTCGAGGTACCAGCTGTGGCACTTCGTCTTGCGGTTCTTAATCAGGTTCAACATGTCGTCGTTGACCGTCACTGGGGCGAGGCCCGGCGGACAGCTCAAGCACTTCTGAGTGCCCGAATATACGAAGTCCAGTCCCAGTTCGTCCACGGGGACTTTCACACCCCCGAGCGAAGTCACGGCGTCCACAACGAGTTTCATCCCCGCTTCATGGGCGATGCGGGCGATTTCGTCGAGGGGTTGCAGAACCCCGGTGGATGTTTCAGCGTGGACGATACCGACGATCTTCGTCTGAGGATTGAGCTTCACCGCTTTTCTCACGTCTTCCAGATCTACCGGCTTCCCCCACGGGGCATCCACTCTGACCACCTGGGCGCCCGTTCTCGTCGCCACATCCGCCATGCGTTCCCCGAATACCCCAGCCACGCAAATGATGGCGGTATCGCCCGGCTCCACCGTGTTCACGATAGCTGCTTCCATTCCGGCGGAACCCGTTCCCGATACCGGTATGGTCAGGCGGTTTTTGGTGGTGAAGACGTAGCGCAGGAGCTCGGTGGTCTCGTCCATTATCTTCACGAAGTCCGGGTCGAGGTGCCCCAGAGTCGGCTCGGAAAGCGCCCGCAGTACGCGGGGATCGGGATTGCTGGGTCCAGGACCCAAAAGAAGTTTCGACCGTGTGGGCCTTCGCGCCATTTCTCTGTCCGGCATGGTTACCTCTCCCTTCCAGGATGATCGGCGCGAGATACCCGCGCGGGGAGTCTCGGGCCTGAGTGATGTCACCCTCAACCAGGTATCAGCACGAGCATCCCGGCGCACATCGTCACCGCGCCGCCTCGTTCTCCAGCGGGTTGCCGCTGAATTGCTTTTCGTAAAGATCCTTGTAGAGTCCTCCTTGCGCCAGAAGTTCCTCGTGGGTGCCGGTCTGGACAACCCGTCCGTCGTCTATGACGTAGATGCGGTCGGCGTTTCTGATGGTCGACAGCCTGTGAGCTATCACAAACGCCGTCCTGCCCTTAAGAAGGCACTCGAGAGCTTTTTGGATGAGAAGCTCCGTGTACGAGTCCACCGAAGACGTCGCTTCGTCGAGGATGAGGATTCGGGGATCGGCAAGGAGTGCTCTGGCGAAGGCCAAAAGCTGCCGTTGCCCTACGGAGAGCCTGGAACCTCTTTCTCCCACTTGCGTTTGGTAACCATCGGGCAATCGGGATATGAAGTCGTCGGCGCCGACCAGCCGGGCCGCTTCCTTCACTTCCTCGTCGGTAGCTTCGAGTTTTCCGTATCGGATGTTCTCCATTATCGTTCCCGAGAATATGAACGTGTCCTGAAGGACGATACCCATATGCCTCCTCAAGGAAGCGATGGCGATGTCCCTGATATCTACTCCGTCGATGAGCACAGCTCCTCGAGTGACGTCGTAGAAGCGGCACAAGAGGCTGATGATGGTGCTCTTGCCCGCCCCCGTGGGGCCAACGAGAGCGATGGTCTCGCCGGGCCGAGCTTCGAGGTTCACGTCGTGGAGCACGGGCAAGTCCTTCTGGTACTCAAAGGTAACGTTCTTGAATTCGACGTGGCCCGCCACGTTCGAAAGCCAGATCGTGTCGGGCTTGTCTTTTACGTTTGGCTCCCAGTCCAGGACCTCGAAAACCCTCTCGGCTGAGACGGAACCCTGCAGGATCAGGTTGTATATTTCACTCAACTCGCGGACGGGCCAGAAGAACCTGGTCACATACTGGAGAAACGCCCAAAGGGTACCCACCGTGATGGCCGTGTCTCCCCAGGACATACGCAACCCACCATAGTAGACGACGGTCGCCGTACCGATAGCTCCGATTACCTCTATCAGCGGGAAAAAGAGCGCATGGAGAGTTTGAGCTTCCATGTTGGCCTGGAAGTTTCGCATGTTCGTCTCGCTGAACCTGTCCATGTTGACGTCTTCGCGGGAAAAGGCCTGCACGATCCTCATACCTGAGATGGACTCCTGCAGGTTGGCATTGACGTCGGCGATCCTGCGGCGAACCTTGTGGTAGGCCCTGGTCATCCTGAACCTCAAGGACCACACCGTCACGAACAACAAAGGAAGCGTGATGAAACTCACCAAAGCTAGCCTGTAGTTGACCCGCAGCATGATGTACATAATACCCACGAGGCTGAGTACGTCGCTTAAGAGGTTGATGACTCCTCCGGTGATGAGCTCATTTAAGGCATCGATATCGCTGGTAAGACGGGACATAATCCTTCCCGCCTGCATGCGGTCGTAGAAGTCAAGCCCGAGGTCCTGGAGGTGGACGAACATCCTGCGCCGCATGAGAAAGAGAATCCGCTGACCCGTCCAGGACATGATATAAGTCTGAGAGTACCTGAGAACAGCTATAGAAGCTTGGATGAGGACGTAAACCAGGATAATACGGTTTAGTCCGTTCCAATCGTGGGCGGGGATGTAGATATCCAGAGCCTGCCTTGTCAGGAGCGGCCCTATGAGACCGAGCACGGTTATGGCTACGACCAAGCACATGGCCAGGATGAGGTAGCCAGCGTAAGGCCTCACGAATTCCTTCAAGCGACCCATATGCTTGAACTGCACATCCTTCAAACTCAGGTCTCCGGTATCGAGCCCGGGTCCGTGAAAATGCATGTTTACCGTCCCTCCCTCGCCGCGTCCGCGACGCCCTCGAGCTCCTCTTGTGGCTTGAACTGCAGATTGTAGATGGCAGTGTATATTCCGCCCAGCTTCAGAAGCTCTTCGTGGGTGCCCTGCTCGACGATGCGTCCACGATCCAGCACGATGATGCGGTCGGCGTTTCTCACCGTCGAAAGCCTTTGAGCGATGATGAAAGACGTCCGGTCTTTCAGGAGTTTCGAAAAAGCTTCCTGGATGCGCATCTCGGTTTCCACGTCCACGCTGGATGTGGATTCATCCAGGAGCAAGATCCTGGCATCCATCAGGAGCGCCCTGGCTATAGCTACCCTTTGCTTCTGTCCTCCTGAAAGCCCGACACCGCGCTCTCCGATGATCGTGTCGTATCCATTCGGGAGGCTTTCGATGAACTCGGCGATGTGGGCTGCCTCGGCAGCTCGCTTTACCTCTTCCAGCGAAGCTTGGGGCTTCCCGTACGCGATGTTATCCCGTAACGAAGCGGAGAAGAGGAAAGTTTCCTGGGTAACGACGCCTATCTGTCGTCGCAAGCTGTCCAGGGTGACGTCCCTGATGTCCACCCCGTCGATGAGAATCCGCCCGCCGGTGACGTCGTAAAACCTGGGTATGAGGTTAATAAGAGTGCTCTTCCCCGAACCCGTCCCTCCGAGGATAGCTATGGTTTCCCCGGGTTTTACGTCGAGGTTTATGTCTTCGAGAACCGTCTGCCTGCCATCGTATGAGAAGCTCACGTGATCAAAGGTCACTCGCCCCTTTATCTTGGGCATAGGCTGTGCTCCGGGCTTGTTCCTAACATCCGCCCTGGTATCAAGGACCTCGTAAATCCTCTCACCCGACGCCGCCGTCCGCTGGGCCAAACTCACCCAGAAGCCCAGCATCCTGACGGGCGCAATGAGCTGCATCACAAGCATGCTGAAAGCTACCATTTCGCCGGGGGTAATCTCTCCGGTCATGACGCTCCTACCCCCGTACCAGAGGATGATGGCCAGGGAAAGCTCGGTCAAAAACCCCATCGTGGACTCGTAAAAGGCGGCGATCCTGCGGGTACTGACGTTTTCGCGCAAAAGAGCTTCGTTGTCTCGCTCGAACTTTTGGATCTCGTAATCCTTTCTGGCGAACGCTTTGACCACCCTTTGACCGGTGACGTTTTCCTGGAGGGTGGCCGTGAGAACCGCGAGTTTTTGCTGGATTTCCCAGAACTTCGGCCTGATTTTGGTGGAGTATAACCGGACTCTGTCGGCCAGGAACGGAACGGGTATCATTGCGATGAGGGTGAGCTTCCAGTCCTTATTCATCATCACACCGAAGGTGATGAGAAGAGTCACCGCCGACTGGACTATTTGCACGAGCCCGTTGGAGAAGAAGCGCTGGAGCGTCTCGACGTCCGCGGTAACTCTCGACATGAGTTGACCGGTCTGCGCTTTGTCGTAAAAGCTGAAGGACAGCTGCTGCAGGTGCTGGTATAGCCTGTTCCTTACGTCGAAGACGACCTTTTGCCCGCACAGAGCCATGGTATACCGCTGGACGAACCGGATACCGCCCTGAACCGCAACCGCCCCCACGATGGCAAGCGCGCCGTATATGAGCAAGTTAAACTTTCTGCTGGCCAGGACATCGTCTATGACCCACTCCACAATCAAGGGCTGCAACACTCCTAGCCCTGAAATGACGAAGACCAGGGTCAGGGACAACGCGAAGAGCTTCCAGTACGGTTTTGCGAACTCCGTGAGTCTAAAGAGGACCTTCATTCCTATTGCCTCCCGGTTTGTTTCAGCTCTTCCGGAACCGAGGTTTCTGCCGGAGTCCCTAACGGCGTCGCCGAATCCGACTCGGACTTACCCGGTTCTTCCTTGGAAGATTCCTCGACGATCCTTCCCAGCTGGGTGATGGTGTCCGAGAGCATCCTGGTCACCTGGTCAGCTTTGACCAGAATGAGACTGTTGCCATGGTGGCTCAAAAAGACCATCACCTTATCGCCGATGTCAATCCCGTAAGCTTTCCTCGCCTCCGCGGGAATGACTATCTGCCCGCGTTCGCCTACGGTTGCAGCACCACAGAATTTCCCCCGTAAGATGTGGCTCACGGTCTCTCCCCTCCCTTCGCTTCATGTGCTTGCGCCTGAGGCGGCGTAGAACGGATCCGGCACTCACGGCCTGGCTCCGGCCGCCGGATTCGCATCACGCGAATAGTTTTAAGCAGAACCAGGCAGACCTGGTATAACACCGGACTGCATGAAATGTATGATCTATCAACTTAATCCCTCAGAGCTGAACCTTCATCCGTATCACCAGAATCCTAGCACCGAATCTTTCGTGCGTCAAGTATCTCGTACCACGAAATAATTATAGGGTTAGGGCTGCTGCCAGTCTGCACAAACTATTCACCGGAGGTCTGCCTGGCCAGGCTGGGGGCGCGGCTATGCCGGGAATGGACGGTGTAGAGCATGAACGGGTCTGTTTTCAATCTTTTTTGGCTCATATTCCTGGCGGCGACGTTCTTTTATCCCGCCCTAAAGCACAAGCAGGTTGAGCTCGCCCGCTTGCGGATGCTGAGGAAGCTCGAGGCAAAGCGCGGTTCCAGGGTAGTCACCATGATCCATAGACAGGAGTCCATAAGCTTTCTCGGGTTGCCCGTCGCGAGGTACATCAGCATCGAGGATTCGGAGCAGGTCCTGCGGGCTATACGCATGACCCCCAAGGACATGCCCATCGACATAATCCTGCATACGCCGGGAGGACTGGTCCTAGCTACGGAGCAGATAGCCCTTGCCATCCAGCGTCACGACGCCCCGGTAACGGTTTTCGTGCCGCATTACGCTATGTCCGGCGGCACGATGCTCGCCCTGGCTGCCGACGAGATCGTCATGGACGAAAACGCGGTGCTCGGTCCGGTAGACCCCCAGCTCGGCTCGTATCCGGCCGTCTCCATACTCGAAGCAGTAAAGGCGAAACCGCTGGCCGAGGTGGATGACGAAACCCTCATCATGGCAGACGTGGCGAGAAAAGCCCTGGCCCAGGTAAAGGACACCGTAACCTCGCTTCTCCGCGATAAAGTCGGGGAAGAAGAGGCAAGGCGCATAGCTGATATCCTGACATCGGGTAACTGGACCCACGACTACCCCTTGACACCCGACCAGCTCTCCAAGATAGGTCTTCGCGTAAAGGTGGGCATTCCCGAGGAGGTCTATCAGCTCATGGAGCTTTATCCCCAACCGCCCCAAAGGAGACCTTCGGTGCAGTACATCCCGGTTCCTTACAGACGGGAAAGGGGAGGTCGGGATTCTGCTTAACGCTCCCCCACCGTGTCTTCCCGGTTATGACCCGGCGCCAGCGAGATTTCTCCCGATCTCAAAAGCTTTCAGGTTTACGTCCACAGCTTTGGGCGGCACCGTTTCGGCGATGGTCTCTTTCCAAACGTCGGCCGGGATCTCAAGGAACCTGGAAAGCGCCCCCAGACACACCGTATTGGCGGTGCGTACGTTTCCAGCTTCCCTCGCCTTCTCCAACGCGGGGATGACCAAGACCCGGCCCGCCCTGGATAAGAACCACTCCCGCCGGATATCCGGGTACTGGGCTTGACCCATTATAACTGAAACGGGTTTGATTCGCTCGTCGCTGGTCAGGATCAGCCCGCCCTGCTTGAGCTCGGGAAGCTGCCGGTACGCTTCGAGGATTTCCAGGCCCAGTATGACGTCGGCCTCCCCCTTGGGTACCAGAGGTGAGTAAACCTTCTGACCGCGTCTCACGTAGCTTATGACCGTTCCGCCTCTCTGGGCCATGCCGTGGACTTCCGACGTCTTCACATCGAACCCAGCTTTCACGAAAACCCGAGCCAGTACCGAGGTGGCGACAAGTCCGCCCTGTCCACCGACTCCGGCGATGATGAAGTCCTTAAGCATATAAGTCTCCTCCCCTGCCGGACGAGGCCGGTCTGCCCAGGTGTTGTTGGTGGCGTTGGTGGCATAACTCGTACTGGCGGTGTCCGTAGTGTTGGGCATCATCGCTCAGCGCACCTCCTCTGCTTCCGCAACTACCAGAGCGCCTCTGGGGCAAAGTTCGGCGCAAACTCCGCATACCGTACACAGGACCTCGTTCACCCTGGGTTTCTTTCCGTCGGGCTCCAGAGCGGGACAGCCGGGTTGCAAGCACAACCCGCACTCGCGGCACAATTCAGCTTTGAACACCAGGCGCTTTCTGGCTTCTCGGCGAGGCAGCAAGACGCAGGGCCTTCTCGCTATCACCACCGAAGCAGGTTCCTTGAGAGCTTCTTTGATGGTCCGTTCCAGGGACTTCACGTCGTAAGGATCGACCACCGATACGGATTTGGCCCCGCACGCTGAAGCTATATCCTCCAGGGAAATCCTGGGGGCCGGTTTCTTCCTCGCATCGTATCCGGTGCCTGGGTGTCCCTGGTGACCGGTCATGGCGGTCGTCCCGTTGTCCAGGATTACCACAGGGCGCGACACCCTGTTATAAGCCATGTTGATGAGGGGAGTGACCCCGGAATGCAGAAATGTGGAATCCCCTATCACCGCTACCACCTTCGCTGCCTGTTCCGGAGGCATTCCCAGACTCATCCCCGACGCGTGCCCTATGGAAGCACCCATGCAGGTGGTGGTGTCCTTCGCCGACAGGGGCGGTAGTGCTCCCAGGGTGTAGCATCCGATGTCGCCGGTGACGGTGAGGCCGAGTTTCTTAAGGATGTAAAACACGGGCCTGTGAGGGCAGCCGGGACATAGCACCGGAGGTCTCGGCGGAAGATCCCCGGGACCCGGCAGGGTCGCCTGCGCCAGACCTCCTTCCGGCCCCCGGTCTTCCCCGGGCCGGCCGGCCGGCGATGCTCCTGCTGCTCCCGGACCGCTCGCCTCCCCGGACCGGGCCATAGCTACAGGCACCCCCTCGATCCTCTCCACGCCCGCGATAACCAAGTCCCTGGACAGCTCCCCCACCTGCGGGAAGGCGTCCTTCCCATGACAGGGGATGCCCATCGCCTTAACGATCCCTTCCCAAAAGGGATCGAGTTCTTCCACGACGTAAAGGACCCGTACCTTCGATGCAAACTCCCTTATCAGATCCTCCGGAAGGGGGTAGGATATGCCGAGTTTCAGCAGGGAAGCGTCGGGGAACGCTTCCTTTACATATTGATATGAGACTCCTCCGGTGATGAAACCGCGTTCCGTCGAACCCCACTCCACCCGGTTGAGGGAAGAATCCCCGGCAAACTTCTGGAGCTCTTTCACCCTGGCCACGACCTGTGGTTTTCGCCCCCTGGCATGGGCGGGAAGCATCACGTACTTTCGCGGGTCTTTGCGATAGGGCCGGGGTTCCAGCTCCAGCGGGTCCCCCAACTCTACCAGGGAACGGGCGTGAGATATCCTGGTTACCGACCTCACTATGACCGGGACGTCGAACTTCTCGGATATCTCGAAAGCTTGCTTGGTGAAATTCAAAGCTTCGGCGCTATCAGAGGGTTCGAGCACCGGCACGTAAGCAAAGCGCCCGTACCATCTGTTGTCCTGCTCGTTTTGGGATGAGTGCATTCCCGGATCATCCGCCGTAACGATGACGAGACCGGCGTTCACTCCCATGTACGACACGGTCATAAGAGGGTCCGCCGCCACGTTCAAACCCACGTGCTTCATGGTGGCCAGAGCTCTCACTCCGCTGATGGATGCGCCGGTGGCCACCTCCAGCGCCACTTTCTCATTGGTCGACCATTCCACGTGGATGCCCTCGTATCCGGCGAGGGATTCGATTATCTCCGTACTGGGTGTACCCGGGTAGCCAGCAGCTACCTTCACGCCTGCCTCCCACGCGCCCCTAGCTATCGCCTCATTACCGTACAGAAGCGCACGCGTGCTCCTTGCCTCTTTGACCTGTTCATAAGCCACTTGTTGCCCCTCCCGCATCATACTTAAGGGGTCCGCCTTGAGGGACCCCGGATGCTCACGACTACCGGACTTCTTGTCGTTTGTGAAAAAATCCTCTTTTTCTACAGGCAGATTCCTACTCGCCACAATCCCTGTCGTACTTGCGATGATCTAGTAGGGTATGTTGGAACCGGGGTGGAATAATGAAAGTCAGTGCAAGTAAGACGACGAAACTTGACACCGGTGAAACCCACGTTGAACTTGTCGCTCTTCAAATCCCAGAAGCAGGAACCGGTGGAATCCCGGGTTGCCAGAGCCAGGGACGGAGATACCCTGGCCAGGGAGAAGCTGATTCGGGACTATACTCCCTTTATTCTCAAAGTAGTGTCTTCCGTAGCTGGCCGGTACATATCTCAGGATAAAGATGACGAGGCATCCATAGGCCTTCTTGCCTTCAACGAGGCGATAGATGCGTACACGAGTAAGAGAGCGGGGTTTTTAGCCTTCGCAGCTACCGTCATCAAACGCCGGGTCATAGATCACTACCGGAGGGAAAACCACTGGAAGAGGATGATCCACCCGGAAACCCGGCGAGATGACTCCAACGGCAACGCTTCGTACGCGAACGTGCTGGCCGAAGACATCGACTGGCAGGAGGCCCTGGAACGCCGGGACGAAATCGAGAGGTGGAAGGAGGATCTTGGCCGCTGCGGAATCACCCTGGACGATCTCATCAGGGCGACACCGAAGCACCAGGACGCCCGGGAACGGATCCTGCGGGTGGCCGAGAGTCTTGCCCAGTACCGTCACTTGAAGGAAAAGATCGAGTCCCTGGGACGCCTTCCCGTCGATGACGTCCTGGAGCTCCTACCCGAGGACGGCCGGGTGTCCCGAAAGACTCTGGAGCGGCACTCCACGTACATCGTGGGCGTGCTGCTGGCGGCGTCGGGAGACTATCCGTTTCTCAAGCAATACTTGAGCTTGGGAAAGGGGGGAGACAGGTAAATGACCAGCCAAGACAGCGGAGTGGTAGTGAGAGCAGGTAGAGGATATGCTGTGGTCCTGACCAGGGATGGTCGATTCCTGAGAGTTAAATCCCGTGGAATTCCGCCGATGGTTGGAGAGGAAATCCCCCTCCCCTCACCTTTCGCTTCGTGGACATCGTGGACACGCTGGGTTCCTGCAGCAGCTTTGGCCTGCGTCATGGTTTTCCTGTCCTTTTTCGGTTATACGAAATACATCCAAGCCAGACCAGCTGCAGCTTATGTGTCCGTCGATTCATCGGGCAGCGTGGAGCTGGAGGTGAACGACCGGGGGCTCGTCAGGTCCGCAAAGGCGTTTGACGAGGAAGGGGAAAAACTCCTGAGCCAGGTCCGGTATGAATTTCGGCCCGTCGATAAGGTCATCGCAGAGATGGCCAAGGTCGAAAGCAAGAAAGGTTCATCCGGTTTTATCGTTGGTTTTATTCCCATCAAGGAAACGCCACAGGTCACGAAGTTTGAGGCCAGAATCCGCGAGCAAGTGCGTAACGCCGCTCCCAACTTCCCGCTCCCCACGACTCAAACAGGGCCGGATACGGGACAGGAACCGGAGATGACCAACCCGCTGGTAAACACCTTTAGATTCACCGCCGAGATACGGGAGAAGGCGAGGACCATGTCCGTGTCGCCCACAAGGCTCTTGGTCTGGGGGCTCTCCGCCAAGAGCCGGAGTGTTCAAACGGGGCCCTCCGCACCGGGGCCGGGACCGGTCGGGCCGAACGGAAGCGCAGGCAGCAAAGATCAGCCGGGCACACCCGCTGACTCGACTCAACCCGGCAGACCGGGTCCGGGCACTGGGTCAGGCCAGCCGGGGACCAAGCCGGGCGATCCGGTCAGTCCGGGAACGATCGACCTCTTCTCGGAGGAACAAGTCCGTACCAGTTTGCCCCATGTCTCGAACCTGAGCGACTTCCTCAAGGTGTTAAAGGAACACGATGACCCGGAAGAGCTCGAGGACGTTGTTGAGGAAATGCTGAACCTGTTCCAAAAGGCCGGTAAAGGCCCGGGCGGGGGTGACGGAAAGCCCGAACAACAGGAGGCAACGCCGGGTAAGAAGGACAAGGGTGGCGGTCCCGAACGGGACGATGAGGGCAAGAAAGGCGGAGAGGGAGAACAACCCGGAAATGGCGGAGAGAGCGAAAGCGGTGGAAAGGGCGGGCATGGCGGAAAGAGCGATGACCGTGGAAGGGGCGGGTACGTCGGAAAGAGCGGATACGGTGGGAAAAGCGGGACCGGTGAAAAGAGTGGGGATGCTGTTAAAGGCGAGGATGACGAAAAAGCAAACCGCGGTGAAGACGGCGAGGCCAGTAGAAAGGGCGGAAAAGCCGGCGATGACGAAACAAGCGGGAAAACGAAGTCCGGTGGAGGTACATCGCCAGGAGATGACGGGCATGAAGAGGAAAGTTCGGATGACGAACCCGGTGGCCGTTAAACGAACCTGTATGCCCCCTCCCGCATGTTCTATAATATTCCTGAAATGAGCGTCGCTGCGAATGAGCTCTCCCGGCAACTCATATCCGAGGCATTTCGGCAAGATGGGCTTCTCAAATCGGTCATCGCCGGTTACGAATACAGGCCCGAGCAGGCGCAAATGGCCGAGGCGGTCTGGCAGACCCTCTCGGATGGAGGCATTCTCCTCGTCGAGGCGGGAACCGGAGTCGGGAAGTCCATGGCTTACCTTTTCCCCGCGACCGTTCTCGCAGCCTTCAGCAAACGGCGCGTGGTCATTTCCACCCACACGGTGAACCTCCAGGAGCAGCTGGTATCAAAAGACCTTCCGTCCCTCAACGAATTCTGGAAAAAGCACGAGGTGACCATCAGGTGGGATCTGGTAAAGGGAAGGGGACACTACCTCTGTCTGCGTAAGTTCAACCGCCGTTACGATCAAACACTCAAGCAAACCGACCTGTTCAGCTACACAAAACCGGAAGAAGACCTGATCAAGGAGCTGAAAGCTCTCATCGATCGCAGGTCGGTGGCTGAGGGCACCGAATCTCCCTGCGAAGGATCGGCCACGCACGCAGATGGTTCCCTTCCTCGGGACTCCCGGGGCGAAGCCAGCGCTAACCCGGGGGACGAACACCCTGCCCCGGCCCCGGTTACAGGGTTATGGGACGGGGATGTCGACAGACTGGAGATAAAACTGCCTCCGGTCTTGTGGAGCGAATTCGCGTCGGATACCGAGAGCTGCATGGGAGCAAAATGCCCGTACAAAACCCGGTGCTTTTACCGGCTGGCCAGAGCCTCGCTGGACAAATGCCATATCCTCGTAGTCAATCACGCTCTGCTCGTTTCCGACCTGCGTTTGAGGGTTGAGACGAACGGCAAAACCCGGCTCTTGCCCGCCTACGACACGCTGATCATAGACGAAGCGCACCACTTCGAATCGGTGGTAAGGGAGCACTTGGGGGCGTCGATAAGCTCGTGGAGGCTCAAGAGACTCGCCGGTGACACTCTGAGAGAAGTTAGGTCCGAGCCGCTTTCGCGTTTCATCGGGAAAAAGCAGGTGGATAGTTTGAAAGAGACTCTGGGCGGCGCCATCGATTCCCTCGAAAGCATTCTCGATAGCCTTCTTAAGCAGGTGAAATCCAGGGAGTCGGAAAAGGCCCGGCTCACCCAGAAGGCGTTCGTCGATGAGAAACTCGTCGATGGGCTAAGGGAAGTAGCGGCAACCGTCAACACGTGGCTCGATTACGACCTGACGCAGGAAGAGCGGTTTGAGGTGTCGAGCTTGCGCCGCAGGTTCATCGAGCTCGCCGACGACCTGGATAAGTTCGATTCTCTGGAGGGCAACGGCGAAGACACCGTCTACTGGGTGGAGAGAGCTTCCGCCGGCGGGGCACGGGTAGACGCGCTCCGTTCGTGTCCGCTCGAAGTAGCGAATTACCTGCAGGAGAACCTCTGGTCCGAACTGCGATCCGCCGTACTGACCTCCGCCACATTGACCGTGGGCAAGAGGGACCCTTTCGGTTATGTAAAAAGCGTCCTGGGGCTGGAATCTGCCGGAGAACTCAAGCTCGGGTCTCCCTTCCGTTACGAGGAGCAGGCCTGTTTATGCGTTCCGGGTGACTCACGCGGCTACGATCCTAACAGCCCCGAATTCCTGAAATACGTGGCGCGGACCATTCCGGAAATAGCTGACCTTACGTTCGGCAGGTGCTTCGTCCTGTTTACGAGCTATAAAGCCATGGATTCGGTGGTTCAACGCATAAGGGATGTGCTGGAGGCAAAGGGTTTCCCCGTACTCAAACAAGGCGACGATTCCAGGGAAGCTTTGCTCCGGGAGTTCAAAAAGCTCGGTAACGCGATGCTTTTCGGCGTTGACTCGTTTTGGGAGGGGGTAGACGTGCCCGGAAACGCGCTTTCCTGCGTCGTCGTGGTCAAACTCCCGTTTTCCGTTCCCGATGATCCTGTGGTCCAGGCGAGAAGCGAGCTGTGGGAATCCCAGGGTCGTAGCCCATTTTGGTCATACTTCGTCCCCAAAGCTGCACTCAAACTCAAGCAGGGGTTCGGCCGGCTCATCCGGACCAAAACGGACCGGGGCGCCGTCGTGATACTCGACCCGCGCATTGTCACCAGGGACTACGGAAAGGTTCTCCTGGAAAGCTTGCCGCCGGCGAGGATCACGGCGGAGCTCGAGGACATAGCTCGCGCCGTGAACCCCCCGTCCGGACCGGTTACGTTGAACCACCGCCCTTAACTTTACAGGTCAAGTGCCGAGTATCGTTCCGGCGGGTCACGCACCAATTCCCACATACGTATGACAGAGTAAAGATGCTGGTCTCGTGAACAGGTTGCTGCGGGCCTCGATTGGACCACTCGGTGCCTTCCACGAGCGAGAGGACCGCTCTTATGGGTCCGCCGTGCGTGATCACCATTACATTCGGACCAACAGAGCCCTTATGGATGCGCTCGCACAGACTGCGAAATGCACTCTCAATGCGCTGGCGAAACGCAGCCGGACTCTCTCCGCCGGGGTAAGCCTGGTTCATCTCCAGTGAGGACCAGTAGAGTCCGGGGTACAGGGCTTGTGCTTGGTCTTCAGGCATCCCGGCGAGGACTCCGTTATTGACCTCACGCCAATCTTCAGTGAGTAACACCGAAATACGCAGCGCTCGTGCGACGATATCCGCCGTCTCCCTCGCCCTCGGCAAGTCGCTCGCAATCAGCGTATCCACCTTGATCCCCCCTTGGCGCAAGCGCTCTGCAAGGAGTAAGGACTGGGCCCGTCCAATGTCACTGAGCGAATGAACAGACCATCCGCCCCGGAAACCTTCCGGGTGGTGTCGGTGCCGGACGAGGTGGATCTCCGCCTTGATCACGGGCCCTACTATCTCCGTCTTGTCCGCTGACATCCGAACCAACACCTGTCTTTCCGCTTGGTCACTCTGTGATGTTCTCACTGCCGGTCACACGTATGAACAGTGGAACGACGGCACTTAGTCACGGATGTATTCGGAGACCACCTGGAGGTCTCATTCGCTGAGCAACCGCTCTCCGGAGTCCAGTCTTATCTATTCCTTCGCTACTTCGGGCAACGTACTCCCATTAACACTCGCTATACCCGCAGGCCAGGCACTTCAGGCATCCCTCGATATGGACAAGATTCCAGGTACCGCAGGACGGACATAGATTAAATCGCTTGCCCGGCACGAGAGGGAGCTCATCCTGAACCGGTTTGGATTCCTCGTCTTCCGGTTGTTCCTCGAGACCTTCCAGGTATTCGTGGAAGAACTGGCCTATAGCGTCGGGCACCGACCGCACCCTGTTGGGTCCGAACCCGATGGCCCTCGAGCCCCCGATGCCTGTGAGCTGGTCGGCCACCTCGTGAGGATCGATCCCCGACCTCAACGCCAGCGAAATGAGTCTCGCTATAGCTTCGGTAAATGCGGCGACATCGCTCCCGGCCTTCCCTATCTGGGCGAAGAGTTCCACGGGATGACCATCCAGCGTGTTCAGAGTCAAGAACAGCTTGCCTACCGGCGTCTCTTTCACATCTGTGAACCCCGAGAGCCTCTTCGGCCTTTCTATTGGACGGATCTTTCCCCACACGCCGTTTATGCCCCGGCCCTGGCCTTGAGCTCCCGGTGCCGGACCAGTCTCGAGTTCGCCCTTGCGTCCGGCGTCACCCGCTCCGACGGTGAGCACCTGCTCCTCCCTGCTGCCGTCCCTGTACACCGTCACGCCCTTGACCCCCAGGCGGTAAGCGAGGAGAAATACCTTTTCCACGTCATCGCGGGTAGCTTGCCGTGGGAAATTCACCGTCTTGGAAACGGCGTTGTGGGTGTGGCGCTGGAAAGCTGCCTGCATCTTGACGTGCCACTCGGGACTGCACTCGTGCGCGGTGACGAAAACCCCGCGCACGTCTTCGGGAACCTCGGGTATGCCGGCCAGGGTTCCGTGAACGGCGACGCGTTCCATTAATTCATCGCTGTAAAAGCCCATCTTCCGCGCCACCTGCTCGAACCTGGGATTTACCTCTACCAGGGCCTTCTTGTCCAACACATGCCTCGTGAAAGCGATGCTGAAAAGCGGTTCTATCCCGGAAGAAGCTCCAGCTATGATGCTGATCGAGCCGGTAGGGGCGATGGTGGTGGTCGTCGCATTCCGCAATCGTAGATTTTGTGCAGCGTAGATACTCTTCTCGAAGTTTTCGAACACGCCCCTGGTCCTGGCCAGATCGACGGAAGCTTTCACCGATTCCTCCTGGATGAACTTCATGACCTCCGAAGCGAGATCGATCGCCTCTTCGGAGTTATAGGGAATACCCAGGTCGATGAGCATGTCGGCCCAGCCCATGACCCCGAGGCCTATCTTCCTGTTGCCGTACGCCATTGCGTCGATTTGGGGTAACGGGTACTTGTTGGCGTCTATGAGGTTATCGAGGAAATGTACGGCCTCCCTTATAACTTCGCGCATCCCATCCCAGTCGATACGGTCCTGCGGGCGCTTGCTTGAAGCTTCCGGGTCGCCCCAGACGGGCCTCGTGAAAGTCCCGAGGTTTATAGACCCCAGGCAGCATGCCTCATATGGAAGCAAGGGTTGTTCTCCGCAGTTGGATACGACAAATCCGTTGGCGATAAATGAATGACTATAGGGAACGGTGAGGTCAAATACCTCTTTCCGGCCGCACGGCTCAACCGACTCTACAACATCGACGAACTGCTCCCTGTAAAAACCTCGCTTCCTCCGATTCAACGCCTCTATCAGGTTTGAATACCTGTTGTCCAGAAACCCAATTGTATCAAGATATCGTTTTAAGCTATCGCCGCTTATTTGCAGCTCAAAACATACGCCGTCTGATTCATAAAACGACGTTGAACCATCAATACTCCGATCGGAAAAAGTCCCCCTTGGAGACCTACTTCTATCGTAGATCGAAGAGCGAATTCCCAGAAACGAGAGGAGTCTCTGAACATCCTCCACAAGATTTTTGGACTTAGATGTCAGCCTTACGTAGGCAGTACCATTCTTAGAAACAGACATGGTTCCGTCGGCTGTGAACAAACCCTTCAAGAAACCCACAACAGCTTCTTCAGTAGCTTGGAATAGGGTCTTCGGAACTCGCTTTTGTTCTGCAGAAACAGGTAGAACGCCCAGGTTCATAAAAAACTCAGCCAGCCACCGTGAATGATAGCTCAAATGCCAAACGTCATTATGCCTCTTAACAGCCTTAACGCTTCTACCATACCATTTGCTCAAATACCCCATCACCATGTGCATCACATGACTGTCACTTTGCGAGAAGACGAAACCTACGCGGCTGTTCTTCTCATCGTACCCAAGCCACCCATCTCCAATTAGCCATCCTAGTACTACACCCAATTCCGCGGACCATTCACTGGGCAGATCGTAAACTCTACCATTTGCTCCCTTGGGACGGTCATTCACCTCAAAAGGCAAAGAGGTACTGTTTGTGAAAGTGGCTTTGCCTGACTGAAGAAGCACTCGGTCTTTTCCGGGCCGGAGTTCCCCGGCGGGCACCCAACCTCGTGTAGTCATTATCCCGTGGTCAGGAGTCACTTCAATTGAGAAGCCATGCTTTGTAGTAATTTTGACCACATCCCTGACCCCTGTGCGGAATGCTCTTGAAACCGGAGTCATCTCAACACCTGAGACGGAAATTGCAGCGCTGCCTGCGGTACCCTCCAGGGCAGAGTTCTGCACCACTCTCGCATCAACGGCAACTTTCAAGCCGCCTTCGCACCATTTCTCGGCAATCTCTCTTATTGGAATTAGCCCCAACTCCGTTGAAACCAGTGAATCTCCAACCACGCAAGGATTCGTGCTTTCGATTTCGCCGAGAGCCGGGGTAGGATTATCCTTGTTCAAACGATCGAGGAAGATGACACCCGGCTCGCCGTTTTTCCAGGCCTGGTCTACGATTTTCTTGAACACCTCGGCGGCGTTGAGCTTCCCCACCACCTGCCCGTTTCTGGGATTGACCAGCTCGTACTCCTGGCCCGCCTCTACAGCTTTCATAAACTTCTCGGTTAGCCCCACGGATATGTTGAAGTTGGAAAGCTCCTTCGTGTCGTTCTTGCATGTGATGAACTCGAGAATGTCGGGGTGGTCGACCCGCAGGATGCCCATGTTTGCCCCGCGCCGGACTCCTCCCTGCTTGACCGCCTCGGTAGCGGCGTTGAATACCTTCATGAAGGAGACCGGTCCCGAAGCGATCCCACCGGTCGTCCTGACCACGTCGTTCTTCGGCCGGAGCCTTGAAAAGCTGAACCCCGTGCCGCCACCGGACTGATGGATGAGGGCGGCATGCTTGAGGGAGTCGAATATGCTCACCATCGAATCCTCAACGGGCAGAACAAAGCAGGCGGAGAGCTGCTGAAGTTCGCGACCGGCGTTGATCAATGCGGGGGTATTGGGCAGGAATTTCTTCTCCGCCATCAACACGTAAAACCGCAAAGCTGTCTCCCACACCCTATCCTTTTGCTTTTCTACGGCCTCTTTGAACTCGTTCCAGGACGCCCGGACCTTCTTTCTTACCGCGAGGCGGTCGAAGGCCATCTTCAACGTGGCCCAGTCCCATTCGCTGAGAGTAAACTGAAGGTCGGGGTCATGGCGTAAACTTGAAAGCCGGGATTCGGTCCCGTCGTAGCCGGTGCCTCCGGAAGTCGCCCCTTCGGTGCCGGTTTCCCGGGAACCCATCGTCCCTAGCCGGTTTTCCCCTTCTGAAACCGGGTGCTGGTCCGAATCCCGGCGGGACTTTAAGGGCTTCGAGCGTTCCTGTCCCGGCGCTACGAACACATCCGGATGGTACAGGGCGTCCATGAGGGCGATGTTCCTGGCCACCCTCCAAAACATTCCCTTAGGCGTCTCGATGGGTCGCCCCGTCTCGTCCTTTTTGAGGTACCTTTTCTCCAACACTTGAATTGCGTTTTCTGAAAGCACCGGCTCCACGCTTTATCCTCCCCCATCAGCATTTTAAGGGTGCTAGCAGTTATGTAACACCCCAGGATCCTGGGGATCCCCAGGATCCTGCGCATCCTTTGAACCCTGAGAATCCCGGGAATCCTCAGAACCCCGGGAATCCCGCCCTGTCCCTTTCGTTTGTCCCTTTTCCCTGAGAATGCGCTCGATCTCTTCGGTAAACCGGTGAAGATCGGTGAACTCCCTGTATACGGAGGCGAATCGAACGTAGGCAACCTCGTCGATTTCCCGAAGCTTGTCCATTACTAGTTCTCCGATTTCCCTCGACGTCACCTCGTTTTTCCCGCTGGCGCGGACACGAGCTTCTACTTCGGCCGCAGCTTCCTCGAGGGTTTCCATGGACACGGGTCGCTTTTCGCAAGCTCTGATCATCCCCGCCAGGATCTTCTTCCTATCGAAAGCTTCTCTCCGGCCATCCTTCTTCACGACGAGGATAGGGGACATTTCAACCCTTTCATAGGTGGTGAACCGCTTGCCGCACTCCAGGCACTCCCGCCTTCGCCTGATGGCGGTCATATCCTCGATGGAACGGGATTCCAACACTCTGCTGTCGGGATGACCGCAAAAAGGACACTTCATGAAAAGATCATCTCCGTTATGGCGCATCATTTATGGCGGATCTATTGTGGTACAACGTCCGGTCTCCGTTATTGTGCTTGATTGCCCGTTATGCTGCCCGCCTTTGCGTAGCCCCCGTAACCTTAACGAGCACGCGCCGCATGCGGCAAGGAGACCAGAACCAGCGCAAAGTCAGCTAGTCGGCAATCACCCGGCAAGTCCTAATACGTCGTCGACGGCGCAAACGCGGACCACCCGGCTCGTTACGTCAGGTCACTTTCGAGTAGCGCCGCTCACCAGGCGCATCGCACATCCGTGCGCCACATATCTAGGACCGTGCTGATTATACTACACTATCCCTGTGGATTCCTTGTGGATTTTCAGGGGGTCGCAACTTTTTTCTTCGCCTTCGATATAAACCTCTCCCGGTCGACTACGAACCTCTCGTGGGTGCCTTCACCCACTTTTTCCCGGTCGTCCCACGCTTCTACCTTGAAAACCATCTTCCGACCGCAGGCTTCAACAAGGGTAGCTCGAGCTCTAACCTTCAATCCCGGGGGTGTGGGCGCGAGGTGAGTGATGTTCACCAAGGCACCGACCGTAGTCTCCCCGTCTTCCAAATATGGTTCCACCGCCCTCAATGCCGCAGCTTCCATGAGACCGACAAGGGCCGGCGTGGAAAATACACCCACCGCTCCGCTTCCCCACTTTGACGCAAGAGTATCAGGGGTAACTTCGATCTCAGCTTCTCCGACGACTCCCGGGGCGATTTCCTTCATGCTGCTCACTCCTATCTGCGACGGCGTCCGTTTGCTTTATGGCCGATTCTTTTTGGACTTCGCGGAGATATACTACCACACGGTGAGGTGTCACCGGGAAGCTCAACCTTCACACGTGGCGGCAGTGCGGACAAACAAGGCATTCTGGATATGGTGGTGTGTCACTAGGAAGCTGAACCTTCCCCTGACCTTCCCCTGCTATCAGGGGCTTGCGGCCTGATGTTATCCAGTATCGAAAATCCCCGGAACCCCGGGAGCTGCCCGAGGTTCCGGTCGTTTTATGTTCCTTTACCCTCTGCCGGGACCATATTCCGCCGGCAAAGGGGTCCCGACTTCTGAGTCTCTAGACCTCTTAGCCTTTTAGCGGCGTGGCACCTTGACTGGTTTTAGTCCTTCCAATCCCCGCCCCGCTCATCGCCGCATTCCGGGCAATCCGTCTGCGGGAGCTCGCCCTCCCTTTCCGTAGGTCCGCCGGTCTTTCCCTCGGCTTTCTCAAGGGACTGTATCCGCTTCTCGAGGTCTTCGATTTCCGCCTTCACATGGGCCAGGTAACGTGCAAGATGCTCGGGAGACATCTTTCGCCGGCCATGCCCGCAGCACTCAGCGCCACCGTGACGGTGTCCGTGTTCGTGCGGATGCCCCTCCTCACCTACGTGATGGGCGCACTCTCCATGGTACCCATGGTACCCTTGATACCCGTGATACCCGTGACAGAGCTCTTCATGACCCTCGTCGCAGCAGGAAATGTACCCGTGGCGATGCGGCCCGCCGCCCGTCCACCAGTGGCAGCAGTATCGCGGGACGCAACACTGTCCCCATCCGTGGTGGCGGACCATATGGTATCTCTCATGACAACAGCAGCTCATCGATTTCACCTCTCCTCACTTTGCGCCGGAGTTGACTCGATCTTGCGAAACCGCTCCAGGAATAAACTGAGGGTCTCGATGTTGTTCCTGATGGTCTCAGCCCAGGCCCTTAAATACTCCCTGCCTTCATCGGTGACGACATACTCACGCCTCGCAGGTCCCGTGCCGGTGACGGCCCAGTTGGACCGGATCATCCCTTGCTCCTCCAGACGGCGCAGGGTCCGGTAAACCATGCCGGGATCCTGGTCGCGGGAAAAGCCGAACTCGACCAGTTTGGAGATGAGGTCATATCCGTGGGAAGGCGCCTCGGCGAGCAGTAAAAGAAGACATGGTTCCATGAACCTTTCTACGCGGCTCGAAACGTGACACTGACACCGGAGATGATGGATCTCTTCCAGTTCCCTGCCGTGTCGTCCGTGTTCCCCCTCTCTGTTGCGGAATCCTTCTCCACCGTGTGACCCATGCCCGCCTCCGTGAGTACCTGGACCGCCAAATCCGTCAAAAGCGTTAAAGCCGTGAAACCCGCAAGGCACCGCTGCCACCTCCCTTTAGGGATTAAGCCAGTTTTCTGTCCCCGTACGCAGGGGAGGCTGTGTAGTGTGTCTCTATATGGTGTGTGCATATAGATGCTACATCGCTTTGCCGATAAAGTCAATATCCCAATCGTACGTATGTTATCGGCCGGTAATATTGTCACCCTATAAACGGCCAGAGAAGATGTCACCATGGGGAGAGGAGACGTTTTCTCGATCCTTAGCAAGTCTCGGGTGGCTCCTGTGTGGGTGAAGGAAGATATGCTGTGGCCGTGCTCTCCACCACGCCTATGTGTTCCCGCGGACTGAATACGTTGCTAAAGTACCTGGTGACACGTGGGTAAAGTCCGCGGTTTCGGGATATCGAAGTAGTTCCTTGCCGGTATGCGCCATCCCGCGACACCCGCAAACATTCGGTATAGGAGCCCCGGCGGCCCCCGCCAAGCGAAGAGGCCAGTTTTCCCGGCTTTTCGCTGCTGAGATGGAGAAGAAGTCCACTTAATATCCCCTTTCCTTCCGCGCAATCGACGCGAGCACCGACGATTCAAGTTCGTCAACGATGTAAAGCGTTCCCCTGGCCGCTTCCACCATTTGCTTGAGGAACCCTCGGTTGGGTTCAAGCCCGATGCAACCGAGCTTGATACCCCTCCGCGCCAGTTTTCGGGCGGCGCCGATGGCGTCGTCTACAGGAGAGAGCGTGGAAGACGGGACCGTGGGGATTCCGTCGGTGATGAGGAGGACCAGCGGCTTCGCTGACTTCGTCTCCGCTATCGCCAGAGCTCCTTCGAGACCCCGAGCCATCGGGGTGAGCCCCGACGCTTCTATAGACGTAAGCGCCTGCTCGATCTGGCGGGGGTTTCTCGTGAATCCCGATACCACTCTTACATCGGCGTCCTGGAAGACGCAAACGGCCACGTCATCTTTGCCCGTCAGCACCAGCGTCCGGGCGAGCTCCTTGGCAGATTGGAGCCTCTTTCCCGCCATGCTGGCCGACGCGTCTATAAGCAGGATCACGGGCCTGGACTTCTCCTCCCGGCGGAAGTAAAAGCGCAGATCCTCGGGACAAAACCGCCTGTCCATCCTTATCCCCCTCGCAATGGCGGTCTCGACTACGGCCAGGTCCCCGTGCCAGTTTCCCTTCTCGATGGGAACCGCTACAGCGCGTCTACACGAGCTTGTGGGCCGCAAGGGTGCCTTGGCCCTTTCGCCCGGCACGGCGCCTCTCGACGGCAACGTCCGCAAAAGACGCCTCAGATAAGCTTCGAATTCGTACCGGTGGGAAAGAAGGTACTCGAGGACCGTCTCTCCTTCGGGACTCAGAAAGTACCTGAACCCGTCGTACGTGGCCAGCTTCGACCTGAGCATGGCCTCTCTGATCTCTTCCGGGTCCCCCATGCTTTGCGTCTTGAAACGAAGGAATTCGCCACTCTTCATCCCTGCAGCCAAAGCCCGCAGGAGCTTCACCGTATCCTCATACGAACCTGTCCGCCGAACGGCCTCCCTGGCGAGAGCTTCGGTGATGGCCCCCGGGGTCGTGTCAAGCCGGCCGGGAGAATCCGAACTATCGTACAAGCTGTTTCGGCTATTTGGGCTATTTGGACCATCTGATGGGTCTTTCCATGACCGTAAAGGATCGACTCCGGAAGCGGTGGATTCGGGTGCGGTCTGGGAAAAGTTGCTCGTTCCCGCAGCCCTCGAGCCGCCCCCCTCAGCCCCCGGCCCCCTGCTTTCCCGAAGAAGCGAGTCGGTCGTGGCCCGGTAGTCGTCGAGCTTCGCCGGAGCGTCGCCTGTCACCATCCGCACGACTCTCACCTTCCGCAGCTCCAGGCCGGAACCCTCGATGGCAGCTTCCACCGCCGAAATCATTGAGAAGAGGGAGGCCAAAAGCTCCGGGCAGTTCAAGAAGGTGATATGGACGTGAGTTTTATGAGCTAGCCGGGCCCCGAGCTCCCGGCCCCCGGCCAGCGGACCGTCAAGTCTTCCTCCCCCCAGCGCCGTCTGAACATCGATGAAAGAAACGAGCGAACTCGGGGGGACAGGCGAACCTCCGTAAGTCTCAAGGCGCAGGGTCGTCAAAGCACTCGTCATCCTCATAGCTACCAGTGCCGGAGAGACATCACCGGGGGAATGAAAGATGTCCACGTGCACGATCTGGCCGGAGCTCTGGCGGTGGTAGAACACCCGGCCCGCGTCGGAGGTGGCCACCACTTGGACCTCCCCGGGAACCGCCTGGTCCGTCAGGTGTACCTTCGTAGAAACCACGGCGGTCTCACCCACCCGGGCGCCGAACCCGCGTTTTAAAATAGAAATCAGCTTATCCAGGGCGGCCCTCTCCAGAAGGCTCGAACCTTCGACGTAGGTCATCGTTCCCGCCTTTCCCGGAGTTCCTCTTCCACAAGTCTCCATGCTCCGGGAAGGATCATCTCCTCCCAACGGATGAGGGAAAGCGGCCTGGCCGGGTCCGGCGGAGAAAGCGGCAATGTTCTGAGAGGCGAGGGGATAGACGCTTGAGTCCCCGGCTCGGCCCACCGGCGGAACAACCTCCCCAGGCGACCGAGAAACCCTTGGCGCACCTGAAGGGAATTCCTCGGGTCCGCTTCACCCTGCGAGGACGCCGGTGTGCCCGGTGACCCACCTCGAGATGGCCCCCGGGTTAGCCCCGGGGATGATGCATGAGACACCCCCCGGCAGGGTGCCTCAGATAGTCCTTGCGAAGGCCCCTGACCCGCCCGGACGGGAGCTGAACCCGCACGGTAACCGGCCGCGGCGCGCTCCAGGTCTCGACAGCTTCCCCGGGAATCTCCCGCTTTTAGGAGACCAAAACCCAGTCCCGCATCGGGAGGACAGCCGTTATCCCGTCCGTCCCGTTCCTGGGAGGACGGGGACGAAGGGTCAGCTGAAAACGGTGTGTTTCTCCGGCTGTGCTGGGAAAAAGTCTCCACCCCCGCGGCCAGTCTCCTGGCTTCCATATCTTTCAGGATCTCCGCGAGGACGAGGGGCTCAACCCTGTGCCGCAGCACCATGGGTGCAACGAGTATTAAATCGTCGATGATCACGTAGTCCCTTCCCTGGATAGCTGCGGCTAGCCGCGAGCACAGTTCAAGAGCCTCCACCGCCCTTAAACTCTCTATGTTTTTCGTTACATACAGCTCTGCGATATATCTCAAAATTGGGCGACCCACCGTCACGTTTCGAAACCGGCGAGCTTTTTCCTCGAGATTCTGAAAGGGTTCTGTTATTAAGCTGCCTCCGTAGTTTGACGCACCCGGGGTCGACGCGGGCTCGCTACGTCGAGACTGAGCTCTTTCCAGGGCTCTCTCCCCGGTTATCGGATGATCTCTGCCCTGAGACAGAAAATCGTTTGCCTTGCGCCCTTCAGGGGAATAGTCCTCCTCCCTGCGCATCAGCATGCTCTCAACTACGTCGGGGTCGGATGGCCGGTTTACGGCGACTACCAGGTCAAACCTGTCGGCCAGCTGTCTTCTCACGTGCTCAAGAGGCCCGGGGTCTTCGTCCGGATTGGAAGCTGCCCACACCGAAGCTTTGACCTCGAGTTCAACGGGAGGAAGACCCGTTTCCTCTATCCTCAGTCTTCCGGGCTTGGTTCCCATGACGGATAGGAGCACGTCGGTGATCTCCGGGGCGGTTTCAGCGAGCCTGTTGATTTCGTCGACGAACACGATCCCCCGGGAAGCTTGGGGAATCGTGCCCGGCAGGAGGTGAGCTTCGGGATGAGCGGGGTCGGTGAGCTTGGCCAGGTCGATGCTCCCAACTACGCTGCCGAGTTTCGCCGCGTGTCCGATTTCCACGAAGGGCATGGGGATTTCCTCGGTTTCCCACCGGATGGGCGCCCCCGGCGCCGAATGCCGGGGGCAGTGAGGCCTTTCGGGTTCACACTGGTAGAGGCAATCTTTGATCCTGGTTATCCTCGGGAGGAATTGGCCCGCGCACCTCATCACCGTGGTCTTTCCGGTGCCCCTGAGTCCCTCGGCGTGGACGTGGAGGGGAATCCCGGCCAGCGTGGATACGAGCGACATTTCCACGGCGAGGAACAGGTTCTCGTTGCCTTTGTGACGGTAAGGAATCTTGCTCATCAACGAAAAGACCTCCCGTCTCCATTCTTCCCGAAAGGGCGGGAGTCTCTACTCGGTAATCCGAGGAAAACGAAGCTTCAAATTCCGGCGCCGGGTACGCACATGCGCCGCACCAAGTTTGACGGCGGGGATTGTGACTGTGTTGGGCAACCGGCCTGGAGTCCGGGAGTCACCGATTCTGGACGGCCGAGAGCTGTCGCTTCATTTCTTCGATTATCCCCCGCTCCGCCACCACGTCCAGGGCCGAAAGCGCGAGTACCTTGGCGGCTACAAGGGCCCCTTGAATACCTGTCTCGGAAACGGTAGCTTGGGCAAATTCCCTGGTATGACCACGCACATCCCCGATGCGGAAGCCGATTTGGATGGCGGGGGTCCGCCACGTGACGGCGCCCACGTCCGTTACCCCGCCCCCTGGACCTGCGTCGTCTCGGGAGATTTCGACGCCAAGACGCCGCCAGTTACGCTCAACGATGTCCTGGAGCTGGGGATATTTCAGTGTCTCGCGAAAGAGCGGCTCGTAATGGGAAAACTCGAGGGTCGTGCCGGTGGCCCTGGCGATTCCCTCGGCGAACGTCCGGATCCGTGGGATTAACACTTCTTCGAGGTATTTTGAACTCTTGGCTCTGATGCTGAACCGGGCGGTGGTTTTATCCGGTACGACGTTGGGGGCATCTCCACCGTGCGTGATGACTCCCGGAATCCTCACGGAATCGTCCAAACTATTCCTGAGATTCCGTATACCGATGTAGGCCTGCACCAGGGCGTCCAATGCATTGACGCCGCCCTGGGGGTTTGCTCCCGCGTGGGAAGCTTGCCCGTGGAACGTAATCTCCACCGGCCATGAGGCCCAGGATGCCCCTCCGACGGAATTCCGCTGGCCCGGGTGAGCGATGAACGCCACGTCGATATCATCGAACACGCCGGCCTCGGCCATGACTATCTTTCCGCCGATGGTCTCCTCGGCGGGAGTGCCCAGCACCACCCACGTGACCTGCGCCTCCTCCGGAGATATCACCTCCGAACAAGCTATCCCTGCCGCCAGCGCCACGGAAGCTATGAGGTTGTGCCCGCACCCGTGACCGATTTCGGGAAGGGCGTCGTACTCAGCCATGAATGCCACGACGGGCCTTTCCCGGCCCTTGGCCGCCCGAAAGGCCGTCTTCATCCCGGCGATGCCGCGCTCTACCCAGAAGCCTTGGCGCTCCAGGATATCTACGAGCTTCCGACAAGCAAAGACCTCCTCTAGCCCGAGCTCGGGATGCTCGTACAAAGAACGAGCAACGTTCTCCACCATAGGCGATAGCGACTCAATCTTTTCCACGAGTTTACGTCCGAGATTTTCCACGTCCATCATCTGCAACCCCCTTCCTGATACTCATCCTGAACCAACGAGGTCTCACCCTGATTGCGGGGTTTAGTTTCCCACTACTGACATGTGTCTCGACTGCCGGGCACGCACTACCCTGGATTACACCTCTACCCGAGTCAAGGGGCTGGACGCTAAGCACCGCTGTATTTGTGTGTGCGATGGAGTGCGTGTACCCTGCCACGTTCCACGGCCGGAACGAACTTCAGGACCCGGCACGTTACTACCTTCGATGTTCCTACATATTGTTTGACCGTAAGTTGCCGCAAACCCTGCATGACGGATTCTTCTCGACCGAAACCCGGCTGAAAGTGCCCTCTAGAAGATCGATTAACAGGACCCAGCCGGCCTTGACGTTGCCAATACCCAGCATGAGTTTCAGGGCCTCGCTGGCCTCGAGAGCACCGACCACCCCGGGAAGGGGGCTCCATATCGGCGGACCACCCGCAACCTTTCCGGCCCTGGACTGCGGAAAAGCGCACTCGTAGCACGGTCCCTTGCCGGGGACCACGACGGTCAGAACTCCGGTGAAGCCCTTCACAGCCCCATCGACCAGCGGGACCTTACGCTCGACACACGCCTGGTTGAGAGCATATCTGAGAGAGGCGTTGTCGACGCAGGATAAGACCACATCGTAGCCGGATATCAGTCGCAAAACTCCCGCAAAGTCGCTCGGCTCGATCTTAACGTCAAGACCTTCCACAACCACGTCGGGGTTGAGAAGGAAAAGCTTCCTTGCCAGGATGCCCGCCTTAGCTTTTCCGAGGTCTTCGGTGGAATACATCACTTGTCTTGATAGGTTCGAAAGTTCGACCACGTCCCCGTCGACGATGGTGACGTGCCCGGTTCCGGAAGCTACGAGGTAAGCTGCGGCAGGAGTACCCAGACCCCCGGCACCTACCACGAGAGCTCGCTTTTTCGATAGAAGACTCAACCCTTCCTCTCCGACGTGGGGAAGGTTCAAAAGCCGCCGGTATCTTTCCACATCCGGAGCAAAACCTTGTGACACGTCCAACGAACCTCCTTCCCCGACGCGCGGGCTGGTGTTGTTGGCACCAGTTTACCGGGGCCACGCGGCGGTCTTACTGCTGCCACCTTATCGCACCGAGCAGAATAAGGTAAAGAGAATCACGGGCTTTTTCGATCTCGTTCACCGTAAGAAGTAGCAGAGCGGATGGTTTTCGAATAAACTCTGTTTCGTATGACACAGATGGCGATACTACGGATGTGAAGCAATCTGACGAGCCATCGCCGGCGGATCTTTACAGGAATTCGGCCGTTTTACATTGTTCACCGGCGTCGAGCGTAGTCGGGACGCTCAAGGTGATTAAGAACCGGGAGGGCCGCTGCATGGAAAACCTGCTTCAAACCAAAGAATCTACCAGGAATCTTTCGACCGTGAGTCCGGGCATAAACAGGTCTTCCCAGTCACGCGCCCCGCTTCTCGAGGCGCTTTCGGCGTATCGCAGCGTAATCAGATTTCACATGCCCGGGCACAAGGGCGGGAGGTCCCAAGACCCGCAAGCCGTCGCCGTGCTGGGCGAAAAAGCTTACTGGAGCGACGTGACGGGCGTCCCGGGGATGGACGATCTCCACGAACCCGGGGGCATCCTGGCGGAAGCCCAAAAACTGGCGGCAGAAGCTTGGGGAGCCGACGAGACGTATTTCCTGGTCAACGGGACGTCTTCCGGCATACACGCCATGATCTTGGCTACTGTAGGCCTCGGTGACACCATCATCCTTCCCAGAAACGTCCATAAATCCATCCTGGCAGGACTGGTTCTGTCCGGCGCAAAGCCGGTTTTCGTGCCGCCGATATACGACTCCTACCTCGGTATCGCCATGGGGGTGGCGCCGGAATCTCTATTCAAGGCCATCGGAGAGCACCCCGAGGCCAAAGCGGTGTTGCTGGTAAACCCGACGTACTACGGCGTCTCCACGAGGCTTGACGACCTGGCGGATGCGGTGCACCGGGCGGGAATGGTCCTCCTGGTAGATGAAGCTCACGGTCCGCATTTCCGTTTCCACCCGAAACTCCCCGCGCCAGCTCTCGACTCCGGGGCGGACGCTTGCGCCCAAGGCGCCCATAAGATACTCGGCGCTTTCACCCAGGCATCATTTCTTCACATCAGGGGCGACCGGATAGACAGAGCCCGGCTTAAAGCTGCCTTCCAGCATGTGACGAGTACGAGTCCGTCTTACCTTCTTCTCGCGTCGCTGGACGCGGCCAGACGGCAGATGGCCCTTTACGGCAAGGACCTTCTGGATTGCGCCATCAACCTCGCCGGGGTTTTGAGAGCAGGTGTAAACGAAATCCCCGGGCTTTACTCCTTCGGCGAAGAGATCCTGGGTCGCCCCGGCCAGGACGATCTCGACCCGACCAAGGTAACCGTGACCGTGAGGGAGCTGGGTATCACGGGAACCCAGGCGGAAATGTACCTCAGGCTAAACGAGAATATCCAGGCGGAAATGTCGGACATGGCCAACGTCTTATTCATAGTGAGCCCGGGAAACACGTCCGCGGAAGTGTCGAAGCTTCTGGAAGCTTTGAGCCGCATGGCCCGGGACGCGGAATCCGGCCGCCTGAAACGGGATTTTCCCGAAAACGGGTTTCTGGAAGCTCCGCCTGGGTTGCCCGAAATGATCCTTACTCCAAAACAAGCTTTTGAAAGCCCGTGGGAGCGGGCGGAACTGGAACACGCCGCCGGGAGGGTCAGCGCCGAAGTGGTTACTTGCTACCCGCCGGGTATACCCCTGGTTTTTCCCGGCGAGCTTATTACGAGCGATGTAGTTAAGCACCTGGAAGTGATACGGGAGCTCGGCTTCAGGATTTCCGGGCCGGAGGATAGGTCCCTCCGTACCTTAAGGGTGGTGGTGCGGTCTTAATGAAACCGGCGGTCGTCAATGCCTGGTCGCGCATGGTTTTGATGCCCGCCGAGGAAGGCACCGGGAACTACCGGTGGACATCCACCGTGGTCCTCGAATGCACCTGTCCTCCCATGGAAGTCCGGTTTGGAAAGGGACAAACCCCCGGCGGTGACTTTCATTACCGGGCGGCACGCGAGGGCATGAGCGCCGGGGTCGCAACCGCCGAAACCGCCGTGCTCGAGGTTGATCTTCAGGATCTTCAGGATCTTCAGGATCTTCAGGATCTTCGAGATGTTCGAGATGTTCGAGAACCTCGGGACTTTCCACGATCGAGCTCCGGCTCCGAACCGGCACCGGAGCTAATTCGGAAACCGGCAGCCGCCTTTCGCAACCTTCGACCGGAGCTCCCGTTTGTGGCCGCCCGCGAGCTCCATGCTCTCGATGTTTCCCTCGAAGGCCTCAGGTGCACCATGGCTCCGGGAACGGTACTGGTATCGGATGGCCTGGTACACAGCTTCGAGGTGGCGCCGTCGGAAGAACGTCGTGACTCGGCTAACGTGCGCGTCTTCCTCGAACACCCGGTAAGTCCCACGACGACCGAGAAATCAGGGCTCCCTCATCTCGTCATCTTCGAGTTCTCCAGAGAGCCCGTGAGAAAGGTCTTCCGCGGGAAGAGCGTGGTCATAGATCCGGGTCACGGCGGTCGGGACAAGGGCTTCAGAGGGCCGGTAAATCTTTTGGAAAAGAACGTGGCGATGGTCGTTTCGAAGAACCTTTACTCCCTGCTAAGTCTGGCAGGCGCGCACCCGCACCTCACCCGCCGGGACGACGTTGCTGTTGAAGAGTCCGCTCGAGTGCGAGCTGCTATTAGTCGCGGCGCTGACTGTCTCATAAAGATCCACACCTCAGGCGATGACGATCCGGATAGAAGAGCATATTTCGTCAGGTACCCGCCGCGTTCGGAGGCTTCCCGCGCGCTGGCCCTGGAAATCAGAAACGCTCTCCTTGAACGTATGGGCATCGACGCGGCCCTGGTTGAATGGCATGAGCCGGACGGGGTCTCCCTTCCCGTCGTCCAGGTCGAGCCTCTGTGCCTCACGCACTACTCCGACGAAGCGAATTTCCGGGCGCCCCTGTTTCAGAAGCGGCTGGCCCAGTCGATTTTCAACGGTCTCATGAGATGGTACCTGGAAAAGGGGTAATCGCGGATGATGACCGGTCGCCCACACCTTCCTGATGAAGTGGACATTTTGAGGGTGAGAACCCATCTCATCACCGAGCGGGACGACATAGTGGAAATAGCCAGGAGGTATCTCCCCGACGTGGCGGACCCGGGCGACATCGCGGGATTCGCCGAGTCCCCCGTGGCCATCACTCAGGGAAGGGCCATCCCGCCGGAAAAGATAAAGCCCAGTTTCCTCGCCAGGTTCATCTCGAGGTTCGCCGACCCCGACGCGAGCCTTTCCGCTTCCCGGTCCGTGCAAATGGCCATCGAACTCGCCGGCGTCCCCAGGATTCTTCTGGCATGCGCGGCGCAAGCTGCGGGCAAACTCATGGGAGTAAGGGGTATGTTCTTCAGGGTGGCAGGCCACGAGGTCGCCGAGATAGATGATTCCGGCGGCACCATGCCCCCTTATGACAGGCACGTAATCCTCGGTCCCAAAGACCCTGATGAGGTGGCGAGAAGGATTTTCCGGGAGACCGGTATACACGCGATGATCCTGGATACCAACGACAAAGGGTATGTGGATGTCCTCGGAGCAAGCTTCCCCGTCGACGAGTCGGTAAGACGGTGGGCGCAGAGGGTTCTCAGGCACAATCCCTTCGGAAACGACGATCAGCAGACACCCCTGTGCGTCATAAAGCCGCGAAGGACTACTGCTCGTCGCGGCTGTTCTCAAGCCAATCGCGAAGCCACCTAACGAGGCGTTCCATAGTTGCGGGGCTTACGGCGTGCTCCATCTGGCACGCGTCTTTATCCGCCGTGGCAGGGTCGACCCCCAGCACTTCAACGAGGAACTCGCGCAGCACCCGGTGACGCTGACTTACGCTTCTCGCGGTCTTCATGCCCTCGACGGTGAGGTAAACCCGGCCGTACCGCTCTTGCTCGACTAGGCCCATTTCTTTGAGGACCCCGAGAGCTTGAGTTACGCTGGGCTTGGCGATGGAAAGCTTCTCGGCAATGTCCGTCACCCGCACCGACCCTTCCCCCGAAGCCATCAAACTCAGGATCGCCTCGAGGTAATCTTCCATCGCCGCCGTGATCGAAGGCTCGGTCAAGACGTCCCTTCCCCCTCCCTCCGACGATGTTTCCACGTTCCCTCTAAGTATACCTGTACCGGCATGTCCAGCTACGCGGATACAGTCTTATTCGATAGCTACGGAGCACCCCCGCCGGCACCCGGCGGTCGAATAGCTATGAGACACATCTCTACTGTCCTTGAAAAAGAGCACCCGGACCAGGATGCCCTGACCCGGGTGCCCGCGCTAGAGTCTCCTTGTTAGGTCCTCTTTCCTAAGTGTCCTCTTACGTAATTATCCTCTTACCTCAGTCTCCTCTTTCCTCCGCTCTCTCCCTTGCGGTGACGGTGACCTCAACGCACAGAGCATACTGGAAGCGGAGCCTCACGGTATCCCCTTCTCTCAGCTCGTCCGGATCGATCTTCTTCGATCCGAACATGACGCGGACTTTGGCGGCCAACCTGACCGTGTGGAGGTTCCCTTCGGCGTCGCGCACTTTCAGCACTACTTCACCGTCATCTTCGGACACGTCTTCTATCCTGCCGACCAAGTACTGCCCGGCCTCCTGACCCGCCCTCTCCACGAGTCGAAGCTCCGTCGCCACTCTGGCCCGAATCGTAGCTACCACCTTGTCTCCAGGAGCTAGATCGTTCGGGGTCAGGACTTCAGTACCCCACTTAATCCGGATGTTCTGCGCCAGTCTTACGGTCTCGGTCCTGCCGTCGGCGAGCTTGATGACCACCGACACGCCATCCTCCCCCACCAGGATCTCCTGGACCTCGCCGGAAATCTCGCCCTCGGACGGAGCAGCCGTTCCTCTCGTGACGATCTCGATGAGCTCGGCTTCGTCATCATCGTGGACCGTGACGACGACCACGTCGCCGATGAGGAGATCGTCCGCCGTCAAAGTCGTGCCTTCAAAAAGGATCTCCACGTCGTCGTCAAGCTCCAATGTGACCTTATCTCCCGAGGCCAAGGTTACGACGATGGTGCACTCGTCGTCTTCCCGGTGGATCGCGGAGATGGTCCCTTCTATGGTTCGTCCTTCATCCTCGCCGCCATCCTCGTCGTCTATGCAGATCTTGATGAATAGGGCCACTCCGTCCGCGTTGGCAAGTACGTGCACCTTCTGGCCCACCTGGAGGTCTTCAAGGGATGCGGGATTTTTGCCCAGGAGGACCACGACGTCCGGCGAGAACGTAAAGGTGAACGTATTGCCTGAGGTAGTACTCACGGTGAACCCGGTGTAGACGACCTCGGTGACAGTTCCCTTGATTTCGTAGGGACCGAGATCGACAGGTTCGCTTTCGAAGAACTTGTCGATGAGGGCCGCCATCTCCACTCTGCTAATGGGCTTCAAGGGATACAGCATACCCTCGGGCGTGCCCTGGAACAAGCCCAGTTCCACCGCCACCGCCAGATAGCCGACTTTGTCGGCGGGAATAGCATTGGCATCCTTGAACGGCAGGGTCACGTTCATTTTGGCCTGAGCTTCTTCCTCGTAACCGAGAGCTCTGACCATGACCATGGCGACCCACGCCCTCGAGGCCGCTTTGCGAGGCTGGAGTTCATCCAGAGTCACCCATCCCTGGTCGACGGCGTACAGGATGTAGCCCAGGGCCCAGCTTACTGACCTGGGGACGACAGGCAACACGCTGTCGCCCACCTTGAAGGAACCCTCTTCCTCGTCTTTCTCGTCGAAGTCATCCGAACCCTTGGCCCACGGATACAAGCTCCGGAAGGTCTCATCCATCTCCACGGCGTCATCTTCGTACCCGAAAGCTCGGGCCAGCATCGTCAAAACTTCGGCCTGGGTCATCGTGCGGAGAGGATTGAAATACCCGTTCTCGTCTCCCTTGATGACGCCCTTCAACCGGAGCCTCGCCATGTGCTGTAGGGCCCACTGGGCTTGCTCCCAGTCTTGGAACCTCACTTGCTTCTGTTCCTTAAGACTATGCTTCATCTTCTCAGCTACTTGCAGGGCGTTCTTGATCTTCTTGCCCTTAGCAAGAGCTTCGGGCCCGCTCAACGCCACCACCAATACTACCGCAAGGACCACTGCTCCAACTTTCAGCCATCCGTTTTTCACCGTACATCCCTCCTTGGATGACGTTGTCATTGAGATCATCGAAGCTCCGGTGGAATTTGTGGAATGTGAAGCTCGGTTGAACCGCCCCACGGCTACCGGCAGGTTGCATCTCGACTCTTTTTGTCAGAAGGGACCGGCCTTCATGCTGCCTGTTCCTCCTTTCGCACATATCCAGTTGCACCTGACTCTTTCTGTCTGGGAGGGCCAGCCGGACTGTCACAAGAAGGACTTTGGGAATAGCATGATTAAAAGATCCGGGGCGTTCAGAGAGGCACGAAGTGTAGATAAAATCGCTGTACGCCAAAGGTCCCGGGGTTAAAGGCTCCTGCGGAATCCGGGCACGCGCAGAAAGGGTGAATCATCACGGGTAAGTCGTCTAAAAGGGTAAGCCATCTAAAAAGGTGAGCCATCTGAAAAGGAGAGGTGGAACATGGGAGTCGTTTCTATGAAGGATGATGTCCTAAGGGCGAATCTTGCCCGCCATGTGGACGTGCTTGCGAAGGAGATCGGCCCAAGAGGTTCGACTACTCCGGCGGAAAAGAAGGCGGCCGAATACATAGAAGGATTTCTCTCAGGTCTCGGTTTCAACGTCCGGACAGAGGAGTTTTATTCGTTAAGGACGTTTTCGTGGATTCACGCTGGAGCTTACCTGAGCTCGTCTTTAGCTGTCCTGGTGCTACTCAGGTTTGCACCTGCGTTGGCCGCTCTCGTCGCCGCTTTGAGTTTGATAGGATTCTTCCTCGAAACCCTCAGCGTCCCGGCTCTGGGCTGGATGGCGAGCAAGGGAAGGAGCCAGAACGTAATAGCTCGGGCCGGCGAGCTGGGCGGTGTTAAGGTGTGCGCGGTGGCGCATTACGACTCCTCCAGGGCGGGACTCCCCTTTCACCCCAAGATGGTTAAGAATTTCAGAACGACTTCCTTCCTTGTACTTATTTGCATGGCTCTATCTGCGGCACTATGCGTATCAGTCGCCCTCGTTCCCGCCTTCCGCAACGCCGCACTTGTTATAGGTATCGTACCCGGTGTATATACCGCCTTCGCCGCCTCCCTGCTGATCCACAGGGAACTCGCCTACCCGTACGTACCCGGTGCCAACGACAACGCGTCCGGGGTGGCGGTCCTTTTGGAATCCGCAAGAGCCTTCGCCTCCAGGAAAATCCCAGGCGTCGAGGTAACCTTCCTCGCCACCGGATGCGAAGAAGCCGGGGTAGTAGGGATGCTCGACTTCCTGAAAAAGCACGGGAAAGAATACCGCGACGCTTATTTCATCAACCTCGATAACCTGGGAGCGGGGGATTTGAAGTACACGACCGGCGAGGGGATGTACACCGTGATGAAATCCGACCCCGTCCTGGTAGAACTCGCGGGGAAAGCTGTGGATCAGGATCCTTCCATCAAAGCTAGCCCTTGTACGTACCGGACTCTCCTCACCGACGGACAGGCGGCCATGCTCCGGGGGCACAAGGTGATGGGGATTATGGCATTCAGACCAGACGGTACGCTCCCTAACTGGCACTGGCTGACCGACGTGCCGGAGAACGTCCAGGTGGAGAATTTGGTCGGCGCGACGAAACTCGTGGTGTCGATTATCGAAGCTCTCCCGTCCCGGGTGGCCGAACTGCTTTAAGCCGAGCCGCCCCAAAGCTCTTGAGCCACTGCGGCGGTAGTTGACGTTAGGATTGGTACTTACACTTGCTACGAGCCCTTCACCGCCAACGTGGTTGGCACTGGCGGAAGTTTTCGGGACGTGAGTGCCAATCAGGTTTGCACTGTGTACTTGGTGGGAAAGCCCGGTGCCAACGTCGTTGGCATTGGTCGAGCCTACTGGGCAACGAGTGCCAACGAGATTTGCACTGGCCGGTGCGGAGGAACCTTCATTGCCAACGAGGTTGGCAATGGCCGGTGCGCCGGGACCTTCAGTGCAAACAAGGTTGGCACTGGCCGGTGCGTGGAGGCCTTCACTGCCAACGTGGTTGGCACCGGCGGGTGCACGGGAACCTTCATTGCCAACTATGTTGGCACTGGCGGGTGCGCCGGGACCTTGAGTGCCAACATAGTTGGCACCGGCAAGAGGTTTCGGGTCACCACTGCCAACTAGGTTGGCACTCGCGCTCGCCTCGAGCTCTTGACTGCCAACTTTGTTGGCACCGGCGGAGTCTATCGGGCATCATTGCCAACCAGGTTGGCACCGGATGATTTCATCGGGCGTGCGATATAGACCTCCTCGGATGCGGTATTTCTGGGTAACTAATTACCCTCGCCAAACACAGAGCGCCGAAGGTTGCCGCTCTTAGAATCGGCAGGTGCCGCTTATCGTAACTAATTGCCCTCATCAAATACAGAGCCCCGAAGGCCGAGTTCCAACCTCTCAAGAGTGGTGGGATGAGTCCAGGCAAACCACCGGATAAACGGAGGTGGCTCGACATCGCTTAGGTTGCCTCTGGCCAGCTTCACGTGAGACTCCATAAAAGCTTGGACATCCCCGGTCCAGGCCAGGGAGTCGAGATCCGCCTGGACCTCAAACCGCCGGGAAATCCAGTTCCCCGCAGGTGTCGTAACGAACTCGACGAGGCTTAAAAACAGCAGCAACATTACGAGCGCAGCCACGGGACCGGGCAGCGCCGTAGTCCCCGGCGCACTCCCCGCGGTGACACCGGAAAAGCTCCACCCCAAAGCCCACGCGAACAGTATGAAGGCGACGAGGGCACCAGCGGACGAAAGAATCACGCCTTTGAGGACATGGCTGTGCTTGTAATGACTCATTTCGTGAGCGAGAACCAACCTGGCTTGCTCGCGAGAAGTCCCCGAAAGCAGGGTGTCGTACAGAACCACCTGCTTTGTCTTGCCTAAGCCCGCGAAATAGGCGTTCAGTCTAGTTGTCTTTTCGGAAGCTTCCATGACTAGGACTTCAGAAACGTCGATTCCCGCTTTCCGTGTGAGTTCTTCGACGTCTCGGAGGAGGTCGGGGTCTCCCAGCGGCTTAAACCGGTAGAACATCGGTGCCACCAGCACCGGGTAGAGATAGGAAATCACCAGCGACAGGACCAAAACCCCGGCCCCGGCCAGGTAGGGCCAGGCCCTCGGCTGAAGTGCGATGAAAAGCGTTAAAACGCCACCGGCCAGTGTCGTTACCAAAGCTGTCAACAGAAAACTCTTCCCGTAATCGATGAACCACTGCCCCGCAGTCATCCGGGAGATTCCGTAAACTCGTTCGAGATAGTGTCCGGTGTAATACCGGAAGGGCAGAGAAACGAGGGATATCGCCAAGAGCCAGAAGAACGACGCGATCACGCCGCCGAGAAACGTGCCACCCGCGCCAGGGTGGGTGCTTGGCCCCATCCGCCTGAGAAGATTCTGCGTCGCATTTACGATGAAGCCGGATCTAACCAGGACGAACGCGGTGCTAAAGACCAACGCGTTTCTCAAAGCCCAGGCCACGTAAGACCGGGTCGCACGTTCCGTCGCCGTCTCTAAGAACTGCCGGTCGAAGTATTTCAGGGCTTGGCCTGACGGTGCTCTTTGCCCCAGTGCGCTCCAAGTCCAGAGTATAAGGAACACTCCCGTAAGTACGAACAAACCTTGTACGAGCACCCTCAAAGGACCGGTGGGGTAGGTCATGGCGTCTTCCCTCGCTCTCGATTGAGGTCTTCCCGCAACCACGGGCCCTGCCATGCGGGTCGTGTTAACTTGGCACGGACGTTCGTTAACGAAGTGTCTCAGAAATCTGTAAGCCTGTCGGCTTCACCGCCTGCTTCTTGCAACCGGTCAAACCGAGCTGCCTGCTTTTTACTATAGCATGAGGAGCTCGACACTGAAACGATCCAGGCAGAAGGTCACCTGCTAAGACGTGATATGGCGGGGCTCAGCCTCTCGAACACTCTCAAGAAGGGTGACAGCCTCGTTCAGGTCAGTGCAAGCAGCAGGGCGTTCCAGCGGCGGTCAGGCATTTCCCTTTAAGACCCGAACGACTTCCATACGAGACAATGAGGAACAGGGCACTCCGGCAGCGGTCACCTACTTCCCTGGGATAACACGGTTCGCCCGGGGAATAATGACACCAGGGGGTGTGAACCGCCATGAGAAACATCTGGACGAGAGCTCTTTGGGGCGGTGCGGCAGGCATCGTGGCGATGGACGCCATCCTTCTACTGGGGAGGGCAGGCGGTTGGGTAAGGTATAACCTGCTAGGTTCCCTGGCGGGCCCGTTCACCGCCCGGGGGGTAGCTTTCTCCCCAAGCGGCATGATCCTGGGATTTGTCATTCACGTCTTGGTGGGCGCCGTATGGGCTCTCCTGTTTACGGCGGTGATCAGAGCGTTCCGGTCGAGACACAACATCATCGCTGGAGTCATAAACGGACTTCTCATCTGGCTCCTGTGGGGCATTCTCTTCCCGCCCCTCGGTCTCGGATCGGCACCCTGGAATCTTGGCACGAGCACCACAGCTTTCACGCTCGCAGCAAGTCTGGCATACGGGCTCGTCCTCGGTTGGTTCACCAGCGAGGACTTCATAGGAGCGGAAACCAGGGGCAGAGTATGAACTCCCTGGTGACAACGGGATAGCAAGCAACAGAATGAATTCCTGCTAGCAAGGGGGTAGCAAGCAGATATATTCGCGGGTTCTATCGTTCCGGTACGGGAACTCACTGTTTCCTCGGAACCCACTGTTTACTCCAGGGCGGCAAGGCTGGCACACAACTTCGATGAGCTTTATCAATCCGCCGCGGCAATTCACTGTTTCCTCTTGCCCACGATCAGTGCTACAACCACCGCCGCGAGAGCTATCGCTATAGTCAACCATTCGAAGTCCTTATAGAAAAAGTCGGTAGCTCTCTCGCCCAATACCATGACGAGCAAAGCTTCCATCCCGAACCGGAGCCCACGTCCGGCCACCGAGGCGATGGTGAAATGAAGGAGCCTGACTCGAAAGATGCCCGCGCCTATCGTAAACACTTTGTACGGGATGGGGGTAAGGGCCGCTGTCGCCACAGCCCACGCTCCGTATTTCGCGAATAACCCCTCAAGTTGCTTTATTCTAGAGCTGGAAGCAAACCGCAGTAGCAGTGGCCTTCCAGCCCGCCTGCCGAGAAAATAGCCTAGGAGACCGCCGAGAACGGAACCGGTTGTCGTGATCAGGGCGTAAACCAAAGACAAGGGCGGACTTGCAATCGCCAGCGGAAGGAGCATGACATCGGGAGGCACCAGGAAGAACACCGCTTCAATAAAAGCTAGAAGGAAAAGACCATAGGGACCGTAGTTGACAAACCAGTCGAGGTTCGAGAGCCATTCCAGGTCCACCGGTGACGATCCTTTCCCTCTGCTGATACTCTGCTTCTACCGTTGAATCTCGAGTTCTATCGAGTTCTACCGGTCTATCGAGTTCTGACTCGAGTTCTAACTCGAATTCTAACTGGCTAGATTGAACTAGCTGGCTTTACTGCCGAGCTTCTACGCAGTATCTCCCTTTTCCTACTAGCTAGAAGGCGAGCAGGTCTATAAGCCGGGTTCTGTCGAGGGTAGTCATCTATCTTGGATGAAGGTTACCCTTCACCTCTAGCGGCCAACCCGAGAGCTCGGCGGGCCACGTCATCGCTCTCCTATTTGGCCTTGCTCCGGGTGGGGTTTGCCTGGCCAACCGGTCACCCGGTTGCCGGTGGTCTCTTACACCACCTTTTCACCCTTACCTGCCCTGACCTCGGCTCGCCGCTCACAAGGAACAGCGAACCTGAGCCGGAAGTGACAGGCGGTATGTTTCTGTGGCACTTTCCCTGAGATCACCCTCGCTGGGCGTTACCCAGCACCCTGCCCTGTGGAGCCCGGACTTTCCTCGTCTGCCGGCGAAAGCCGGCATCCGCGACTACCCGACCTGCTCGCCCTGTTCCATCTTATCAGCCGTCCTTCGGACGGTCAAAAGCATCCTGAATCATTATCCCGCGGGTCGCGACGCTCGTTACCGGTCTAGCTCCTCGACCGGCATCATGAAAGCATACAGGGCTTTTGTGATTATGTCAACCTGCGTTAGCGTCTGCCCGCCCGGACTCCGTCGCCTGGGCTCCGTCGCCTGGGCTCCGTCGGAACGATACACCAGCTACTTTCAGCTATTTTCCGACGGTTACCAGAGCTACTTTCTGATGGTTACCAGCAAGTTGCCCAGACCCAATGGTTTATCTAGTGAAATTCACCGGAGGGGCAGATTCGGCACCTTCGGGGGCCTCGAAGTAGGCTCTGGGAGCAAACCCCAACAACCTGGCTACCAGCACCGTTGGAAAAGTCTTAACCCTTTCGTTGAACACCCGGACGTTATCGTTAAACCTCATGCGTTCCACAGCTATACGCGTTTCGGTTCCCGTTAATTCGTCCATGAGCGCGGTGAAGTGCTGGTCAGCTTTAAGGTTGGGGTAATTCTCGACGATCAGCAAAAGCCGGCTGATAGCTGACTCGAGTTGGCTTGCAGCTTGAGCTTTGTCGTCGACCGTTACCGCTCCACCGTACTTGGCTCGAGCGTCAGCGATGCTCTTGAACACTTCCTCTTCATGCTGAGCATATCCCTTCACCGTCTCCACCAGGTTGGGAATGAGGTCGTATCTCCTCTTGTACTGGTTCTCCACCTGGGCCCATTGACCGTCGATGGCTTCGTTGAGCTTGACCAAGCTATTGTAGGTCGAAGCGAACCAAAGCCCCACGAGCACCACAATAGCCAGAATCGCTATAAGCGTAACCGGAACCTTTTTCACCGGTCTTCCCTCCTCCACGTTATATACGTTTCGTCCGTGCTTTAATACGAAACTTACTGTCCTCGAGCTACTGAAGTCCAGGTAGCTCCTCCCGGGGCAAACCTCTTACCCCTACCTTGGATCAGCGGTCATACTAGATAGTTGTCACCTCCGGACGACGGCTGTCTGGATAGTCACCACCCTCGGGTCGCACCTCCACCGCCGCTCCGTCCTCCCCCGAAGCCCTTCGGGCCGGAAAAACCCCCGCCTTTTGAAGATCGTCCGAATCCGCCGAACCACGGACCCGGACCCGTCCTCCTGCCCGTTCCCGGAAAGCCGGTGTGTATTCGCATAAGAGGTGCGGTCCTGTACAGCTTCTCCCTGGTGTATCCGCAGCGCGTGCAACGGTACAGCCTGGAGGCAAGACCGCCCGTAGAGTACGTCGCCTTTTCGACGATCCTGTCCTGAGCAATCAGCCTGGCGCCGCATTTGGGACACTTCGGCCTGGCCAGGATGGCAATGAGGACACCCAGGCCCGTAAAGGCCAGAACCGCAGGCAGAACGATTCCCACCAGCCAGGCTGCGCCTCTCGGTTCTTCGTCATCAAAGGTCACAGGAGTCCCATCGAGTTCGATCTTGACTCCGGTATCCTCGGCGATGTACCCGGCGGCTTTCAGAAGCCCCTGGTAAATCCCCTTACCGTACTGGTTCTCCTTGAAATAGGGCGTCATTTCGTCGAGGCATCGTCCGGCGCGGGCATCGGTGATGACCGGCTCGAGACCGTAACCTACTTCCATCGTCACCTTACGATCGTCTACGGCCACCACGAGCAGGAGCCCCTTGTCCTTGCCTTTGAGGCCGATGCCCCACTTCTCGTAGAGTTTAACGGCGTACATCTTAACGGACTCTTCTTCGGTGGTTTTGATGATCGCAACTGCAAGAGCCGTCTCGGTCTTCTTCCATAACTCGTCGGCCAAAGCTTCAAGTTTCGCCTTTTCCTCGGTGGTCAGCACTCCCACGTAGTCGTTGATGTTCCCTTTGGGGTCCGGATAAAAAGGAGCCGCGAACAACATCCCTGGGCCGGCAAGAAAGAACCACAGCACAACCAGGATAAAACCCGTAGCTGCCCGGTAGAACCTTTTCAACTCCGCACCCCCTCATTTTTTTGATGCCATCGCCTTAAAATGCTCTCGTTTCTTAAATGATCCGGTCTTGAAAATGCCCCCGCTCTCAAAAGCCCTCGTCTTTGAGTGTAGTCCAAAAACATATACGCATTATAGCAGAACAAGTTTGCCCGCGAGTTTCCGCCCGGCTGAACCATGGACCCTTACGGGTTCAATACCGGCTGTGACCGGAGGACACCGGCGCCTATGCACCGCCGTTTACGCGCGGATATCCTCGACGAGCTTCAACACCCGTCCCGTGAGCTTGTCGGCCCTGACGTTCTCCTCGCGGGGAACATACCTAATGACGAAGGACACGAAGCTGCTCTTGAGATGCATAACCTTTTGATGAAGCGGCACCAGTTTCTCGGCGGACACCTTAAACTCCCCGTTGACCTGGGAAACCATCAGTTGCGAATCGGAGACAACCGTCAGATCGGTAACGCCTTCTGCCCGAGCCTCCCTCAGCGCCAGGATAAGACCGCAGTATTCGGCCACGTTGTTGGTGGTGTCCCCGAGGTATATCCCGATCTCCCTCGACGGAAAACCTTCCACCGAGAGGATGACCCCGCACGCCGCCGGACCCGGGTTCCCTCTGGACGCCCCGTCCACGTAGGCGGTGGCACGCAACGTCCGCATTTCAGGGCGTTCTGCCGGCGCTCCTCTCACCAAAGCTTTGGAATCATCACCGCTTTTCAACTCTCCATCCCCTTTCAACCCGCCGCCAGCGCATCGCCGAGTTTCTTCAGAACCTCGTCGTATACGCCCTTTCCGGCGCAGATGACGGGCAGATTCAGCCTGGTCCTCCACACCCGCCCCGGGTATGTTTCCTCCACGTAAACTAGAGCACCAGCTCCCCACCTGCGCGCGGCATCGACCTCGTCCGGACCGCAAAACCGCGAGGCCGCTATCCTGGTCACGGGTTCATCGAATCCCCAGGGCCTGGAGTTCTCCCCACTAAGTACTGGCGCTTTCGCTTCGTCCCCATCCCCGCTCACTCTATGGACAGCCGCGACTACGTCCTCCAGCATCACCGGCCTTTCGAACTCCAACGCCAAAGTCGTCCCCAGAAGCAACGAGGCATTCTCCAGCTGGAACACGTCATAGGCCACTTCTTCGTAAGGGTGGGCCTCAAGCATGGCCTGGATGACCTTGCTCAGAGACCTTTCCCTGACCAGCGTCTCGAGCCTAAACTCGTCGGCCCGCTCGAGTTTCCCCTGACTTCCGATATAGGGGTGCGACCCTTCCAGCGGCAAAAAAGTCCCCTGGCCGGGCGCCTGAAAAGTGCAGTGGCTATAGTTTCCGATATGGCCTGCGCCTTCCCGCGCCATGGCATCTCGAACCGCGTCTTCATGCCCTCGCGGCACGAACACCACGATTTTGTACGCCTTTTCTCGGAGAAATCCTCCGATGGGGTACGCTTTTGAGACCGGCAGCGACTCCCCGATGGCCTGCGTGAGAATTGCCGGAGGACCGCTTTCCCATGCCTCCCACGTGTTTCCCGCAGATACCAGAGAGCTGCCGGCGGCGCTTACATCACGCAGGAGCTCGAGCGTCCATTCCACCCGCGGGGACGGCCCGTCATCGTTCTCCCGTCCCGTTGCCCCGAACATCCCCGAAAGTTCCAACATAACGAGGCAGTCTCCAGCCCTAAACTCCCTGGCGAGACTCGCCTTGCGTTCGGGCGTGAGGTCGATCCCGTCCTCCAGAATCACCCGGCGGACGGAAGCGTCCGGCCCACCCCATAAGATTCGCGGGTTCTGCCAGGCTCCGCCGTCCTTCGCCGGCGCGTGAGGCAGGATGCGTGAAAATGCGTTCATCAGAGTCTCAAGGGTCCCTTTAAACGGTACACACCTCAATGCTACCGCCTGGTTAAAAACCTTTACCGGTCTCATCCCCGGTCACGCTGGCCCCCTAACCAGGCTTTCCCTCCTTCCCCATACTTCGAGGGCTTACGATCTTCCACGCCGTCAGCCTGGCACTTTCCTCATACCACCCGGTCACGGTTAAACCTGCCTTCTGCTCGTTGGATCGTGATGAACTTAGATGGCGCTCTTCCGGTACTATCCGGTCGCAGTTCAACCCCCAGTACTACCCTGGCCATTCCACCGCGCATCCCATTTCGAAAGGAGCTTTAAGAGTTCCTTCCTGATCCTGCCAATTTCTGCCGCCCTCGATGTGCGTTCCAATCGTTCCTCGAGAGCCCGCAGTTTTCCCTCGCGGTGGACCAGATACTCCTTCAGTACCGGGTCACGTCTCTTCCACAGAAGCGCCCCGATTTCCCCCTCAAGCATGAGAGGGAACCGGGCCCGCATTTGCCCGGCAGCTGGTTGAGCAACCGCCCCGTCGCTTGCCGGGGGGACCACCACCTCAAATTCGTAAAACTTACTGCCCTGCCGGATCATAGCTTCGTCGACGAGGGTAAAACCGCCCGCCTGAAGGAAAAGCCGGAGGTCTTTTTGATGGGACATCGGACCCAGCACGTAGGTATCTGCTACGTCTAGCGGCCCCCGTGCGAGTATACTCGTGATCGTAAGTCCGCCCATACCGGCGATGATGGCGACCTGGGTTTCCCCGCTTTTCAGCGGCGAAAGCCCGTCGCCCTCCCGGAGCTCTATGGAACGCCGCTCGTCAGCGGAAAGCTCGTACTGCTCTAGCTTCCTCCGGCATACATCGAGGGCCGCCGCGCTTTTATCACATGCGATCACCCTTCGTGCTTTCCCCCTCCGGATGAGAGCTACGGGCACCAAAGCATCGCCCGTTCCGATATCGGCGACGATACCGGCCGGCGGAACGAGGCTCACCAGCGCTTCAAGCCGTGCCGGCAGTACCCGGTCTACCATCGCCCGTCACACTCAAGAAGATGGCATTGAACAGGAACTTAAATGTCCCGGTAAACTGTGCGCGGAAGTGCGGTTCGAATCCTACGAGGACCACGCGTCCGTCGCCCACCCGGTACTCCACCAAGGCGGCCTTGCCGTGGAGGGACTCGTCGCCCAGTAGCCACCCGGAGAGCAGCGGGTTGGCCTCGGGATACCTGGCTACTACCTTGAGGGAAGGAGGAGTCGTGCTACTGAGGTCCCACGCGGAGCTCCGGGCGAACATGACCGCCGTCTCCGTGGGCAGGCCGAAACCGACCGGGTGCTCCGGATCTACGATCACTCGAAGGATCGAACCGGGACAGAAAAACTGATTGGTCTTGAGACCGGCCAGAACATTCTTAACAGGGACGCCCAGTTCCTCCAGGGCCCACTGGCAGGAGCGATCCAGCATCACCAGGGTGCCCCCCGCCTCGATGAATTCGAGCACCGCGAGTTTGCCCGGTTCCTCCCATCCCCCTGTGTATTCGGGAGGAAGCGTTCCCCTGGGGTTGCCCTTCCGTATGAACTCGGCAGGCTGGGATGGCACGATTAGAACATCGAAGCTCTCCCTCAAATCCCCCTGGCGGACATCGCGGTTGCCCACCGAGGAGTAGACGAAGCCGTACCTCTCCAACACCAGTCTGAGCCACCCTTCGCCGGGGAACGGCCTGTCGCTCTTGTATACCGCCACCTTGGGACGATTCAAGGGGCGGCAGTCCTGGGGTAGCGGACCAGCCCACCGGCCGGCCTTCGCCATGCCCGGCAAAGAGCTCGACTCAACCGCAACTGTGCCCGGGCAGGGAGGGCGCTCGGAGGAGCTCCCCTGGCGTAGCTCGGGTATTTCCTCGATTCCCTCGATTGGGAAGAAGAACGTACCGGCCGGGTAACTTTTACCGGCCGGGCACCCCGTCTGCCCTCCCTCTCGCGCCGGTGAAAGAGTCCGCCACACAGGTACTCCCGTGGAGAGAAGACGGTTAACGAGCCAAAAAGCTGCGTTCTCCAGGGGAGGTAGGGCCACCCACGAAAGGCCGGCGTGTTCGTAAGGGATTCCCGTGGTTTGAGATGTTGCGGGGGTTGCAGCCGTTCCGGCGGTTGTGGTGGTTTCGGCTGTTTCGGCGCTTTTGGCAGTTACCGGTGTTTTGACCGTTTCAGCGTTTTCGGGTGTGTCGCCGGAAAAGCCCGGCTGGGTCGAAAAGGAAACCGTCTTGGCGCTGAAGGGCGTGCTTATCTCAACGCACTTGACCCCCATTGCGAGAGGAAGAGTATGTCCGGTCACGTCGTAAGGAGGCTTGGGGGGACCTCCCGCATACTGGCGGATATCGGGGTAGCGCTGTATCTCCAGTAGGGTCTTGGCGTACCTGCCGTAAGGCTGCTGGAGCTTCACCACGAGCGTCCCCTCGGGGTACGTTATCCCGTCAGCTACGAATGGCTCGGTAGCTCTCTCTACTTCCACCATCCCTCTCCGGAGCACTTCGACGAGTTCCAGGAGGGCGCCGGGGTCCCTCTGGTCGCAGGGAAAGACGTATGCGAAAGGAGGCTCCCGTCGCTCCAGCCACCGCCGGGCCTGGTCGTAGGAATTCCAAAGCCACATTCGTCTCCATCTCGCCGCATGGAGGAGGCAGGCCCTCACCGCTATCATTTCGTACTCGATGATGTCGCGAAGGCGCCATTCACCCCCTTCCCACGGCAGCGGATGATTCCAGGTGGATCGCTGCGGATCCTGACCGTCCGGCGACGGCTTAAGCTCATTCCGGGAGATGACCACGGGCGAGGCGATCTTTGCGGAAGCTAGTTCCGAAAGGATGCGGACGCCTCCGTGATAGTGCTGGTAGGCCCGGGCGGGTGTGTACGCGTCGAACCCGTTATGGCATGAGACGCCGGACTTGCCTCTGGACAAAAGTTCGGCCATGATATGCGTTCCGAGGGCGTTGATCTCCTGTTGAAGAACGTAGTCCACGTTGGGATCATAGGGGTCCACGTAAGGGGGCAAGAACATCCTGAATCCGTCGGAGCTCATCTCGTGCAGGTCAAAGACGATCTGAGGGTGCCATACGTTATGTATCTTTTCCACCACAAGGCGCGTCTCAACTAGGTTAAGCATGAACCAGTCTCTATTGTTATCGTGCCCCGCGTATTTGTGGTAAAGCACGGGAGGCGCGGTCCCCTCGAATTCCGTATTGAGGGTGCGCTTGTACCAGTCCACGACAAGATCCAACCCGTCGGGGTTCAATGACGGGACCAAAAGGAATATCACGTTATCCAGGATTTCCTCGAGTTCCGGGTCATCGCTTCCGTTGAATTGGTGCACCAAAATGGGGGTCATTTGAGCTGCGCCCACTTCGGTGGCGTGAATGGAGCACGTTACGAGCACGACAACCCTGCCCCGAGCCACCAGGTCCTTCGCCTCGTCCGGAGTAACCCGTCGCGGGTCAGCCAGTTTGGCCTGGATCTCCCGGTAATCATCCAGGCGGCCTAGGTTTTCCGGCGATGATATCACGAGGTAGTAAAAGGACCGTCCCTCGGTGGTGACGCCCATATCGATCCGGCGGACCCTCGGAGAAGACCTAGACACGACTTCCAGATACGAGGTTATCTCGCGCCACGACAGTAGCTTCCTATCTTCGCCGGCGGTGAACCCGAAAAAGTCACAAGGTGATGGAAAGGTATCCATGGCAATCCCCCTCAAACCTTATGGTCCGTCAACGTCTCGTCCTCAGTCTCCGAGCGGTCCCGGATCTTCCTTGGGGCTTTCCATGTTTTGCCTGCCTTTAACCTTTTCGCTGAACGGGACGTGCAAACGTCCTCACCTCTTGTATCCTTTGAACGCCGACCGCGCCAGGCTGAAGAACCCTCTGTGCACCTCGAGGATTTCATCCAGGGCCTTCAAGACGTAGTCGATCTGGCTCTTCTCGACGGTCAGCGGCGGCTCGAGCCTCATCACATTCGGGTTGTTGAGCGTGTAGGCAGTTATAACCCGGTACTCGTTGAGGAGTTTTCCGGCCACCAAAGATGCCAGATATTCTTCGGTCACCCTGCTCAACATACCGAAACTCAACATATCCCCCAGAGAGCCCGCGGAGCTTTCGAATTCAATTCCAATAAGAAGACCTTTTCCACGGACGTCCCGAATCAAAGGATGCTTCTCCTTGAGACGCTTGAGCCCCTCCAGCAAGTATGCCCCCATCTCTCCCGCCCGCCGGGGGAGGTCCCGTTCGACTATCGCCTGAATAGCAGCAAGAGCTGCCGCGCAAGCTCTCGAACCACCCCCGAATGTGGAGGTATGGAGGAGTGCTTTAGCGAAGCCGCCGTATGCCCTGTCCCATACTTCTTCCGTGGTGATGGTCGCACCGATGGGCATTACCCCGCCCCCGAGCGCTTTCGCGAGACACAGCACGTCAGGAACCACATCTTCGTGCTGGCAGGCGAACATCAGGCCCGTACGGCCGAGGCCCGTTTGAACTTCGTCGAGAATGAGGAGTGCACCGTACCTGCGCGTCAGCCCCCTGGCCCCCTTCAGAAATCCGGGTGGAGGAACGATGACGCCGGCCTCCCCCTGAACCGGCTCGACGATGAAAGCGGCGCAATCCCCCTTACGGAGTTCAGTTTCCAGGGCGTCGAGGTCACCGAAGGGGATTTCCCGCGCTCCGGAGAGAAGGGGCATGAACGGTCTTTTGTACTTCTCCCTGCCGCTTACGGACAGCGCTCCGAAAGTCTTTCCGTGAAAGGCGCCTGTGCAATGCACAAAACCCTGTTTCCCTGTGGAAGCTCTTGCGAGTTTTAGAGCTGCCTCAACCGCCTCTGCGCCGCTGTTAGAAAAGAACGAGCGCTGGAGGGCACCGGGGGTGACGAGAGCTAGATCGTGGGCCAAGGCCGCCTGCAACGGACTTGTGCTAGCTTGGAGAAAGCCGGGTCGCTCCCTTACCATCTCTATCGCCTCGAGCACCTCAGGAGGGTTATGTCCCAGAGGAAGTGACCCGTATCCTCCAAGGAAGTCAAGGTATTCGGCACCTTCCCCGTCGTAGACGAAAACGCCTTCCGCTCGCACAAAATCCCTGTCAAACCCGAGTACGGCGAGCATTTTCGACAACCCCGGGTTCACGTACCCGGAATATAGCTCCCGGGTTTGGGCCTGGTCCAGCGAAAGCGCACCTCGAACGCCTTTTAAGCCTGAAGCAATCTTCCGGTCTGACATACTGGATCTCACCTGCTCCTTTTACGGGTTACAGTTGACTACAGATCATCTTTGAGTCTGTGCACAACCCTGTGCACTAATAGGCTTTCTACATAAAGGAGCCGGTTCCCTTCAGCGGAACTCCCGAAACCGCCATCCTGATGTAACCTCCGGCATTATGTCAACATACCTTGAAGTGAGCCGGCTGAAGGCATATGGCGCGGCCCCTTTCCTCCCCCGGGGGTCGCGCCACCCTGTATCGAACGCGAATCATAATTTCGATCTTGTCGATTCCCTTTGTAACACAACGCTAAGGGTAGACATAAGATAACGTAGACTTTCCGGTTAAGGAGGGAGAACAATGGGAGGCTTCGTGTGGAACGAGCAGTGGGCTTTCATCATCTTCCTTATCCTGATCCTGCTCATCCTCGGGATTAACAGCTAAGGATTGGGCCGAAAAGCGAAATCCATCGGGCGGGCGAGACTTAGCGTCCCGGCGCCACCTCGAGAGTGAGCGTTGGAGAACGCAGGGAGGTGCCTAGAGAGTAACAGATTTCGTATTCGGACCGGAGCTCGCGTTCGTCATCTTCCTCATTCTCATCCTGCTGGTCCTGGGAATTAACAGCTAGCAGGATGAACCCATACGCCCACGGGGCGAGGTCATGAAGGCGGGCAGACCACTACCCGCGACCCCCTCGCCGGCGGAAACAGGCGCACCCTCGCCCCGCGGGCAACGCCACTTTTTCCTTAGGGCCATGTACTTGAGCACCCGCTTCCCGTCCTGCCGTAATGCCTCGCAACGCGACCTCATCTTCGGACCATGTACACGTGCTTGCCGGTGAGAATTAGGAGAACGTCCTTTTCGACCCGGGCCTCCTTGAACTCAATTTCGCCCTCCACTATCACCGTTTCCTTTCCGCGAGCATCTCGCAGGAATATCCGGTGGAAGAGGAAGTTGGATTTCCGGGAAGTACGTACAAAACATGTTCTGTCACCGATCTCTCCCACAGGGTAATCTCGGTCAAGGTACCGGAATTCGATAGGTCGGGAGATGGGCGTAACGGTCCCGTCGCGGGACACCCTCACCCCGCTCTGATCTGTCACCGATTGGTCGTTTGGGATGTTGAACCAGATTTCGATGGCTGAACCGTCCGGCATCCAGCTTATCCTTTCTGCCGTCACCGCTCCCCCGTCGTGCGACGATGAAGACTGAACCGGAGATGGAGGCTGGATCTCCGATAGCTTTTTGAGGCCCCACTCGCCTATTCGTCCAAGCCATACCTCCGCCGCAGCCACGTCCCGGACTTCGTTCGCGGTCAGTGGATCTTCGCCACAACTAACCAGGGGGCCGGCGATGACCGCGAGCATCGTTCCGTCGGGGCTCCATGCCCATTTACCAATCCTCTTTCCGCTCCGGATATCGGGGGCTTCGACTTCGTACTTGAGCTTTCCCGAGGTGTCGTAGAACCTTAACGCCACCGCGCCCGCGGGAAGATCAGGCCCTTCACCACGATTGACCTCGTCAGGCATGGCCAACGCAACGGCAGCGAGTTCGCCGGGGGCCCAGCCCTGGAAGAACCCAGCGTACAAACCAAGGTCCACCAGCTCTCTACCAGACTGTTCCTGTTCGTCCACCCGGCGCGGGCTGACGGATACCTGTAGCTTCTCTCCCTTTTGCAGATCGTGGATTATCAGAACCGGTTGGCGCGTGGGGATGTCATACGTCATGTAAGCTGTCGCCCAACCCGAAGGGGAATACCGGAGTCGCAGCAGTCCGTCCCAGTTCGGTACTTCCGAGGCGACTTGAGCTTTTTCACCTGATTCAAGGTTGACCCGCCAAATATCCATGTACATCCTGAAGAAAGCGTGGGTTCTATCCTGAGTCACCCCGAGGTCCCTCGGCCAAAGACTGGGGTCACCCGGGATGAACGCTACGTCCCGGATTTTTGCCGACCGTGCATCGACCTCCCCCACCCAAAAACCGGATTCGCCGCGATGCGGCCCGACTGCTTGGGCTCCGCTCGCAATGAACCGGATCTTGTGTGAACGCGGTGCCCAGCCCAGCAAGGTGATTTCGCAATGACCCTCGGCCTGTCCCGCTTTCTTCGAATCCTCCAGGGAGAGCAAACGCTTTAAACTCGAGGGATTCCACCCCATAACCCACAACTCGGTAGAATAAGGTTCTCCGGTCACAAACGCGATGGATTTGCCATCATCGCTGAAAACCACCGAACGAGGTCTTGCGAATTCACCTGCCTGCAACACTCCGTCTTTTCTCACCTCAACCCCGGGTGAATCCAGTGCGGGACCTGCTCCCGGTCCTCCGCAGCCCGGTACGATGAGAAAGATGACGGAGGCGACGAGCAGCATGGGGAGGAAAAGCCGGGCCGTACCGCCCTTCGGTTTTCCACCCGGCCGTGGCACCTGTACGTGGCAATACCTGCTCGATAGCGATATCGGTCTCCTATGGAGCATCGTTGTCAACCTGGTTCAAGACTTGACCGCTTGCGTTTTCAGTCAAACAGTCAAGCTGGCCCCCGCACCAGGCGTTCGCCTCCTTTCAGAGATGTGGTTTGCCCGCAAAAGGCTCAAGCGACAGGAAGTCCGGGATGCCTAAGCGGACCGGTCTCCTCGTAACCTGCCCCGTGCTCACCCAGGCAGCGCACGATCATTCGACGTAGATGTGAAGAAACATGTTCCAGTCAGAGGATTCAAAATCCTCGTACTAAAGCCGGCGGAGCTTGCGCGCCGGCAGTCGCTGCTCCGGAGAAGAGAAACCGGAGGAACAGCCTGTTGGGTGAGCTTCCGCTCAACGAAAGCTGCAGCCCAGTAATGCGTCGGTGCCAACTTTCCCGACGGCGACCGGCCGTGTCCGGTATGATAGGATAGGTGCTGCCGGTTTCATAGAGCGTGTCCGAACTACCATGTCTAGAAAACTCACTAAGAATGATCATGCAAGACGGGAGTGGTACTGATGATTTCGCCCAAGGAGATAACAGCCAGGATATCTGAGATAGCTAAGGCGAAGGCCTCGTTGTCATGGTTATCCTCCCTTGTGCTAGCATTTCTCGCCGGAGCTTTCATCGCCTTCGCCGCTCAGGGGTCGACGCTGATCGCCCACGACCCGCCGTCTTTCGGGCTCGGGCGACTTCTGACCGGAACGGTTTTCGCCACCGGACTCATGCTCGTCGTCATGGCGGGGGGAGAGCTCTTCACGGGAAACTCCCTCATGGTCGTCGGCCTTCTGGACCGTGCCATACGACCGAGGGACCTTTTGAGGAACTGGTCCGTGGTCTACGTCGGGAACTTCGCCGGCTCTCTGTTCATGGCGTTTCTGATGGCTTGGTCGGGACTATGGCGTCTCAACGGCGGAAAGGTGGGCGCTTTGGTAATCTCCATCGCCACGTCCAAGGTTTCGCTGGATTTCGGCCAGGCCTTCGTCAGGGGAGTCCTGTGCAATTGGCTCGTCTGCCTGGCACTATGGATGGCCGCGGGAGCTTTGAGCGCCGCCGGCAAAGCCGTGACCATCTTCTTCCCCATTATGCTGTTCGTGGCCAGCGGGTTTGAGCACTCCGTAGCTAACATGTACTACGTTCCCGCAGGGATACTGGCGATGGCTGACCCGACTCTATCAGCTTTTGCCTCCAGCTCGGCGTCAGCGCCGACTTGGGGATCGTTTCTCTGGAAAAACCTTCTCCCGGTCACGCTTGGAAACATCGCAGGTGGGGCCATATTCGTAGCGGTTTTCTATTGGATAGCATTCGCTTACCCGTCGCGGTCGCAGAATCGAACCCAGCTTTGATGTACGTGCCCGAGGTGATGTCTCGCAGATGGTTATTGGGCGTACCTGTCGGATATCGTGGCTCGACGTGGTCCACCGGGGCGCAACCGAGGAGCTGCTGATGTCGGCATGAGGCGATTGCGTCTCGCGTTGTCGCACGGTATGGTCTATCGGTGGGCCGGCCTGTTACAGGAAGTTCTGACGGCAAAGAGGTTGAGAGAAGCTCGCCCTGCCGCCCTCAAGCCCTACCGTTTCCATTCCGGACTGGACGCTAGACTATAGGACCACCCGGCAAGATTGCCCCGATCGCCGTAATCGGAACGAGGACCTCTCTGATGTTGCCACCGGGCAGCGGTACGTGCACGTCGATGTAGTTGTCACCTACATACGCTAGAAGTCCGTGCAACACCAGGGTGCCGCCCATCCCGGAGCCCGGACCTCCCACCATACCAACGTGCACTCCGGCAACGTACACGGTCACCGGTTGTTTCTCAGATAACCTCAGCCTCTCCACGAGCGTCCGGGGCTGATCCCATATGGCCTCGGGAAAGTCCATGGGGACGTTGCTCTCCACCCGTCGCACCTCCTTAGTCCGCGTTGGTTTCGTGTATGCATGTTATGTAAACGTCAGGACGGAGGTGAGCCCCGGTGAGTACCTAGCGTGCCTCCGGCCAATGGAGATGCTGCCCTTAACCGTGACTTGCCCTCCCGAGCCAATCTACGTTCTTTTATGATTCCGTCTCATCAAAACTGCCCGAGCGTCCTCCTGGATACCGTAGACGGATGAGCCCGTAAGTATACGTCCGTTCCCTACCACCCGATGGCTGTCCCGGACGCGCGGTCGAGCTTCCTCACGGTGGGGTAACGCTATATGTCACAACCCGACCGGAGCCCGGATACGGCGGCACCGGCGTTCCGGCGAAAACGACCAGTTTGTCCTCGTTGAACGCCAGCACCCAGGCTCTCGGGTGTTCGGCGAACCTGATCGACTCTCGGCCCACCATGAAATACAGCGCGACCTTAGGCCCGGGTTCATCGACCAACGCCAGAACACCCCCGCCGAAAACCGGGTGCACACCGTCCGCGGCCGGTCCCATCCACGCTCCCTGGGACACCTGGACGGGCTCGCCACCTTCCCGGGCGTACCAGGTCCCCTTCTCGTAGACTTGGTAGTAGACCCCTTTCCCGAAAGCGTCAAAAGCCACGGGATTCCACCACAGGGGTTTCCCGGATTCGCTTCGGGGTATGGTAGCGAGCTTCTTCGTCCGGAATTCCGAGTGCCCGTCCGGCAGGCTTGCAGCCCAGAGTGTGTCGCGGGCGATAGTCCTCCACAGGTCGATACGCAGTTCGGGCCCGGCCAAGAAAGCTAGGCTGTGGGAGTTACCGGCCCACATGAATGAGGCGATGTAATTCCCATCCACGCTGATGGACGGCACGATGTTGCCATGCGTATCGAATACGGTTATGCTCTCCCCTACCGGCTGGGCGGTGTCCTCCCCCTCGAAAACGGCATAGTCGTGCCAACTCGTACCCGTCGCTCCCGGCTTTCTTCCCACGGTATAGGCGGCAATGTACTTTCCGTCAAAGGACCACGCCGGGTAGAAACTCCGGGTCTCGGCGTTTCTCGCTAAGATACGCTCCTCGCCGGTTGCGGTATCCAGGATATAGAGCCCCGCTTTGCCTTGATCCTCGCGAGCGTAGACGTAGTATTCGCCAGTGGGTGAAGGAGCGGGCTTTAGATAGGGATTATACGGTAGGTCGTCCCTTATCGTCTTGAGGGTCTTTTCTGCCACATCCCACACGCATAGTCGAACCTTTTCGTCGCCGCCGTACGACGGAATGGGGTCCGAACATATGAGGAGCTTACCCTGCTCGGGCAAGAACAGCGTCCTGGCCCCGCCTGATTCGAGCGGTATGAAAACGGTATCCTCCGTCTTGCCGGTGGACGCATCTCCGACGGCTAGCATCATACCGCGCTGGCCTTTCCTGCTCCCGCCAGGCTGCCAGCCTATCTTTGCGTACAAGAACCGGGTTTCCGAAATCCATCCGATGGGCCTGTAGTAGAACGACGCCTTTTCAAGCCACGTTCGGCTTATCGACTCGATCCTGACGACAGCGGGCTCGCCTGCTGCGACCCGGACTAACACCAGGTGCGTACCTTCGCCGTCTCGGACCGTAGCGAGGACGTGTTTGCCGTCGGGCGACATGGCGTGCTCGGGAGCGGAATACATCTCTCCCCCTATCTCTATTGAACCGACCACCTCGGATACGGCCGGCCGCTCCAGTCCTTGGGTCGTATCGCAACCTCCGAGGATCACCGATGCCGCGATGATCGCTAGCAGGACCTTCTCCCGGCGGCGGGGTAATCCCTCACCCATGAAAATCCCCTCCAATCAGCTCTCAGATAAGATAGACTCTTCCCGGCATCACGGGGTTCCATTGTTCTTGTTGTGTAAAGGCGTAACCAGACTAGACGTCCAACTTAATCAACAGTGCCCGGAGGGAAGGAGGTCTCAAGCAAATGCCGGTGCCCATCGCACAGGAGCCCTTTATCGCTTTCTTGATCAACGCCAAGCGACAAACATACGCATCCCAGGGAGACGAGGCCAGCGTTTTACCCCTGCTACCCGGTTCGCGGCAACTCGAATACCGGGAGGGAGCACTGCTGTACCGGGACATCTACTTCGGTTTCCGACGTTTTGTCGGCCAGGAGACAGTCTACTACGACTCGTCCCCTATCTGGGCCATGGGTTACGCCGGGGGCATTGTCGGGATCGAGACCGACGCAGCCGAAGTGTACGAGTTTCTGCGCCTGGCTCTGCGGCAGGTTACGCCGGAACACCCCTATCGCGGTCCGCACTTGCTCAGGAACGGACATTACCTATACAGGAACATAACCCGTGGGTGCGTGGAGCGCTTCTGGGGAATTGAGACTATCAGCCGAAGGGGGCATACTATTTACCATCTCCGTTACCACGGGGGCACGCTTTTCTGACTTTTCTCGTGGTCTAAAGTCTGATATGAACGAGGCCGTCAACCCCCATCTTCTCGTAGAGGTGTTTCTGAGACTCCGGCTATCGTCGACGGTTGGCATTCTGATATTCGCGGGTTGGTTACCGCACCACATACCTCCGTCTGGAGCTACCTCGGACTACAGGCGTACGTCGGGAAAAATCCGGGTTTTGCCTGAGGGACTCGCGATCGCGCTCAAGGGCTTCTATGTTTCACTACATCGCTCACTCGCTGGTGACTACGGTACAATTTGCCCCAAGTGTGGGTTCTGAAATGCAGTTTATGCTTTATGCGTTACGCAAGGAGTGTTTTGAGGCCTGGTTCGAGGGCATCCGGGTTCATCCGGGATTCCGGCGCATGGGAATAGGGATGCTCCTCGGCCGGGCGTCTATCAAGGCAGCGCAGGGACACGGGTGTACGGTCGCCCGGTGCGCTATCGATTCCACCAACACGGCTTCTTCCGAACTCGCCAAACGGCTTGGCTTTCATCTGGTGGGAAAGTTAACGGAGTTCGTCAGGTCTTTTACATGGGATTCCCTGGTCGCAAGTCTCGCGGAAGAGACAGCTGCCGGAGGAAGCGGGTTCAAGCCACCGGACGAGAATGAGATGGGCCGGGCCGCGCTTGTACACCCTGCTATTGGAGAAGCCGAGGTGGCGCACGCCGAGTCAGGGGCCCGGCGCAGATCCGCGTTCACCGTCCGGAAGGCGGAAGAGAAAGACTTCGCCGCTATCTGGTCAAAGGCTTCACGCGAGATTAGATACATCGGTTCGGATTTTCGCTGGCGATCCCTCTCCCCGGAGAACGTCGGGAGAGTGATTTCCTCGAGTAACCTGGTAGTGGCCGTGAACGAGTCGGGAATGGTAGAGGCAGGGGCGTCTTTTTCGGAGGCATGGGAAGAGCGCAGGGATTCGCGCCTGTTGGGCCTCTACATCGAAACGAGCTCAGTGTTTGGGTCGAAAACGGGTATCCAAGCCATTGTTCAGCATGCCGTTGACCTCCTCCGAAAAAAGGCGCTTAGCCTATCGGGTGGGACTGCCACCGGGGACTGCCGTTGCCAGGGTGCGATGATGTCTGAGCGTCCATCGGGTCAGGTAGTTTTATCTGGTTCGCTGGAGCAAGGGTATGAGGCAGCCCTTAGAGACCTGGCCTTCAAGGTTTATAGTCTTTGCGAGATCACGAGCCCGGCGCGGAGAGTCCTTCTGGAGTTGGGATTTACAGAGAAACGGGAACCGGCAGGAGACTGCTCCCGGGTGGATGGTATCAGATGCGAAGAAGGGGTTCTCGACTACTACGTAGGATTATGGGAAATGGAATTGTAGCAGGACCTATATTCGGGGCAGCGTTGGGAGTAGTTTTTTCAGCGCATGCCGGAATCCCTACAGAACCTGTACCCAGGGGTATTCGTGGGATGCGCTCAAAACCGATCGACGCTTGAAATTGTCGAAGAAGAAGAAAAACAGGCGAGTTGAATATGGTTAGTCGACGGGGAAATTGCCGGGACTTTTTGCGCAGGTCAATCTACCGTTTCTTCGATTTGCTGGCGCCAGGGCTTGCCTGGACCAACGATGAACGTTACCTGATGCTCGACGGTTTTATCGGGAACATCGCAGGTACGTTTGTGAACCCGTTCATGACGCCGTTTGCCCTCGGTTTCGGTGCTACCAAGTTTCACATTTCACTGCTCTCTGCGGTTCCAGGGCTATTCGGCAACCTCATGCAGCTACCTGCCTCGCATTTAGTTGAAAGGACCGGGAGGCGCAAATCTCTCATTATCTCCGCCGGAATCCTCGCCCGGTTTGGATGGGTGCTCGTGCTCGTATCGCCCTTTATTTTCAAGGGAATAGCCGGTGTGTACTTCATCATCGCAGTTCTAAGCGCCATTTCCATCATAGGGGCAGTGACAACCCCTGCCTGGACCTCGTTGGTATCGGACCTCATCCCCCGTGATGTAAGGGGCCGCTTCTTCGCTGCACGGAATATAGCCATGAGCATCGGGGCGCTACTCACGGTGAACCTGGCGGGTCAAATCGTGGAGCGTGGGGGTTTTCCCTTTGGGTACGTCTCGTCCATGTCCATTTTCTTGATCCTCTCCTGGATCTCTTTGTGGGCGTTCAGCAAGGTGTCCGATGTCCCCTTCTCACCGTCTCGTCCTTCTCAGCCCGGCGAACGAGGCCGGTGGCTGGATATGGAGGCACTGAGGTCGCCGGTCTTTTTTGCCTGGGTGGCGATATCGACCTTCTTCAACTTCGCCGTGGGCATCGTGGGAGCGCTTTTCGGAGCATATCTCATCCAGGATCTGGGCGGAAGCCCCGTACACCTCGCCTATATGACGTTCGGCGGTACTCTCATGGGTATCATCGGTCAACGCTTTTGGGGTCCGGTTTCCGATCGGCGAGGACCTAAGTTTGCTGTATATGTTTCGGCCTTCCTCACCGCGTTTGTGCCGTTGCTATGGTTTGTCGCCCGGACACCCTGGCAAGCCGTGATCGCGGAGACCTTTTCCGGACTGGCTTGGTCGGGGTGGTCTCTGTGCACCTTTAACCTGATTCTGGAGATAACCCCCGCGGACAAGCGGCCGAGTTACGTCGCCACGGCGAACTTCATCGGCGGGCTCACCGCTTTCGTTGCCCCGCTGGTCGGCGGCTACCTTGCCCAGTTCTACACGTTGCGGCCGCTGATGCTGGTTTCAGCTGCCGGGAGGTTCGCCACTGCAGTGCTCGTCCGGGTGTTTGTCAGGGACTCTACGGAGGATGTGACGCAGGCTGGCCTACCGCACGGCGAAGTGACCCGGTAAACAGTGTTTGTCTGACTTAAGTGGCGGTAGAACAAGTCGGAAACATCGAAACCACGAGCAGTACCAGTGGCAGCAGGCTAATGGATCACATG
>DYEQ01000030.1 GCA_020725645.1 Candidatus Fermentithermobacillaceae bacterium | reverse complement strand
TGAGAACATCCAGGAGATCGAGAGAATCGTACACTCCAGAGGCGGCCTTTTGTACTACGACGGGGCCAACGCCAACGCCATCATGGGTATATGCCGGCCGGGCGACATGGGTTTCGACGTCATGCACTTCAACCTCCACAAGACGTTCTCGACGCCTCACGGAGGAGGCGGGCCGGGGTCGGGACCGGTGGGCGTAAAGAAGCACTTGATTCCGTTCCTCCCCGTTCCCACCGTGGAGTTCGATGGAAAACGGTATTACCTGGACTACAACCGCCCGCAGAGTATCGGGAGGATGAAGTCTTTTTACGGGAACTTCCTGGTGATGGTCAAAGCTTATGCCTATATCCGGGCGCTCGGTCCCGACGGACTCAAGAAAGTCTCGGAAGACGCGGTGCTGAATGCCAACTACCTCCTGAGGCGGATAGTCGGTTACTACGACCTGCCTTATGACCGCCACTGCAAGCACGAGTTCGTCGTCAATCCGGCGCGCATCAAAAAGGAAACGGGCATTCACACCATGGATATATCCAAGAGGCTTCTGGATTACGGAGTGCACCCGCCTACCAACTACTTCCCGCTCATCGTCGACGAAGCTCTGATGATAGAACCGACCGAGACCGAGTCCAGGGATTCGCTGGACTACTTCGCTGACGCTCTCATCGCCATAGCGAAAGAAGCTTACGAGGACCCCGAAAAGCTGCACGGGGCGCCCCATACGACGGTGGTGGGGAGACTCGACGAAGCTGGAGCAGCGAGGAACCCCGTGGTGAGGTGGGTTAAGGAAGGAAGCCAGGCCCGGTAAGCTCGCTTTTGGGCTGGGCCCGGCGTTCCGGCGTTGTCGATTGGGTGGTTTGGACCCGGGGGAGGGCACCCTTATGGGCCCTCCCTCTCTCAATGAATATCTGCTCCGAGTTCTCGTGAACCGGGTCATCCGGGGGAGGCACCTGACTGTTCGGTTCTTTCCTGACGATAACCCGCAAAGTTTCAGAGCCTCGGTCTCGTCCGAAGAAGGGGGAAATCATCTTGTTTCCGGCAAGATAGAGCGCTTTCCCGGGACGCTCTGGAGAAAATCACCTGGCAGGTCGACGCAGTCTTGTTTGAAAAGCTCGAAAGAGCTTTCGAGGTGAAGATGGAAAACCGGCCAGCTTCGCTCGTAGCTGTTTTTCCCACCAGGACCGTTCCGGTTACGGTTACCGGCCGGCGATGCTCTCTGAGATGCGCCCATTGCGGCGGGAGATACCTGGAGAAGATGATACCCTGCGACGAGGTTCGAGATGCCATCCAAAAGAGAGGAGCTACCAGCGTCCTCTTGAGCGGAGGCTGTGATCCCGACGGTAAGGTCCCGGTGCTGGAGAATCTGGACGGGCTAAAGTCAATCCTTCCGGGTGTGAAGGTAAATATCCATCCCGGACTGGTGGGAGAAGAGCGAGCAGCTCGAATCGCCCGGATCGCGCAAGTGATATCGCTCGATTTTATACAGGATGAAAAAGCCATAGAAATGGCTTTCGGGCGCCGATTTACCGCCCGGGATTACCTCGAAAGTTACCGGTACCTGCGAAAATATGCGGGGGACAAGCTCGTCCCCCACGTACTCGTCGGAATCCGCGGAGGAGAAATGGGACGGGAGTACGAAACCGTCGAGACGCTCGCCGGAGAAGGACTGTCTTCACTGGTTTTCATAGTCTTCATCCCCACGCCCGGCACGAGATGGGCGGGGCTTACCCCTCCTTCCGTCACGGACGTCGCCAAACTCATAGCCTGGGCCAGGGAGAAGCTTCCGCACGTGACTCTATCCCTGGGCTGCATGCGTCCGGGAGGAAGGTATAGGAGGGAACTGGATCAACTAGCAGTCCTGGCGGGGGTGGATAAGATCGTTTTCCCGTCAAGGGAAGCTTCCCAACAGGCGGAGGAGCTGGGTTTGGACGTGCTGAGGCAGGAAGAATGCTGCGCTTTCCCGTGGGCGTCCGGGGAGAGTGACACCCGACGAGAACAAGGCACGGTGGCGCCGGAAACGTCACACGGTGCTCGGATTCGAGATCGGGTCCGGCCGGGCGGGGGCCGGGAGGACCGGGCCAGTGGCCCGGGCTTCAACACCTCAAAACGCTGGAACGATTCGGAGGATCTGTTTCGGAACCTACAAGTCGGTGTTTCCCTGGGGACCGCCGTCGTATTAGGTTTTTCTCGAGTTAAAACCGGTTGCCTTCCTATGACGGGCTACTTTTCCATCGGGGAACGTTGCGTCAGGGACTGCTCCTTTTGTCCGCGGGCGAGATCGTCGACGGCGAGGGGCGACCTGATATCCAGGGTCACCTGGCCTTCCTTTCCGTGGAAGGAGGTCTTGTCGCGTCTTTCGAGCTCGAATTCGGCCACGCACTTATCCCGAATATGCTTCCAACTCGTGGAATCCCGCAGGACGATGCCTGCGTGTCTCGAGGTACTCAAGGAAATCCGGTCTTCGTCTACGTTTCTCAGGCGGATACCCGTGAGCGTTTCGGCTTCTCCCTACTCGGTGGCGCGCGTCAGGGCGCTCTTCGAAGCGGGGGCGTCCAGAGTCGGGCTGCCGCTGGATGCGGCGAATCCTGAGGTCTACGCCCGGGTCAAAGGGGGAGATTTACGAAAAGCCTGGGAAGTCCTGACGGATGCTGCGAAGCTTTTCCCGGGTCGGGTCAGCACCCATTTCATAGCTGGCCTCGGTGAAACCGAGGAGGAAATGGTGGAGGCCATGGCCCGTGCGCTGGAGGCCGGGGTCACGGTGGCGCTCTTTTCTTTCACACCCGTACAAGGAACGGGGCTCGAGAAGCTGGGACCCCCGCCCGTCTCGACCTACAGGCGGATTCAAATCGCCCTCTACCTCTTGAAGAAAGGCGTTGGCATCCAGGATTTCCGCTTTAGTGACGGACGCATAGCGGAGATCCGCTGCAGCGACAGGATCGAGAAGGTCGAAGCGGAATTGTTAAAGGGGAAAGCGTTTCAAACCACGGGTTGTCCCGGGTGCAACAGACCCTACTACAACGAAAGACCCGGAGGGGTCATGATGAACTACCCGTGGGAGCTAAGCGCTCTCGAGGCGCGCCAATGCATATCCAGCTCGGGGCTCGTCAGACGGCGCGGGAGTCTGGTTCTGGAGGTCGATGCCGGTGAAGATGAGGCTCTTGAAGACCGGAGTGTGTAAAGGCGCCTTCAACATGGCTGTGGACGAAGCTCTCCTCCTCTCGCTCCAGCGGGGAGAATCCCTTCCCACCCTCAGATTTTATCGATGGAATCCTCCCTGCTTGTCGGTGGGTTACTTTCAGGACGGCCAGAAAGAAGTGGATTTCGACGGGCTCTTGAGGATGGGGTTTTCCATGGTCAGGAGGATCACCGGGGGAAAAGCTGTCCTTCACGACGATGAGGTGACATACAGCGTGACGATTCCCGAATCGTATGCCCCCGGAAGCGTTCTCGAAACATACAGGCAAATATGCCGCGGCATTGTCCGCGGGCTCTGCCTGCTCGGCGTCAAATGTGAAATGGTGGCATTGGAGCGGGGAACCCGCGCACCCCAGGGCTTCGGCAAAGCTGCTTGTTTTTCGGCCCCTTCCTGGTATGAGGTGGTTGCCTCCGGCCGTAAGATCGTGGGCTCGGCACAGGCCAGAAGGAATGGAGTCATCCTGCAGCACGGGTCGATCCCCCTGACTTTTTCGCCGAAGAGGGTCGCAGCTTGCTTTAAGGCGAGCTCGGAGGAAGCAAGGGGGAAGCTCGAGGCTATCCTGGCCCAAAAGGCGTCGTCCCTTTCAGACGTACTGGGACGCAGAGTCGAGCCCTGGGATGTGGAGGAAGCTTTACGCCTGGGTTTTGAACGGGAACTCGGCTGGGAATTCGTCGAGGACGGGATGACCTACCGGGAACTCCTTGAATCCTGCCGGCTCTCTGCAGAGAAGTACGGGACGCCCCGGTGGAACCTGGAGAGGGGAAGGATAGAAGAGGACGAGGAGGAAGACATGACGCCCGGTGATTCTGCCGCGGCATCCCGGCCGGCCAGACCGTCGGAGTGATCGAAGACCGTGGCAACGTTAAAAACCGAAAGTTAACCGCTCACCTTTTTCTTGTGCTCGCGCAGAGCAGGGTGACGCACGGCAACGTCGAGAACTGGAAGCTGGTCAAGCGGTCGCTTGCCCCGTTGTTAGTGAAAACTGAAGCGTCAGAGGTGATAGCATTGAAATACGACGTCGTAGTAATAGGCTCGGGACCGGGCGGGTACGTCGCGGCGATTCGTGGCGCGCAGCTCGGCGGGAAAATAGCCCTCGTAGAAGCCAACAAGCTCGGCGGTACCTGCCTCAACGTGGGTTGTATTCCCACGAAAGCTCTGGTTCATTCCGCCACTACTTATCTTCTGGCCAGGCGGGCTGGAGAATTCGGGATAATCGCGGAAAACGTCGGCCTCGACCTGAAAAAGGTCATGGCTCATAAGGAAAAGACGGTAACGACGCTGGTCTCGGGCCTTGAGAAGCTCCTCAAGGGAAACGGGGTGGACATATATCGCGGTAAAGCTTCCATACCCTCTCCGGGAAAAGTTGAAGTGACATGGGAAGACGGCACCGGCGAGATGCTCGAAACCCGCCATATCATCATAGCGACGGGGTCCACCCATGAGCTTCCGCCGGTTTCGCCGGAAAGCATCTCCTGCACCATATCTTCGGATGACGCTCTGTCTTTGAACCGCGTCCCCGAGAGGCTTTTGGTGATCGGGGGAGGCGTCGTAGCTGTAGAGTTCGCGTGCATCTGGAACGCCTTCGGCGCCCAGGTGGAGATGGTCAAACGTTCCCCGCTCATACTGCCTCCGGTGGACGAGGAGATATCCAGGAGACTCATGATGCTCTTGAAGCGCAAAGGAATCACCGTCTCCAGTGGCCTGTACGTAAAGGAGATCCGGGAGGAAAACGGGGAAAAGGTGCTCGTGGCCGAGGACATGGACGGCCAGAAGATCGAGAAGAGAGCTGACATCATCCTCGTGGCTATGGGACGAAAGCCGGCTTTCGGGGGGCTCGACCTGGACTCGCTCGGCGTCGCCTACTCGAAAAAAGGCATACAGGTGGACGCGAGGATGGCCACGACGAGAGAAGGTATATGGGCTATAGGAGACGTGGTGGGGAAGACGTACCTGGCTCCGGTAGCTTCTTTCGAAGGCATTGTAGCTATGGACAACATATTCGGCCATCCCAGGACGATGGATTACAGGGTGGTGCCGAACTGCGTGTTCTCCATACCCGAGTGTGCTTCGGTAGGTCTCAAGGAGTCCGAAGCTTCCGCGGTTTACCCGAACGTGAAGGTTTCGAGGTTCCCGTTCAGCGCCAACGGTCGTGCTATGGCCATTGGAGAAACCGAGGGCTTCGTCAAGGTTATAGCGGACGAAAACGGCAAAATCCTCGGCATGCACATCATGGGGCCTCACGCGGACGACCTGATTCACGAAGGAGCTCTCGCTATGGCAGCCGGGCTTTCCGCGAAGGACATCGCCGAGATGGTGCATGCTCATCCAACGTTACCCGAAGCTGTGCTCGAGGCGTGCCATGGGGTAGTTTCCAGGCCTATTCACCTCTTAACCAGGTAAAGGACGAGGTCAGGAGCAAATCAGAGAGGAGGTTCCCATTATGGGAAAAAGCCTAATGATGGAAGACCCCGAGATATACCAGGCGATACAGGACGAAAAGAAGAGACAGATGAGGGTGATAGAGCTCATAGCTTCCGAAAACCTCGTATCCGAAGCGGTACTGGAAGCTATGGGTTCCGTGTTGACCAACAAGTACGCTGAAGGGTATCCGGCGCACCGTTATTACGGAGGGTGCGAATTCGTAGACGTCGTGGAGGATCTGGCGAGAAAGCGAGCTTGCGCCCTATTCGGCGCGGACCATGCCAACGTCCAGCCTCACTCGGGCGCCCAGGCCAACATGGCCGTGTATTTCGCCTGTTTGAACCCGGGAGATACGGTGCTGGGCATGAACCTGAGCCACGGCGGTCACCTCACCCACGGGAGCTCCGTCAACATATCCGGGAAATACTTCAATTTCGTGGCCTACGGCGTGAATCCCAGGACGGAGACAATCGATTATGACGAGGTCAGGGAGACCGCCCGTACGCACCGGCCCAAGCTTATCGTGGCTGGAGCTTCGGCATATCCGAGGGTCATAGACTTCGCCGCTTTCCGCTCAATAGCTGAAGAAGTCGGCGCGCTGCTAATGGTGGACATGGCGCACATCGCCGGTCTCGTCGCCGCGGGGATTCATCCTTCGCCGGTGCCCCATGCCCAGTTCGTCACCACGACCACCCACAAAACCCTCCGCGGGCCGCGGGGCGGGATGATCATGGTTTCCAAAGATTGGGCTGGAGCCATCGATAAGGCCATATTCCCCGGGACTCAGGGAGGCCCGCTCATGCATGTGATCGCCGCCAAGGCGGTGGCCTTAAAAGAGGCCATGAGTCCGGCTTTCCGCGAATACCAGCAGCAAATAGTGAAGAACGCCAAATGCCTCGCGGAAGAACTCATGGCCAGGGGTTACCGGCTCGTATCGGGCGGGACCGACAACCATTTGATGCTCGTGGATCTTACACCCAAGGGGATAACCGGTCTCGAGGCGGAAAAGGCGTTGGACGCCGTAGGCATAACCGTAAACAAGAACGCTATTCCCTTCGACAAGCGGAAACCCACGATTACCTCGGGGATCCGTATTGGTACTCCAACCGTTACCACGCGGGGGATGAAGGAACGTGAGATGAAGGTCATCGCCGAGCTCATCGACAGGACTCTCGCTTCGAAAGATGACCCGGCCAAGCTCGATGAGATCCGCGGGGAGGTGCTGGAGCTCACGTCTTCTTTCCCGTTTTACCCGATATGACGCGGAAATCCGGGCTCACGGAAAACTCAAGCGAAAATTTAGGTTTTTGGGGAGTGGCCCTTAAGGATGCACCAGACCGGCCTAACCGTAATCCGTCCGGGAGGGGTGCAGCAGCGAGGGGTTTTTTCAGCTAAGATCCCCGGCTTGAATCGATCGGCAAATTATGGTGAATCTTCGGCGCGTTATGGTAGAATGAGCGCGTTCAAAGCATGGAGGTGATCCTCTTGAAGCCCTTCGAAGACCGCATAAGGGCGATCCGGCAGAAACTCGAAGAGGAAAAAGTCGATGCAGCTTACATATCCTTTCGTTACAACATGCGATACCTTTCGGGTTTCACGGGGGACTCGGGAGCGATTGTGATCACCCCTGGCGAAACTATACTGTTCACCGACGGACGCTATACGGAGCAAGCTTCATCCCAGGCCCCAGACTTTCGGGTTGTCGAGACAAAGATGGATAAAGACGTGGTCGCCGATACTCTGAGCTCTCTCGGAATCAAATCTATGACCTTCGAGCGGGAACACGTGACGTTCGCCTTGTGGGAAAACATGACCAAGCGGTTCAAGGACACGAAGCTCGTTCCAGCTTCTGGGTGGGTGGAGAAGCTGAGGGCGCAAAAGACCCCCGAGGAAATCCAGGCGGTAAGAAAAGCTGCAGAACTGGCCGATGATGCTTTCTCGATGGTAGTATCCTCCATAAGGCCGGGCGTCTCCGAACGAGAGGTGGCTCTGGAACTCGAGTTCACCATGAGGAAAATGGGGTCCGAGGGTGTCGCCTTCCCGATCATCGTCGTCTCCGGGGCCAGGTCCTCTTTGCCCCACGGTGAGCCCGGGGATAAGGCGATAGAACCCGGAGATTTCGTCACAGTTGATTTCGGGGCGGTGTGGAATGGCTACTGTTCTGACTGTACCAGGACGTTTGTGATCGAGCCCCTGGACGAGAAGCACAGGGAAGTATACGAAGTGGTGGGGAGAGCTCAGGAGGCAGGTCTTCAAGCGGTGAGGGCGGGTGTCAAAGCTTCCGATGTGGACGCGGCCGGGCGTAAAGTGATCGAGGAGGCAGGCTACGGTGAGTATTTCGGTCACGGGATCGGCCACGGCGTCGGACTCCAGGTGCATGAATCTCCGAGGCTCGGTCAGAAATCCGAGGATATCCTGGAACCGGGCATGATCGTCACCGTCGAGCCGGGGGTTTACATACCCGGGTTCGGAGGTGTCCGCATCGAGGATCTTGTCGTGGTCGGAGACGATGGGCCGGAGATCCTCACCTCTTATCCTAAGGATTTGAAAGTTCTCGGAGGAGGGAAAAAGTAGGACTTTTCAAGATAGATCTCTCGGTGTTCCGGTACAAAGGGAACACGTCCGGTTTGCCGCGAACATAAATAGCACGGAACCCGAGAATACTTGGACGGAAAGCGAGGAACCACGGGTATGATATCCACCAACGATTTTCACACCGGAGCGACCATCGAAATCGACGGCGAACCCTGGGTTGTCGTAGAGTTCCAGCATGTAAAGCCGGGGAAAGGGTCAGCTTTCGTGCGGGCCAAAATAAAGAACGTCATAACGGGAGCTGTTTTAGAGCGGACCTTCAACGCGGGCGAGAAGCTCCCTCGGGCCCGCATAGAGCGACGAGAAGCGCAATTTTTGTATAGCATGGATAGGGATTACACGTTCATGGACACGGAAACGTACGAACAGGTGACTCTCGGCGAAGATGCGGTCGGGCCCGGGGTGAAATACCTGAAAGAGAACATGACAGTTTATATCCTCCTGTACGACGGCCGCATAATCGGTGTTGAGGTGCCGAACTTCGTCGAACTCAAAGTAGTGGAAACGGACCCGGGCATTCGGGGGGATACTGCTACAGGGGGGTCTAAGCCGGCGAAGCTTGAGACCGGCGCCGTGATCAAGGTGCCGCTATTCGTCAACGTGGGTGACGTGGTCAAGGTCGATACCAGGACCGGCCAGTACATCGAGAGGGTCTGATTATGTAATGGAGGAGGGGTTTTCCGTGGATGACTTGAAATCAAGGGCTGCGTATGTCGAGGGTCTCGTCGAGGGGCTGGATATATCGGCGGACACCAAAGAAGGAAAGGCCATAAAAGCTCTGGTTGAGGTCATCAAGGAAATGGCGGAAGCCATAGAGGATCTCGCGGACGAACAGGAGAGCTTGGAGGAGTATTTGGACGCCGTAGACGAAGACCTTTCCGACCTGGAGAGCGAAGTTTACGGAGATGAATTCGTCGAGGTCGAATGCCCCCACTGTGGTGAGCTCGTGGAGGTTGACCTCGATGCCCTGAGCGACGAGGACGTGGAAGTCGTGTGTCCCGAATGCGGCGAAAGGATCCGGTTCGAGGACATAAAGTGGGCTGAAACCGGTGATGAAGACGTCGAGGTCGAAGAGATCGAAGACGAAGAGGACGAAATGAAAGATGTAGACGAGGATGAGGATGACGAGGACGAAGACGAAGAAGAAGATGATGATGAACGGGGCAGAAGCAAGGGGAGACGCTGAGTTTCTCCGGCCCTTTTGAATAAACGAAACCGGCGAGTCATAAGAGCTCGTCCACCTCAATATGTTATGACAACGAGAGGTGGACAGGGTGAGCTCGGTGACTCGCAAATCTTTTCAAGCTACCCGTGCCCCAGACAGGCAGGGACCAGGGGAAATTTCGGCAAAAGTCGAAGACCAGGTGCTGCCTCTGGTTTCGTCCGGGATTGCGCGGGCGGTATCAGCGTGGCTTGGGCGAACGGCACCTCGCCGCCGGGAAACCCTGGAGGAAATCCGCATTCGCAAAGGTTTGCCCCTCTGTCTTGTGCTTTCTTCCGGCGATGTGTTCCTGTCCCCAGCCGGAATGGAAGTGACGCCGCAGGAAAGCTTCCGCCCCGATGACTCGGAAGTTCAGAGGACTTTCGCGCTCTTCACCGATTGCTCTTCCTACGCGATGGAGACCGAACTCGCCACGGGTTACGTCACCCTTCCAGGCGGCCACCGCGTAGGTCTTGTGGGCCGGATGTCGGCCTTTTCCAGTGAAAAGTACGTCCTGCGAGAAGTCTACGGGTTTAACATCCGGATCGCCCGGCACGTAAAAGGTGTTTCCGAGAAGGTTCTTCCTCGAATTCTAACGGGGGACCCCGAGAAAAGACCTCGCTCAACCCTGATCGTGTCACCTCCCCGGGCCGGTAAAACCACCATGTTGAGAGATCTATCGCGGGTACTCTCCGAGGGCCGGTCCGAGATGAAGCTACGTCCATGCCACGTGGGAGTGGTGGACGAGCGGTCCGAAATAGCTGCGTGCTACGAGGGAGTCCCCCAGCACGACCTCGGTCCCCGCGTTGATGTGCTGGATCGTTGCCCCAAAGATATGGGGATGATGATGCTCATAAGATCGATGAGCCCCGATGTGGTGGTTACGGATGAAATCGGCGGCGACGCGGACGCCAAAGCTTGTGCGGAGGCGTGCTCCGCAGGAGTGGCGATCCTGGCCAGCGCCCACGCCCGGGATATCGAAGACCTCGCGAGACGCCCCTATTCGTCCTGGCTCATCAATAAAGGGTACTTTGAGGTTTTCGTGGTGCTGTCCCGGAGAAACGGTCCGGGAACGGTGGAATATGCCGGTCCGGGCATGGAGGGGGATGAAACCGGTTGGTCGTCGCCATGAAGGTCCTGGGCTCGGCCCTGATTCTGGTAGCCGGTTTTCTCTTGGGGATATCCTGCTCGTCCCGGCTCGCGGCGAGATGCCGGGAACTGGACTCTCTGGACAGAGCTCTTTTGCACCTTGAGATCGAGATATCCTACGGGCTCACCCCGCTTCCCCGGGCCCTTCTGGTCTCGGGCGAGGTTGCGGGGGGCTTCGTGGGCCGGGTGTTTTCAAAAGCTTCGGAGCTCGTGGGCAGACGTGGGGGGATGGTTCCCTCAGAAGCTCTCCAAGAAGCCCTGGCCGGGGCCGGCCTTAGAGCGCTCGGCCCCGAAGCTCGAAGCGTCATCCTGGAAATGGCAGCGGGCCTCGGAACTTCAGGCAGGTCCGAGCAGATAGCGCTCATAGAAGCAACCCGTCAGCGAATCAGGAGCCTCAAGGAAAGCGCCGCCGACGATGCTACCAGGTACGGGAAACTCTACAGGTACCTGGGAATACTCGGGGCCGTAGCGCTGGTGCTGCTGCTGGCGTAGGAACGGGGAGGCGAAGACCGTGGATGTGGATCTCATCTTCAAGATCGCCGGGATAGCGATCATCGTGTCCGTGCTCCATTCCGTCATCAAACAGGCGGGAAAAGAGGAATACGCCTGGCTCATTACCCTTACCGGCGTCGTGGTGGTCCTTACCATGGTCACCAAGCTGATATGGGATTTCTTCTCTACCATAAGGGTAATGTTCCAGTTACCGTGAGGAAAGACCGATGAACGTTTTCCAGGTGGCCATTCTGGGGGTAGTTACCAGTCTCATGCTCGCCTTGCTCAGAAGGGAAAGGCCCGAAATGGGAGTCATGCTCTCCCTGGCCGCGGGTGCGTTCATCCTGATGCTGATCGTGCCGAGAGCTGTTGGTGTCATGCTGGTGTTCAAGGACATGGCCGACAGGGCGGGGGTGGGAGGCACTTATCTCGGCGTCGCCCTCAAGGTCCTGGGGATCGCTTACGTCGCCGACTTTGCCGCAGCTCTTTGTCGTGACGCAGGGGAGGAGCTTCTGGCCTCCAGAGTGGAGCTGGCCGGAAAGGTCCTGATTTTGGTGGCGGCGCTCCCCGTGATTCACGGGGTTTTTCAGCTGATTCAGTCTCTGTTGAGTTAGATATACCTGTCGAATGGGCGGGAGATAGGAGGGGGTGAAGGGATTGGGCGCCAGGGCACATCGGTCTTCTACCTGTCGTCCGTTCCCGCTACGAGCACAACGGTACGTTTCGTCCAAAAGGGCCGGGTTGATCGCGGGAACCATGCTCGTTCTCGGGCTCTGCCTGATGGTATGGGCGCCTATAACCGAAGCGTCTGTCGGAGTACCCGGGGAGGCGAATAGGAGGAACGTGCCGTCCGAATCCCCGGCGCTTTCCGGGAATCTGCCGGGGCCGTCTCTCACTTCCCTGGATGATTCGGGTGTTTCCGCAGTGCTCGACGAAGTTCAGTCTGAGCTCGAAGCGCTTCCCTCTTACAGGTGGAGGGAATTGGTGGGGGACGTCCTATCGGGGAAAGGACCGGATTGGAAAAGAATCGGCCAGTACGTATCGGGAAAGGTTCTCGGGGAAGTCGTTACAATTGTGCCGTTCCTAGGCAAGCTCATTTTAGTATGCGTTGTCATGGGGCTTCTCGAGATCATCGCATCGTCCATGACGAAGGACGGTGCTGCATCCATCGCCACATGGGCATGCTTCCTGGTACTGGCGGTGATGGCCTGGTCGAGTTTTCAACAATGCGCTGACATGGCCAGGGAGGCCATTTATAATCTCCTGACCTTGCTGTATGCGTTCGTTCCTATCATGGTGGGCCTTACAGCATCATCCGGCGCACCCATCTCCGCGGCCACCCTTCATCCCCTCGTACTCGGGACGGGGTACATGGTGGTGACAGTCATCTCCGACATCGCCCTCCCCCTCTTATTTACCGCGACCGCAATGGAGTTCGCCGCGGGTCTCGGGGCGGAGGGCCGGGTGTCGGGAGCTTCCGAACTCCTGAGACAGGTCGCCCTGGTCATCATCGGAGTCATGATGGCGAGTTTCGTCGGCGTCGTCGTTTCCCAGCGAGCTTCCGCGGGGGTGGCCGACGGCGTCGCCCTCCGAACTGCGAAATACCTGAGTTCCACCTTCGTACCGGTGGCCGGCAAGATGGTTTCCGACACGATGGATATGTTCTTCGTAGCCTCCTCGGCGCTGAGGTCTGCCCTTGGAGTGGCGGGATCAGTCCTGGTGCTCGCGGTGACGTCTTTGCCTCTTGTAAGGATTCTGGGTGTACTCTTGGCCTGGAAACTGGCGACGGCGCTATGCAGCGCGTTTCTTCCGAGCGGAGCCGGAAAATCGATGAAGGCGGTATCCTCCGCCATCGGGCTGGTGGCCACGAGCGTGGGCGTAACCGCCTTCGTCTTCGTGATTTGCGTATCCCTGGTGGCGGGGGCGGTGAGAGCTTTCTAGTCCCGGAAGCTACGAGGCTCGGATCTCAGGGACACGAGGATATCAGGGTCGGGTTCCCGGCGATAGGGGTGGTATCCATGGAGATCGTGAGAGACTGGGCGCGGTCGGTCTCCCTCGTGGCGGTGCTGTGCTCAATGATCCTCATGCTCGCGCCCGCGAGGATGAAAAGAAACGTAGCTTTCATCCTAGAGATCATCGTCCTCGTCGCCGTCATCGCTCCCGCCTGGAGGTGGGTATCGGTGGTTCGAGATCGTCCGGCTGCCCTGGTCCTCGAGTCCTATCTGCCCCGGGGAACTGACTCCGGTGTTTTCAGCCAGCTTTATCTGGCCGAGACCCGGAAGCAGGTCGAAGCTTTGGTCCAGAGCTTCGGTCTCCCGGTTTCCGGCGTCAAACTGGAGGTCGACGCGGCGACGGGTAACCTTTCCCGAATAACCATCGCCATTCCACTGGAGCCTGCGGGACCTGGAGATCGAGGCATGGATGGGTCCCTTCCGGAATCGTTCAGAAAGCTTCTGAGCTTGTACACAGGCGTTCCCGAATCCTCGGTTGTAATCGAGATCGCGGAAGGAGGAAAGTGAACCATGAGTTTGGGCGACTTCGTCAAAAGCTCGAACCTGCGCCTTATCCTGCTGGGGTTGCTTGGAGTTATGCTGGTCGTAGCAGGTTCTTTCATGGGCTCCGGCCGCACTATAGGGCGTGAAGGAGGGGAGCTCCTGGCGTCGCTTCAAAGCTACGAGCGGTGGTTGGCCCAGGAGGCGGAAAGGGTTGTCTCCACCATCGAAGGGGTAGGAAAGGTTACCGTATCGGTAAAACTCGAAGCCGGCTTCGAAAAAGAGACGCTATGGTCGACTCAGCTTTCCAGGCAGACTACCGTGGAGAAGGGCCAGGGCAACGAGAGGCAGAGCTCCCAGGAAAGCGTAAGCCGGGAGATGGTGACCACCCGAGCTTCCGGCGAAGAGTCTCCCTTTGTTCCCCGCACCCGGTTACCAAAGGTAGCTGGAGTGGTCGTCGTCGCCCAGGGCGCCAACGACCCCCAGGTTAAGGCCAACATTTACAGGGCCGTCACTACCCTTCTGGACGTTCCTGCGCATAAAGTCGAAGTCCTTCCGATGAGGGGAGGTCGCTAAAAATGGTTACACCGGCGAGATCGGAAAGAAGACGGTCCAGCCCCGAAGCGGAGCTATGGAAAGTGCTTGGCTTTTTGCTTCTATTGGCCATCGCCCTTTACGTAGCTGTATATCACAGGCCCGCGAGACTGCCCGTATCCGGGGTAGCTACCTCCTCCGACCTGACGAAAGGCGGAAAAAGCCTCTCGTCACCCGGGTACTTCGCGGAATTTAGGATAGAAAGGGAGAAGCTTTACCAAAAGCAGATCAGCATTATCCAGGAGATGCTGGCCCGCTCCGACCTCGAACCCGAGGTTAAGCAGGTATACCACGCCAGGTATCTAGCCCTGATGGATTCGATGGGGAAAGAGCTGGATATTGAAGGTATCCTCAAGACAAAAGGTTGGGATGCGCTGGCCTTTGTCACGTCAGATTCCTGCACGGTGGCGGTGCGGTCTGAAAGTCTTACTTCCGACGAGGTGGTCGTCATAGCTGACGTGGTTCAGAGAATCACCGGCCTTGGACTGGACAAGATAGCAGTTGTTGTAGCTCGAGACGAGTAGATATAATGCTTTTAAAAGCCGGTGCTCGATACCGGCGCTCGATGCGCCTTCCAGCCGGGCGTGGAAGAGGTGAGGCCGTTGGCGGGGACCGGGGAGGAGAACATCGTTGACTCGCTCAAAATCTCCGAAGAGGTCATCGCGGCGATAGCAGGACTTGCCGCTCATCAGGTCGAAGGCATAGCTGGTATGTCCGGGACGCTGGTGGAGGACATCGGCGCCATCATAGGCAGGAAGAGCTTTTCCAAGGGTGTCCGGGTGTCCAGATCTGATGGAGAAGTCGCGCTGGATCTTTACCTTAACGTCAAGTACGGCGCGAGGATCCCCGAGGTAGCTTTCAAGGTCCAGGAAAACGTAAAGAAATCGGTGGAGGGCATGACCGACCTCAAAGTCACCGAAGTCAACATCCACGTACAGGGCGTGGTCTTCCCCGGCGAAGAAAGGGAAGCTTCGGGCGACAAGGGCGACGGTTAGGTTCGCAGCGCACGTTGGAAGCTCTGCGGCAGAAAGGTACGAGAAACGGTGGTGGTCTAAGGGCCGAGCTCGGGGGTTGGAGCTAAAGAAATTGAGTTCGCCGGCTTGGTTTTCGATGCACCACGACGGCAAGCTGGGGGAAGTAAAATGGGAGTATTCGACAGAAGCGTGTTAACGTTGTATGCTTTAGCGCTGCTTGTGATATCCCTTGGCATGGTGTTGGTCGCCTTGGGGTGGAGTCGCCCGCTGGATGCGCTAATTCAGGGTGTCCGGCTTTCCGGCGGAAGGGTGGCCCTGGGCATCGTCTCGAGTTTCTTCTTTTTAGTAAGCGCGCGGCTTTTGTATTTGGGTTTCCGCAAAGAACCGGCTCAGGCGCTGGTGCGCGATACCGCAATGGGTCAGGTCAAGATATCCCTGGTCGCGGTGAAGAATCTGGTTGCGCGGGTGGCATGGAAGACGCCGGGGGTACGGGATGTAAAGGCCTACGTCAGACCGGGTACCCACGGAATCCAGGTACTTCTCGTGCTCAAGGTCGCGGTGGATGTAAATCTGCCGGAGCTTTGCGATAAACTTCAAAAGGCCGTATCGTCCTACGTTCGCGATGTGGTAGGAGTGGCGGTGGAAAGCGTGAGGGTCACCGTTTCCGATGTGGCCCACGAATCCCGTTAAGGAGGGACCGGCCATGCTCGAAGAAATCCTGCAGTACCTCCGCAACCACCCCAAAAGGGTGATCGGCGCGGGCCTGGGCCTCGTGTTCGGGGTTTGTCTCGTAGTAGTTGGGTTCTGGAAGACCCTGGTCATATCGTTGATGTGCGCGCTCGGCTATTACGTGGGTAAATGGGCGGACGAAAGGAAAGGGTGGAGAGAGTTCCTGGAGGAGAAGCTTCCGGGCAGGCCTGATTTCCGTTGAGCACGAGGATTTCCAGACACGACTCGAGGATCATCGCTCTTTCGGCGCTGTTTTCCTACCATCTGACCGGCAAAGCTCCGGACCAGGTGTTTGAAGAGACTCTCGCTTTTTACCCCAGGTTTTCCCGGCCCGAAGTGAGCTCTTTAAACCACCCTTCCATTCAACCGCTCGAGCTGCGAGTAAGCTACGCCAGAAACCTCTTTTTCGCCGCTGTCGAAAAGTTGAAGACCCTGGATGAGCTCATCGAGTCCCGGGCGCAAGGTTGGACTGTGTCGAGGATGCCGGTAGTGGATAGGTGCATCCTGGAACTGGCACTGGCCGAGATAATCTATGCGGGAGATGCGCCGACCGAGGTTGTCCTTGACGAGGCGGTTAACCTCGCCAAGGAGTTCGGTACCGCCGACAGTCCGGCCTTCGTCAACGGTTTGCTTGTGGGTGTCCTCAGGGAGAAGATTTCCCCGGTGTAGCTTCTCCGGCCGCTTCCAGCGCCCACGGGGTCTCGCCGTCGGGGTCTTACCCTCAGGGTTTCACTATCGGGGTTTCGCCATGCTCCTTGCTCCGAAACGTTCATTATGGTTAAATGGCTTCTGGTTGGTTCCTTCAGTTTTTGTAGGGAATCCAGCCATTCAGCCAGTTCGATCGGGTTAACTTCGATAGCACGGGAGAGGAGCAGGCGAAGTGTACCAGATCTTAAAGAAACGGGTACTCACTCCCCAGACGAAACTGGTCGTCGTAAGAGCGCCTTACGTAGCGGAAAAGGCCGAGCCGGGCCAGTTCGTTATCGTCAGAGTGAGGGAAGAGGGCGAACGAATCCCCCTCACCATAGCTGATTACTCACGGGACGAAGGCACTATTACCCTCGTGTTCCAGGAGGTAGGTCTCACCACCAAGCTTCTAGGCCTTCTGGAAGAAGGCGACGCGATCCTCGACTTGGTCGGTCCTCTCGGTGTTCCGGCCGAGTTACCCGAAACCGGGGTCGTGGTAGCTGTGGGAGGAGGGGTCGGAGTCGCGCCTATTTACCCCAAGTGCAAGGAAATGGCGAAGAGAGGTGTACGGGTCATTTCCATCATCGGGGCGCGCTCACAGGACCTTTTGATCCTGGAGGACGAAATGAGGGAAGTGTCCGGGGAGCTCCATATATGCACCGATGATGGTTCCAAAGGTTTCCACGGGTTTGTGTCGGAAAAGCTCAAGGAACTTCTCGCCGGTGGGTTAAAACCCGACGAAGTGATAGCCGTCGGGCCACTTCCGATGATGCGAGCCACGTGCGAAGTCACGAGACCTTTCGGGATCAAGACCTGGGTGTCCATGAACCCGATTATGGTGGATGGAACGGGTATGTGCGGCGCTTGCAGGGTAACGGTGGGCGGCGAAACGAAGTTTTGCTGCGTAGATGGTCCTATGTTCGACGGTCACCTGGTTGATTGGGCCGAGGCGATACGCAGGGCCAATATGTACCGGGACGAGGAGCGAGTGGCGCTGGAACGCTGCGCGGGATGCGGAGGTGAGAAGCATGTCTAAGCGTCCGGGGAGAATTCCGATGCCCGTCGCCGACCCAAAGGAGCGAACGAAGAATTTCGAGCAGGTAGCGCTGGGATATACGGAGGAAATGGCGTTAACCGAAGCTTCAAGGTGTCTTAACTGCAAGAACCCTCAGTGCGTCACCGGCTGCCCGGTTGCCGTGGACATCCCGGCTTTCATCAGCTTGTTGAAGGAAAAGAAGTTCCGTGAAGGGATCGACAAAATAAAGGAGACGAACAGTTTGCCCGCCGTATGTGGCAGGGTGTGTCCGCAAGAACACCAGTGTGAGGAAAAGTGCATTCTCGGGCGAAGAGGTGAGCCCGTGGCTATCGGCCGGCTCGAGAGATTCCTCGCCGACTGGGAGGCGGAAAACGGAAGAAGCCCAACGAAGAAAGCTCCCCCCAGAGGGAAGAAGGTCGGGGTCATCGGTTCGGGTCCGGCCGGGCTCACCTGCGCCGCAGACCTCGCGAAGCTCGGCTACGAAGTGACGATATTCGAATCCCTGCACGCCCCCGGCGGGGTGCTTATCTACGGAATTCCCGAGTTCAGGCTGCCCAAAGCGGTGGTCAGGCGAGAGGTAGAGTACGTCAAAGAACTGGGCGTGGACATCCAAACCAACGTCGTGGTGGGCCGGAGTATCACCATCGATGACCTGTTTGAGAGAGGCTTTGAAGCCGTCTTCATCGGTACCGGTGCGGGGTTACCCATGTTCATGCACATTCCGGGAGAAAACCTAAACGGCGTTTACTCGGCTAACGAGTGGCTCACCAGGATCAACCTGATGAAGGCATACAAGTTTCCCGAGTTCGATACCCCGATAAAACCCGGCAAGCGCGTAGCGGTGGTCGGCGCGGGTAACGTGGCGATGGATGCGGTAAGATGCGCTCTTCGACTGGGTGCGGAGAAGGCCATGATCCTCTACAGGCGGGGCAGAGAGGAGATGCCGGCCAGAGCGGAAGAAGTGGAAAACGCCCAACAGGAAGGGGTGGAGTTCCACTTCCTGACGAACCCGGTGAGGATCATCGGGGACGACAGGGGATGGGTTAAGGCGGTCGAATGCATACGGATGGAGCTCGGGGAGCCCGATAAGTCGGGCAGGAGAAGGCCCGTTCCGATCAAGGGATCTGAGTTCACCATCGATGTGGATACGGTCATCATGGCCCTGGGTACCACCCCGAATCCCATCTTATCCAGGATAACACCGGGCCTCAAAGCTCATGATTGGGGCGGTCTTATCACCGACGAGGCCACTGGGAGGACCATGAAGCGTGCCGTTTGGGCTGGGGGAGACGCCGTGACCGGTTCGGCCACGGTTATTCTGGCGATGGGAGCTGGAAGAACCGCAGCCCAGGACATTCACAGGTATCTGGAAAGCGGATCGAAGGATTGGTAAGCCCCGGGGCGGACCGGGTAAGGGAGTCCGATGATTCTCAGGGAAAACGTTCTCACCGTCAGCCAGCTTAACGCGTACGTTAAGGAAGTCCTGTGGCGAGACGAACTCTTGAGGCAGGTCGCCGTCATGGGCGAGATGGCCAACGTCCGGATCTACGGGGGGCACATGTATTTCACTCTCAAGGACGAGAAAGCCAGCATCCGGGCGGTGATGTGGCGAAACGACGTGGCGCGGCTGTCATTCGTGGCCGAAGAGGGTATGTCGGTTATCGTCATGGGCTACGTCTCCGTCTTCGAAAGGGACGGAAACTACCAGCTGTACGTAAGCTACATGGAGCCCTCGGGGCTCGGGGCGCTGTACGTAGCCCTGGAACAACTGAAGAAGAAGCTCGAAGCGGAGGGGCTGTTTTCTCAGGAGAGAAAGCGGCCCCTGCCTTTTCTGCCCCGGAAGGTGGGTATCGTCACCTCCATCCGGGGTGCTGCCATCCGGGATATTGTGACGGTCGGACGGCGAAGGTTTCCCGGCGTACGTTTTGTGGTAGCTGACTCGCGGGTTCAGGGAGATGGTGCGGCGCAGGAGATAGCTCGGGGAATCGAGCTCCTGAACGACATACCCGAGGTGGATGTGATCATAGTGGGGAGGGGCGGGGGCGCCCAGGAGGATCTATGGTGCTTCAACTCCGAGATCGTCGCCAGGGCGATATTCCGCTCAAGAGTTCCGGTAGTTTCCGCCGTCGGGCACGAACGGGACGTGACCATTGCGGACCTCGTAGCTGACGTCCGGGCGGCCACTCCTTCCAACGCTGCGGAGTTGGCCATTCCCGACGTGCGGGAAGTGCGCCGGGTCCTGGAAGGAGCGCTGGCAAGGGCGAAATCCCTTTTGACCGCCAAGGTGACCGGCTACCGTAAAATCCTGGAAGCCCTTTCTTCCAGGCCCTGCCTGACACGGCCGGACTGGAGCCTGGTGGAAAACAGGGAGAAACTGATATCCCTGAACACCCGCCTGGATGAAGCGATTGAGCAGGTTTTGAGTACGAAGAGAGCGCGTTTTCGGGAACTCGTCCTCAAGATGGATGCCTTGAGTCCCCTGAAGGTTTTGGCGAGAGGGTGGAGTCTGGCCAGAGTACTTCCGCACAAAACCGTCCTCAAAGACAGCTCCCAGGTGCGCCCCGGATCGCGCATAGAAATCACGCTGAGAAGAGGACTCGTCGAATGTACGGTGGATCGAACGATTCCTCCGGCGACGGATGAGAGGGAATGACAGGAAGGGAGTGAAGCTTTGTGAAAGGTGAAAAGGATGATCGTGCGCCGAATCCCCTGGAAGCGGCGTTCAACTGCTCGGATACGGGAGATCCTTTACAGTCAGGCGAGGGCCGAGCTCGCGTACCGCCAGCCGAGCGTCGATCTCCGGGTGAAGCTGGCGAGGGTGCCGGCCCGGGTACGGGCGCGAAGAAGGCTGGTGCAAGCGACAGTGTTTGTGGAGCGCCGGATGGTTCGGAGACCGGAGGAGCATTCTCTTTTGAAAAGGGATTGAAGCGCCTTGAGGAGATCGTTGAGTCCCTGGAAAAAGAGGATATCGCCCTCGAGGAATCCCTCAAACTCTGGGAGGAGGGAGCGGCTCTCGTACGCAAGCTCGAGGCGATCCTGGACAGAGCTCACGCCAGGATAGAGCAGGTTTTGCAGGACGAAGACGGGCGGGTCTACACCATCCCGGTAGAAAGGGAGCCGGGCTAGGTGCCGGCAATCGTGAGAAGTTCGGGCGGTGAGAGCATGGGCGGCGCAACCGGAGACCGGGGCGAATACGTTCACCGGTATCTCGCCGGGAAGAAGACCATAATCGACGAAGCTGTGAGGAGAGCTCTGTCCGGTTACCCGGGTCCTCTCGGGGAAATGATGATTTACTCAGCTGAAGGCGGTAAACGGCTGCGCGGGGCAGTTGTTTTGTCTGTGTTTGAATACCTCTCGGAGATGCATTCACCCGGCACGTCGCCCGTCCGCGACGGGAAAGAACGAGGTCAGGCGAAAGGCGAACAGCTTGATGACGCGCCGGAGATGTCGCAAGATGCTCTCGATCTGGCCGTGGCGGTCGAACTCATGCATGCATATTCCCTGGTCCACGACGATCTTCCCTGCATGGATAACGACGACTTCCGGAGAGGAAAGCTTACGACCCACCGGAAATTCGGCGAAGCGATGGCTGTCCTGGCCGGGGACGCCCTTTTGACCGCAGCTTTTGAAGCGGGGCTTGGCGGCGCGTCTTTACCCCCGGAACGACAGTATAAGAGAGCTAGAGCTTGCGTCGAGCTTTCCAGGGGCGCAGGTGCAGCAGGGATGGTGGCGGGCCAGGTTTTCGACATGCAGGCGAAGGGAAAGCGACTCGGTCCGGAGGCCGTGAGAAGAATCTACCTGCTGAAGACGGGTGCGTTGTTTGAGTCGGCGGCGAGAATCGGCGGTATCCTTGCCGGAGCCGACGCCGAGTGCCTGGATGCATTGGGGTCATGGGGCCGGGAGTTCGGTTATGCTTTTCAAATCGCTGATGACATAGAAGACGCTGAAGATACGTCCTCGGCGGAAGACGATACTCTCGCAGCTGAGACTTCCGTCCGGGATGCCGCCAAAGAAGCAGTCTGGGCGCTGACGAGGAGCTTGGACTATCTGACCTCGTTCGAGCGTCCCGGAGAGCACTGGTTTCTCGTGGAGCTTTCCCGGTACTACCTCAATCGTCTTAACACTCTTCTCACGGCTTCCTCGGAGGGAACCGGGGAGAGTGGCTGACCGTGATTCCCGCGTATGCTACGTTGACCTCCACCAGCTTTCCGTCCTGAAACCTCTTCGTTACATCCACTCTGGGCAATACGACGGTTACTTCATGAGGAAGCGTGGTCTTGAGCTCCCTAGACAGCCTGATAGCTATGTCTTCCACGACAACATCTACTTCATCGACCAGTCCCGGGTGGCCGCCCAGGGTAGCCCTGGTTCCTGCCGGAATCAGGGCGCCGGGAGGGGAAAACTCAACGGAGCTGCCCCTCCGGGACTCGCCGGACCCCCCCGCATCTTTCGCGATCTTTCGCCCGGGCCGGAGCTTGGCACCGGGTTTCAATGCCGGAGACCTTGCGTCTTCTACCGGGTGGAACTCGATTTTCCCGCCGGTCCCCGGAACGAACACGGCCCGGTAGCGGCGAGGGGCATCCGGAGACGAGTTCGCCGGAGCACCTCGCGGAGGAAAGCTTTCTTCACTTTTTCGCTTGGAGCGAGAGACCTTCACGGTTTACTCTCCAGAACCGAGAGATCGGGACCCGCGCTCTGTCGCCTCCCATTTCCGGTGTGCCAGAGACGCTCGTTCATGGTGCATGCGGCAGGAACTCGACTCCGGCGAGGGACCTTATGAGAGCTCCCACGGGTTGAGGCGCCCGCCCGCCGGCGAATAGACCCCGAGCTCTCAGGTCTTTTCGATAAGCTTATGTCTCCGGCGGCCGACTGGTGCCGGGAGCTTGCACCTTACCCTACCCCGCAAATGAGCTTGTCGAGCTTTCGCGGGTAGTAGGTGATGAAATCTATGCCATCTTCCGTCACGACTACCGTGTCCGAATGGCGGAAGCCCCCGACGCCCGGCACGTAAAGCCCGGGTTCAACGCTGAATATCATGCCCGGCCGGATGATGGTGTGATCTCCGGTGTCGAAGAACGGTGCTTCGTGACCCAGGAGTCCCAGGGCGTGACCGGTGTGGTGCCTCCAGTAGTCCCACAGTTTTTCCCTTTCGAAGAAGTCCCGCACCGCGTCATCCACTTCCGAGCAGCGTCGCCCTGGCCTTATAGCTTCGAAAGCTATCTCCTGAGCTTGCTTCATCAAAGTGAAGAACTTGCGCTGAACGGCGTTGGGTTCCCCTACGAACATCGTGCGTTCGAGTTCGCTGGAATACCCGGCCACGTTTGCTGCGGCCCCCGTCACCAGAACGTCTCCCGTCTTGAGCACGGCGTTTATGCTCACAGCATGAGGAAGGGCCGAATTGGGCCCCACTTGCCCTCTGAAGCCGGCATGAGCTCCGGTCCTTGTGGAAGATCCCGGGGGAAGTGATTCGCCCAGAGTCCTTAGCATGGCAATGGTAGCTTCCATGGACGCTCGCATGGAAATCTCGTCTTCAGTCCGCCCGGGCAGGGAGTATTCCTGTAGCAAAGCGTGGGCGAGATTGCCCCACCTGGCGCTTTCCCGGATGAGCGCGATTTCTTCGGGGGATTTGATTGCCCTGAGTTCGGAGATGAAATCGCGAATCACTTCCACCGTTCCCGGTGACAGTGCTTCCGATAGCTTCGGGCCGCGATAACCTTGAGGAGAGCTGTATCCGTCGGCGTCAGCTCCTACCGTCATCTTACCCGGTCCCATCTTGACGAGGAGTTCCGCCAATAAGTTCATAGGGTGGGTCTTGCCGGGGTATTCCGGGTAGGACCGGACGTCATCGATTTGGTGGAATTCGCGGGCATGCTCTTCCTCGAGTCTGGGGACGAAAATGGTCCTGCGACCATCGGCCGACACGATGAGAGCTACCGGCCTTTCCGTGGGGATGAAAGCGAATCCGGTGAGGTAAAAGATGCTCGTGGAATTGAAGAACACGAAAGCGCCAAATCCCTTTTCCTTCATCAGGTCCAGCACCGCTTGCCTGCGCCGGGCGTACTCGGCGTCAGACAGACCGATTTTCACAGAAATCCGCTCCCTTCCGCTGGTATTTTCAGGCGAAAAACGAGTCTCAATGCGACTTCTATCATGTCCCCCGGGGGGCGTCAACGGGACAGCCCGGCGACTCTTGGGATAAAGGAGATAATCTCCTCTTTCGAAAGGCGGGGTTTCTCGGCTAGGGTTATGGGTGAATTACCGCAGCCACGGAGGTGTGCTGGGCGCGCAGGGAAGAGGGGCTGCTTGGCCCAACGATACCCACGGAAAAGCGAAAGCCTGGACCAGCAGGTCGCCAGGGCATGGTTCCAGGCTATGGGTCCAGGCTCACTACGAGAGAACGAGAAATGCCAGATACTGCATCATCCGATTCTGCAGGTTGAACCACCAGTGAAAAGCCATAACGCTCAGGAGATTACGTGACCTGCTGTAGACGATGCCGAGGAATATGCCTATGACGAAAGCACTGAACAGGTTGGCGATGGCAGCTAGTCTTTCCAGCGTACTCACAGCGTACAGGAGGCTTCCCACGTGGCTGAGGGAGAAGACGATCGAGGATGAAACTAAAGCTCGCGTGGTACTCGGCGCGTCGAAGAGTTTCCTGCCGATTATTTCAAAGAAGGGGATGAGCGTGGCCCGAAAGAGAAGCTCCTCGATCACGTTACTTGTAAGAAAACTAAAAGACACCCTGGACCACTCACGCACAGGACTTTCCGCCATAAGCGCAAATGCTGCGACCAGAACGGCGTTATACACTACAAATGCCGCTATTACCTTCCAGTACCGTTTCAGATCGGAGGCAGCCGTTACCGGATCGACGCTTAATCTGATTTTGCTGGCAGCAAGGAAAAGAACACAGGCAATCGGAATGACGACGTACCAGAGAGGAGCTGCTGCCCTGGACATCGGAATCAAAGCGACGACGGCCGTCACCGCCGCGACGGCCAGCGCAAACACAAGCTCCCTAATCGCTTTTTGGACTTTCGACATCACTATTCATCTCCTTCTACCGGAGCGATTCGATCTGCCGCGCGAAAGGCAGTTCTTTGCTCCTGTGCAGATTCCTTCAGGAGGCGCGAGCGTCTCGGTTTCTTGTGCATGGCCTCCCAGCCGAAAGACTTGTCCATGAAGCTGTGACCACTCGAAGGGGTGTTTCGGAGGGATCAAAGCTAAAGCTATTCACGCCCATAGGGATCCTTTCCGACAGCGGGGGCCGGGAAAACGCCTAAGAACGCATAAGCGGCGGATTTCGGGCTGAAAGCGTGCATGGGCGGGATGTGTTATACTCATGCATGAATTCGCCTGCGAGGCGCAGTATTCTAGTGGGCGATTCGCTCTGAGGGCGGGCCTAAAAATCCGTCGAAGCTATGCCCTTCCGCCTCCAGCGGGCTCGATGCGCCCAGCTTCGGGTCGGCTGGCAGGAGCAAGGAGGAGAGGGCGATCCGCAACGGCATGTGGGCGTGGACCCTCTCTTCGCAGGGCGCAAGGCGCCCTAGGGCTTGTACCCGGTTGTTCCGGGATAGCTGCCTTGAGTGGCCGGGTGGGAAGGTTCATCCGGAAAGCCCGGCTGCAAAAGAGGCTAAGAGCGAGGCCCTCGAGGAAATCTCCTAGACTGTCCTCCACAGGGGCGGCGGCGGGATTGCGGTGTGGACTAAGTGGTGATCCGGCGCCGGCGCGGGTGACCCGCCGGGGAAGCTTTTAAAGGGGAACCACCCGGAGCGCGAGCTCGGGTAAGCTTCCGGGAAAGCCTGCCGGACCTTAAGCCACAAGATTTACTGCCGCCGCTGCCTCGCAGGGGAAGTGAAAGCGGAACTGAAGAATGCCTGGAAACAGCACTGCCAAAAGGAGCTCGAGGATCGTTTCCGCTTTTATATTGGGGATTTCAGCTTTGGTTTTGAGCTTTGCGCTGAACTTTTTCTCCGACAGAGTGTCCTTAAACTTGTCGCCCTACCTGGGTATTCCTTTTCTCCTTGTCGTCATAATTCTGGGTGTTGCCGCGGACGTAGTGGGGATCGCTTCGGCCAGAGCTCGGGAACCAGCTCTCATATCGATGGCGTCGAGAAAGATAAAAGGAGCCAGAGAGTCGCTCTGGTTCGTAAGGAACGCGGACAAGGTGTCGTCTTTAGCCAACGACCTCTTGGGTGACGTGTGTGCCACCGTGGCCGGGGGTCTTGCGGTAGGACTGAGCTTCAGGTTCGCCGGGAGCGCGGGACTTGACCGGCCCGTCCTTTCAGCTCTGGCGGTGGGTTTGGCCGCGGCGCTTGCAGTAGGAGGAAAAGCTCTCATGAAAGGAATCGGCCTCAAGTGCGCTGAATCTATTGTGTATCGTCTTGGATTGATATCCGGCGTATTGCGGGGAGTTTTTCCGCGGCCCAGGTCACCGGAGAAAGGCGGCCGGACCGGGCGTCCCAATACCAGCCGGAGGAGGCGACGGAATGATCCATCTTGAACAGGTCAAATCCCCCGGGGATTTGAAAGGCAGGTCCGTCGAGGAACTCACCTCTCTTGCCGGGGAGATAAGGGATTGCATAATAGAGACCGTGTCCAAGAACGGTGGTCACTTAGGGGCGTCGCTGGGAGCGGTCGAACTCACACTGGCGCTGCACTCGGTATTCGACAGCCCCAGGGATAAAATCATCTGGGATGTAGGACATCAAGCTTACGCCCACAAGCTCGTCACCGGCAGGTACGAGAAATTCGGGACATTGCGGAAGCTCGGAGGTTTGTCCGGATTTCCGAAGCGTTCTGAGAGTCCTCACGACGTTTTCGATACCGGCCACGCGTCCAACTCGATTTCGGTCGCCCTGGGACTGGCAATGGCACGGGACCGGGCCGGCGAGGACTACAACGTCATCGCCGTCATCGGGGATGGAGCTCTGACCGGAGGATTAGCTTTCGAAGGGCTCAATAACGCCGGGCGTTCCGGCACCAAGCTCATCGTAGTGCTTAACGACAACTCAATGTCCATCTCCAGGAACGTGGGAGGTATCTCCCATTATCTCACCAGACTCCGCATGGCCCGGAGCTATACCAGGGCGAAGGCCAGATTCGAAGAGATCCTCGAAGATCTGCCCCGGTTCGGACCTCGTTTTCTCGCCTTCCTGAAACGGTTCCGGGGCGGTGTCAAGTACGTTTTCTTTCCCGGGACATGGTTTGAGGACCTGGGATTTAAGTACTACGGGCCGGTGGACGGGTATGATATCGGGGCCATGCAGGAGGTTTTCGCCCGGGCCCGCGAGATGAACCGCCCGGTATTGATACACGTGATCACAAAAAAGGGAAAAGGTTATCCCATGGCCGAGTCTTTTCCTGAGAAGTTTCACGGTCCTGGTCCCTTCGATGTAGAAACGGGGGAACTCCATCCCTCCGGGAGCATTCCCACCTGGAGCCAGGTGTTCGGCGAGGCCATGGTAGAGATAGCTGAAAAAGACCCTGCCGTGGCTGCGATCACCGCAGCTATGACAGACGGTACCGGTCTTTCCGAGTTCGCCCATCGTTTTCCCGAGAGGTTTTTTGACGTGGGAATAGCCGAAGGTCACGCCGTGAGCTTCGCCGCGGGTTTAGCTCTTGGAGGCGTGAAACCCGTGGTGGCCATATATTCCACGTTTTTGCAGCGAGCTTACGATCAGATAGTCGAAGACGTCTGCCTTCAGAACCTCGGGGTGGTTTTCGCCGTGGACCGTGCAGGCATCGTGGGGGAGGACGGCGAAACCCACCAGGGAGCTTTCGATCTGAGCTACCTCCGGCACATTCCCGGGATGACTGTCATGGCACCCGCCGATGAAATGGAGCTTAAGGACATGCTCCGCACGGCGCTGGAAATGGGGAGGCCCGTCGCTATACGCTACCCGAGGGGTAAAGCTTACGGTGTGAAACCCAGGGAAGCTCAGCTTTTGCCCGTAGGGAGAGCACGGGTTATCGTAGAGGGGAACGATGTGACGATTTTCGCCGCCGGCGCCATGGTGCACCCCTCGGTTGAAGCTTCGAGGATTCTGGGGCGGTATGGGGTATCGTGCGGCGTTGTAAACGCCCGGTTCATCAAGCCCCTGGACCTGGAGGCGTTGGTCTCTGCGGCCCGAAGGGGCCCCGTAGTCACCGTCGAAGAGAATGTGGCTGAAGGAGGATTCGGTGGAGCTGTCCTGGAAGCTCTCGCCCAGGCTGGAGTCACGTGCCAGGTATTGCGCATCGCGATGCCCTCGCGATTCCTGGAACACGGCGCCCAAAGCGTTGTCCGGGAAATGTGTGGTCTCACAGCTGAGGGGATCGCCCGGGAAGTTTTGGCATTTCTTGGCCGGAGCGCTTCCTCGGGAGCTCTTTCCACAGCTCGAGGCAGCTAATGGGAGGAGATGTTGGAACAATTTATTCGACGTGCTAGTCGCGGCATCCAAGACACGGGGGATGTGTTTGAAGCGAATCGGCATCTTTCCTAACCTGGAAAAAGAGGGCACGGGCGAGATTTGTCTCGAACTCGTAAAGTACCTGGGCGACCGTAACGAGGAAGCGGTCCTTCCCCCGGCGGTCGCCGGTGCCCTCGGCCTCGAGAGACTCTCCTTTCCGGTGGAACGGTGGGGGGAGACGGTGCGGCTTGCCCTGGTCCTAGGGGGCGACGGCACTCTGCTTTCGGCGGCCAGGGCCCTCGCCCCGCAGGCAGTGCCCCTTCTCGGGGTGAATTTCGGCCACTTTGGATTCCTTTCTGAAATCGAGCGGAAGGATCTCTTTCGACAGATCCCCCGGTTTCTCCACGGGGATTTTGTCCTGGACCCCAGGTTGATGCTGGAAGTAGTCGTACTCCGGAATGAAAAACCGGTCTTCAAAGCGCTGTGCCTCAACGAAGTGTGCGTGCTGAAGGAGCTTTTGTCTCGTATCGCGGTGATATCGGTCTTCGCCGGGGATTCCCTGATGGAAACGTACTTCGCCGACGGGATAATAGTGGCGACCCCTACGGGGTCTACAGCCTACTCTCTTTCCGCGGGAGGCCCGATCCTCCACCCATCGGTAGATGCTCTGGTCGTGACTCCCGTTTGTCCTCATAGTTTAAGCTCCAGGTCTGTGGTTACGCCCTCTTCAACCGTTTTGAGGATCGAAAGTCGCGAGGAAAACCAGAGAATGCACCTTTCCGTGGACGGTCAGATCTCATTTGGGATGGAGACGGGCGACCGCGCTTTCATCAAGGCATACGAAAGGCCCGCCCTTTTGGTGAGAAACGAGGGCTGGTCCTTTTATGAAGTGTTGCGGAAGAAGATGAAGGAAGGGGGAGAGAAGCCGGCCTCGTGACCCCCTGAACGGGATAGGGGCGGTTTCGGCGACATGAAAACCAAAAGACAGATGAAAATCCTTGAGATAGTTTCAAGACGGCCGGTGTTTACCCAAGAAGAGCTGGCGGAAGCTTTACGGCAGGAAGGCATCAATGTGACTCAGGCTACGATATCCAGGGACATAAAGGAGCTCAATCTCATAAAAGTCCCGTCCGGTGACGGTAGGGCCAAGTACGGTCTGCCCTCCGGGACTCCAGGCAAGATAATCCTGGACAAGCTCAAGAGGATCTTGGCGGATTGTTGCCTTTCGATAGACGCCTCCGGCAATCTCATCGTCGTGAAGACCATCTCCGGCACCGCTCCGGGAGTCGGCGAAGCTCTCGACGAGCTCGGGATGCCGGAGATCCTGGGTACGGTGGCCGGAGACAACACCGTCCTGGTGGTAGCCCGCTCCCCCGATAAGGTCGGATATCTCGTATCTAAGTTGAAAGACCTGGCGGGGATGGGACCGGTATGATACTGGCGCTGAGGATAAAGAACTTCGGGATACTATCCTCCGCCGAAATCGAGTTCGGGGAAGGACTTCAATGTTTTACGGGTGAGACCGGCGCCGGAAAGTCCATGATCGTGGATGCCGTCGAGGTTTGCCTGGGTGGAAGAGCTTCCGCCGACATGGTGCGTTCCGGAGCTGACAAGGCCGTGATCCAGATGGTGCTCGCCTGCGACGAAAAGGTCTTATCCCATATGGACCGGGAGACCAAAGAGATGGTGGAAGACCCCTCCGAGATCCTGCTGGAGCGGGAAGTAACATCTCAGGGCCGTTCATACGCGAGGATCAACGGTCATCTCGTAACCGCTCAAATGCTTCAAAAAACAGGACAAGCTCTCGTGGACATCCACGGTCAGCACGAGCACCAGTCGCTTCTAAGACCCGCCTCGTATCTGGATTTCATCGACGGGGTCAACAAAGACATCATCACGCTGAGGGAAGAATTTCACTCCCTGTACGTACGAAGGCAGTCCGAGATGGAGAAGATGCGTTCGCTGGTCCTGGATGAAAAGGAGCGGAAAAGGCAAATAGACCTCCTCCAGTATCAGGTGGACGAAATCGAGAAGGCTAGGATCGAGCCGGGAGAGGAATCGAAGCTTCGGGAAGAATACAGAAAGCTCTCCGCTCTTGAGCGGCTGAGATCCATCTGCGTCGAGTGCCGGGAGCTTTTATACGAGAGCCCTTACGGGATGGCTTGTTCCGATAGCTTGGGTAAGGCAGTCTCCCTCTTTCGAGAAGCTTCTTCTCTTGACCCCACCGCGGAACGAGTGTTCTCCGCTTTAAACGAAGTGGGCATTTACCTGGAAACGGCGCTTGACCTCCTGAGAAAGTACGAGTCATCCCTGGATGTTCAGCCGGACAGGCTCAGGGAAGTTGAGGAACGCCTGGACCTCATAGCGCGCCTGAAGGATAAGTATGGTCGGGACGAGCGGGCGATCCTCGAGTATCTGGAAAGGGCCAAACAGGACCTGGCGAAGCTCGGATCCGCCGAGGAAACCCTGGCCGTGTTGAAGGAAAACTTGGGGCGAATTGAGGACGAAATGACCAAAAAAGCCCGGGAACTTCACGAGCTGCGCCTGGAAGCTTCTCGGGAGCTCGAGAAAACAGTAACTGCCGACCTGGAATCCCTGGGGATGCCCGGAGGCGTCCTCGCCGTATCTGTGATCACCGACGAAGATCCCGAAGGCATTCCCTTTGGGAACGGGCGAGCTAAAGTCCATCCTTATGGAATAGACCGGGTGGAGATAGCGTTCTCGGCCAATCCCGGCGAGCCTCCGAGACCCCTCAACAAGGTAGCTTCCGGAGGCGAACTGTCGAGATTAACCTTGGCTTTGAAAGCTTTCCTTGCCGACAGGGACCCGGTGCCCACGTTGATTTTCGACGAAATCGACTCGGGCGTAGGCGGCCGCGCCGGCCAGGCGGTAGCGGAGAAACTGGCCCGTCTCGGCCGGTACCATCAGGTGTTTTGTGTAACCCACCTAGCTTCCATCGCTGCCGCTTCCCATGGTCACTACCTGGTCGAAAAGGTAGAAGAGGGAGGGAGGACCGTCGCCCTTGTGAGGAGGGTCGATGGTGAGGAAAGGGAGAAAGAAATCGCGAGGATGTTGAGCGGCAAGCCCTCGGAGACTTCTCTCGCACACGCCAGAGAGCTTCTAGCCTGGGGAGCGTCGGTCAGGCTCTCCTTATAAAACCCCCACGCTCCGGCAAAACTTGATCCTTGTCTAGGTCGGGTTTTGAGGGAGCGTGGTATCCTCTTGATTCCATCCCGAACGCGGCGTATCCTCGGACTCAGCTTGAGCATCCTCGTAATCCTCACGTTCTTCTCGAGTCCCGTCCGGTTTGCCTATTCTCTTCCCCAGACGGTGACCGTGTCGTCCGGGCAAGACGTAACCCTGGATACCGGGTATCCGCTGGTCTCGGTACACCCCCTGGGAGAGCCTAAACCAGGCATTTGGGGCGGTCTCACAAGGCGGGTATCGGTGGATACCCGGAAAGCCGGCGAGGTCACCGTGGAGTTCCGTCTCCTCGGCCTCATCCCCTTAAGAAGAGTGGCATTCAAAATCGTGTCGCCTCCCGTGGTCGTTCCGGGAGGGCATTGTATAGGCGTGATTCTCCGGCAAAGAGGGGTTTTGATAAGCGGTCTTGCTTCCGTGGAAACGGTCGACGGAAGGGAGATCTGGCCTTTGAGAAACTCGGGGATCCAGCCGGGCGATGTGATACTGGCTGTCGACGGGCGGGAGATAAACTCCCGCGACGAACTGGCTATCTGGACCGATCTAGCTGGCCGGCGCGGGAGTTTTCTTGAACTCAGTTTGGCCAGGCCCGACGGGTCTACATACAAACGTTTGGTCAAACCCCTGCCCAAGCGGGACGGCGGATTCGCCCTCGGACTGCATGTTAAAGACTCCATCGCCGGAGTAGGAACCCTCACGTTTTACCACCCGGAAACTGGGATATACGCAGCTTTAGGGCATATCATCACTGACGACTCGGGCCGCAGGCCCGCACCGATGGAGTCAGGCCAGATAGTACAGGCCAGCGTGGTGGACATCGAAAAGTCCCGAAAGGGTAAGCCCGGAGAAATGCTCGGGACATTCGTCGACGAGACCGACGTCATAGGAACGATATCTCGAAACGGACCCTGCGGAATAAGCGGCATCCTCCTTTTGCCCGTAAAGAATCCCTACTACCCGGAGCCGGTTCCGCTGGGCATGGCGACGCAGGTGAGAAAGGGACCCGCGGAGATCCTCACCGTACTGAACGGGAGGGAGATCGGACGCTACTGGGTGGAAATCGAGGACGTGTACCCCGGGTCCGGACCGTCGTCGAAAGGATTCTTGATCAGAATCACGGACCCGGAGCTCTTGGCGAAAACCGGCGGCATCGTGCAGGGGATGAGCGGAAGCCCCGTGATCCAGGACGGGCGGCTGGTCGGGGCGATTACGCACGTGCTTGTCAACGACCCCGCAAGGGGTTACGGCACTTTCAGCGAATGGATGGCCAGGGAGGCAGGGATTCTCGGACCGGTCGAAGCTGCCGGAGAAACCGGCCTGGCGCCGGGAGTGGCTGCAGGCCGGTTTTCCAACGAGACCGGTTTCCAGGACTTGTCAAATTCCGGCGGAAAGGATATAAATGGATTAGATCTGGGACCGGAGGAGGATGGGTGTGCGTGTTTCGGATTCTAATCGCCGATGACAGCAGGGAATTTGCGGAAATGCTCAAGGAATACCTGGACAAGCAGGACGATATGGAGGTGGTGGGAGTCGCCCACAACGGTCTTGAAGCTCTCGAACTCATCGAGAAGACCGGGCCGGATATAGTCATCCTCGACATCATAATGCCCTATCTCGACGGCATCGGCGTTCTCGAGAGGCTGGGGACCTTGAAGCTCTCCAGACGACCTAGAGTCCTCATGCTTACCGCCTTCGGGCCGGAATCGATAACCAAGAAAGCTCTGGAGCTCGGGGCGGACTACTACATATTGAAACCGTTTGATCTCGATGTGCTCACAGACAGGTTGCGGCAGCTAGCTGGGGCCCGGCAGAGACTGGAACCGCCCCCGGTAAGCCGGGACAGAAGCAGAGATTCAGAGGTCAGCCGCATAATGCACGAGCTCGGAATTCCGGCGCACATCAAAGGTTACCTGTACCTGAGGGATGCCATCCTCATGGTCGTGGACCAGGTCGACCTGATATCCAGGGTGACGAAGGAGCTTTACCCAGCTATCGCCATGAAGTACAACACCACCCCTTCCAGAGTCGAGCGGGCCATCAGGCATGCGATAGAGGTGGCGTGGGACCGGGGAAACATAGACACCATCAACGCCGTATTCGGCCACACGGTAGATCAGGAGAAAGGAAAGCCGACCAATTCGGAGTTCATAGCCATGATCGCCGACAGGATGAGGGTGGGGGCTCCCGTTCCGCGCTGATGCTTGTAGCAGATTTCACGGTCTTCATGAAGGAGAATTCATTGCCTTTCGAGAATGATCGAGCTCTGGGGAAAGGAGCTCGATTCTTATGGAAGGGCCGGATCTCCTGGAACTCGTCCTCAACTCGACCCACGATGCCATAGTAGCGGTGGACGCGGATGCCCGGGTGAGGGTGTTCAACCCGGCGGCCGAAAGGATCCTGGGCAGGAGCGCTCGGGAGGTGTTGGGCAAGCACGTCCGGGACGTCATTCCCAATACCAGGTTGGATAAAGTTCTCTCCACGGGCGAGGCCGAGCTGAACCAGCGGCAGGACCTGGGCGACATCACCATAATCACCAACCGGGTACCGGTGAAAAACGACCGGGGTGAGATCGTCGGGGCGGTGGCCGTTTTCCGCGACATCACCGAGGTCAAAAAGCTTGCCGAAGAAATCACCAACTTGAGGCAGGTTCAAAGTCTCTTGGCGGCGATCATCGATTCCACCGAGGATGCCATTTCCGTCGTGGACGCCCAGGGGAACGGCCTTCTCATCAACAAAGCTTACACCCGCATAACCGGCCTCACAGAAGCTGACGTAATCGGCAAGCCCGCCACCGTGGACATCGCGGAAGGCGAGAGTATGCACATGCGGGTCCTCAAGGAAAGGCAGCCCGTGAGGAACGTCCCGATGAAAGTGGGACCCATGAGGCGCGAGGTGGTCGTTAACGTAGCGCCCGTGATCGTCGACGGGGAACTTAAAGGTTCCGTAGGGGTCATTCACGATGTTTCCGAGATCAGGAGGCTCACCGAAGAGCTCGAAAGGATGAGGAAACTCGTGAACCGCATGGCCGCCAAGTACACCTTCGATGAGATAGTGGCCAAGAGCTCTTTGATGAGGGCCGCAGTGGAGCAGGCCAAGCGGGTCGCCGAGACTTCAGTTACGGTGCTTCTCCGTGGAGAAAGCGGTACGGGGAAGGAACTCTTCGCCCACGCCATTCACAACGCTTCTCCCCGGCATTCAGGACCGTTCGTGAGGGTGAACTGCGCTGCTTTGCCCGAAGCTCTCCTGGAATCGGAACTGTTCGGCTACGCCGACGGAGCTTTCACAGGAGCCCGGAAAGGCGGCCGGCGCGGCCTTTTCGAGGAAGCAAACGGGGGCACGCTGTTTCTGGATGAGGTCGGAGTGATGAATTTGAACCTGCAGGCCACCCTTCTTCGGGTGCTTCAGGAAAAGGAGATAACCAGGGTGGGCGAGTCAAAGCCTGTGCCGGTAGACGTGAGGGTGATAGGGGCCACCAACATCTCTTTGGAGCAAGCTGTGGCCGAAGGGCGGTTCAGAGAAGATCTTTACTACAGGCTCAACGTCATCCCCATATTCATTCCTCCGCTCAGGCAGCGGAAAGAGGACATCCCCGAACTTGTAGCGCATCTTTTACGCAAACTCAACGCCGAGTACGGTAGGTCGGTCCGGGGAGTGGACGATGATGCCATGGAATATCTTCTCTCCTACAACTGGCCGGGAAACGTGCGGGAACTCGAAAACGTCCTCGGGCGGGCCATGATCAACATGCGGTACCAGGAGGAGATCATGAGAAGGGAGCACCTGCCCTCCCTCGGGAACGAAGGTGCTCCCGCGGGACCGGAAGGAAAGAGTCCTCGTCCGGGGACGCTGAAGCTTAAGGACCTCAAAGAAAGGTCCGAAAAAGAGGCGGTGCTGGAAGCTTTGGAGCGGTCCGGGTATAACAAGGTGAAAGCTGCATCCAGTTTGGGGATCAGCGTCAGGAGCCTGTATAACAAAATGGATTACTACGGTATCCCGTACAGGCCTTCTTCGTCTTCTCCACGGGCATGAAAAATCATTCATGAACTAACCTTCATGGTATATAGAATCTTTCACGGTATTGCCGAAGCTGGCGGCGGAAGTCGTTTGCCCTATTCCTGCTAATCCCCGATCATTCCCCATCCCTCTGCGACGCCCAAATGGCACGGGAATTGCGTAAGCATCCTTCGGAAAGTCTTCGCGGAGCGTCTTTAACCGTTCGGGAAATTAGGTGTCAAGGAGGGAGCAGGTTGGGCGTATTCGACAAGATGATCAAAGGCGGCCACGAGCAGGTGTTTTTTTGCAGGGACAAGCTCGGTAAGCTCAAAGCTATCATCGCCATACACGACACCACGCTCGGTCCCGTCCTGGGGGGTACGCGGATGTATCCCTACCCCGATGAGGATGAAGCTCTCAAGGACGCGTTGCGGCTGGCCCAGGGCATGACCATGAAATCGGCGGCGTGCGGAAACAACTACGGTGGCGGCAAGGGCGTCATCTGGGGAGACCCCGACAAAAACAAGGACGAGATCCTTTTCAGGGCGTACGGCCGGTTTATCCAGGGGCTCGGCGGGAGGTTCATCACCGGGACGGACGTAGGCACGGTTTCTTCGGACTTCGTGTATTGTTTGCCCGAGACCAGGTACGTAGTAGGGCTTCCCGTGGAGTACGGCGGCAGCGGAGACACGTCCATACTCACAGCTTATGGCGTTTTTCTCGGGATCAAAGCTTGCCTGGAAGAGGTATTCGGTTCCCCGGAGTTAAAAGGGCGTACCATCGCCATTCAGGGTGTGGGCAAGGTCGGCAGAAAGCTGGCGGGACACCTCCACAAGGAGGGCGCGAAGCTCATCGTAGCTGATGTCCGTTCGAGCGTCGCGGCGGAAGTAGCTAGGGAGTTTGGCGCCCAGCTCGTAGACCCCTCGGAAATTCTGTTCGTCGGTGCGGACGTCTTATCTCCCAACGCCCTCGGAGGTGTCCTGAACAAAGACACGATTCCGAGAATCACGGCGAAGATAGTAGCGGGCGGAGCGAACAACCAACTCGAAACTCCGGAAGACGCCCTTCGGTTGAAGGAAAGAGGGATCCTGTATGCACCCGATTACATCATCAACGCGGGTGGTGTGATCAGCGTTGCGGACGAACTCGAGGGTTATAACCCCGAGAGAGCCAGGCATAAGACGGAGGCTATTCCCGGCTTGCTCAAGACCGTTTTCCGCATAGCCCGGGAAGAGGGGATCGACACTCAGGAGGCATCCAACCGGATGGTGGCACGGCGTCTCGAGGCGGTTAGGACGCTTAAATCCATTTACAAGGGTGTGAAGATGTGAAGTTCCGAGTCCTCGTGATAAACCCCGGTTCCACCTCGACGAAGCTGGCCGTCATGACCGAAGAGGGCCCGCTGGTTGAGGAAAACGTGGTTCATACCGACCCCTGGGTTACCCAGCTCAAGACGGTGGCGCAGCTGGATTACCGAAAAGCTGCGGTGCTCGAGTTCTTATCCCGGCACGGGTTTGACGTCAGGGATCTTGACGCCGTGGTGGGAAGAGGTGGGCTTTTGCGACCCCTATCATCCGGAACATACCTGGTAAACGACGCCATGATCGAGGATCTCCGGAACGAAGTGGGCGGATCGCACGCCTCGAATATGGGTGGTCTTCTGGCCGCCTCGATAGCGAGACCCTACGGCCTTCCGGCGTTCATCGTCGACCCCGTGTCGGTGGACGAATACTGGGACTACTCGCGGATATCGGGACTCCCGTGCTTACCGCGGAAGAGCTTGCTTCACGCCCTGAACATGAAACAGGCGGCCAGGAAAGCTGCAAGTGAGCTCGGCCGGAATCTAGAGGAACTTTTCCTGGTTGTAGCTCATCTCGGCTCCGGGTTTTCCGTGAGCCCCTGCTACCACGCGCGGCTGGTCGACGCGAACAACTCCAATGAGGAGGGTCCTTTCACCGTCGAGCGCGCTGGGACGCTTCCCTCCCGGGTGATCCTGCAGGTGTGCCGGGAGATCGGGGATCCCAAGAAGGTGAGGTTTTCGCTGATCAGCGAAGCAGGGATGTTCGGTTACCTTGGCACAAAGGATGCGCGGGAAGTCGAGAAAAAGCTCTCCGACCCGAAATGGGCCCTGGTCTACCGGGCCATGGCGTATCAGGTTGCCAGGGAAATCGGGGCCATGGCGTCAGTGGCTCCTGAACTGCCCGACGCCGTCGTGATAACAGGAGGGCTTGCCCGGTCGCAAACCTTCATAAACCTGGTCAAGGAAAGGACGAGTTTTATCGCTCCTCACCTGGTTTACCCTGGCGAGGAAGAGATGGCTTGCCTGGCTCAGGGCGCCATCAGGGTTCTTTCCGGCGAAGAGCAGGCCAGAGAGTACCCGGAGCGGGGAAGGACGGTGTGAAGAATGGGACGTCTGTTTGACGCAGTGTTGCAAAGGGTCAGTGCGCTCGGTCCGGTAGCCGTTGCTGTGGCCGAAGGCCATGATCCCGCTGCCCTGGAAGCGATCGCTCAAGCTTCTTGTCACGGGTTCGCCCGTGCGGAGCTCGTGGGTTCCAGGGCGAAGATCGAGGAAGCTCTCTCATCCGTGAGCATTCCGGCGGAAGCTGTGAACATAGTGGAGTCGAAAAGCCCCGAAGAATCGGCGGCGAAGGCGGTGGAACTGGTCCGCACCGGAAAAGCGTCCATCCTCATGAAAGGAAAGATGCATACCTCTGTACTGCTCCGAGCCGTTTTGGACAAGGAAAAGGGTCTTAGGACGGGAAAAGTGCTGAGCCACACAGCTGCTCTGGAAGTTCCCGGCTTCGACCGGTTTATCTTCGTGGCGGACGGGGGCGTTAACATCGCCCCTGACCTCGAGCGGAAGATCGGCATCGTGGAAAACGCAATTGAAGTGGCGCAGGCGCTGGGTGTTTCCGAACCCAGGGTCGCGCTGTTGTGCGCGGTGGAGGTCCCCACCGCCGATTACCCGGCGACTCTGGATGCAGCTATCATCGCGAAAATGGCGGAGAGAGGAGTTTTCCAGGGTGCAATAGTGGATGGTCCGCTCGCCCTCGACGTAGCTGTTTCTCCCGAGTCGGCTGCCATCAAGAAGGTGGGCGGTCCCGTGGCGGGAAAAGCCGACATCCTCATCGCCCCGGACATAACGACAGGCAACAGCGTGGCCAAGAGCATGCAGTACTTCGCCGGCGCCCTGATGGGAGGAGTGATAACGGGGGCGACCCATCCGGTGGTGGTGATATCCCGGGCTGACACAGCTCGGGTAAAGCTGTGTTCCCTGGCTGTGGCCCGGTGTTTGGTTGGGCCTAACAGCGGGCTTTAGTTCAGTCCGGGGTTTTAGGTCAGTGACCAGTTTTAGTTTGGTAAGGGGCTTATAGCTTTTTGACAAGCTCAAGGGCAGTCCAAAAGGAGGCTTGCGGGATGTCAGTATTTGAGATGATGGAGAAGTATGGTCACGAACAGGTGGTGTTCAACTACGACCCCGTGTCCGGGTTGAGGGCGATCATCGCAATTCACGACACAACTTTGGGTCCGGCGCTCGGTGGAACCAGGATGTGGCCTTACAAAACCGAGGAAGAAGCTCTTTTCGACGTCCTACGCCTTTCCAGAGGGATGACCTACAAAAACGCCGCGATGGGGCTCAACCTCGGAGGTGGAAAGGCCGTCATCATCGGCGATCCTAGGAAAGACAAGTCGGAGGAGCTGTTACGGGCATTCGGGAAGTTCGTGGAAACCCTCAACGGACGGTACATCACAGCTGAAGACGTGGGGACCACCACCGAGGATATGGACATAATCCGGACTCAGACCAAATGGGTAGTGGGGCTCAGGGAGACCAGCGGGAATCCATCGCCAGCTACGGCCTACGGGGTTTTCCGGGCCATGCACGCAGCTGTCAAGTACCTGTGGAATCTGGAGAGCTTGAAGGGACTGAGAGTCGCAGTTCAGGGAACGGGGAGCGTGGGACTGGATTTGATCAGAAGGCTCCTGGAAGCGGGGGCGACGGTCGTAGCTACCGACATATATCCGGACAAGCTGGAAAAAGCCGTGGAACTCGGTGCCACTGCCTGCGCACCTGAGGCGATTTACTCTCAGGATTGCGACATCTTCGCCCCATGCGCCCTGGGTGGGATCATCAACGACGAAACCATTCCGCAACTAAAGGCGAAAATCGTCTGCGGATGTGCGAATAACCAGCTGTTGGAGCCGAGCCACGGAAAAGACCTGTCCGAAAGGGGTATCCTCTACTGCCCTGACTTCATAGTCAACGGCGGAGGGGTCACTAATGTCGCCGACGAGATCAGGCCAGGCGGCTATAACAGGGAAAGAGCTATGGCTAGCATCGCCCGGATATACGACATCCTTCTCCGGGTATTCCAGATCGCCAAGGAAAAAGGCATGGAGACTTACGAAGCTGCCGACTACATGGCGGAGGAGAGAATCAGTAAGGCCCTGCGCCAGAAGAAGATGTACATGAGGGAGTAGGGGCGCTATGGTAGGGGAGATTAGAGGGGTACCGGTGAGTTCTGTCCGGCAAAGGGTTTTGGCGGTTGACCTCGGTAGGAGACACGGGAAGGTCGGATTCTTCGGCGAGGGCGGAGAGATGATTCAGAAGAAAATCCCGGCGGGCCGGGATTTCCTGGAACGAGCTGCTGCTTTAATGGAATCGCCCCCCGACATCCTTATGATACCGGGCGGTTCGTACCCACTCTCGTCCGAATGGACCGGGCCGGATGCGCTTCCCGAAATCTTTCCGGTGGACGAGACGGTAGCTGGGCTAGCTCGAGAGTGCGAAGATTCATGGCATCCCCGGAATGTTCTCACCCAAATGGCCTGGGAGTATTCGGCGAGAACAGGCTGCAAAGCGATGGCCGTGGGAACGATGAAGGGCGCGCCTCTGGCGGACGAAGCTCAGTTGTCAGGATTGCCCCGGTATTCCCGCCGGGCGGTTTACCACGTTCTCGAACACCGAGAGGCCATTCGAGCTGCGGGAGAGCTCGGCGGCACCGACCTCCGGGAAAAGAACCTCATCGTCGTGTACTCGGGAGAAGAAACGTCCGTCGCCTGCCGCGCCCGAAGTGTCCTCGTGGATTGCACGGACGCCCTGGCCGGTGAGGGCCCTTTCGGGCTCCGGGCCGCCGGTACCCTTCCCGCCACCGCCCTGGTGGACGCCTTCTTTAACAACCTCCTGGGAGACGAACCGGAGGAACTCCTTTCGTGCGGGGCGGGTGCACTCGCTTATGCCGAAGCGGCGGATGAGGAAGAACTACAGCGCCTCGTCGAGAAAGGGGATGAGAAGGCGCTCCGGGCGTTATGCGGCATGGCCTATCAGATTTCCAAAGAGATAGGCAGAGCTGCAGCTACGCTGTCGGGCGGGGTTGACTTCATCATCCTGGCGGGACCTGCCTTTTCCCTGAACGAGGTGGCGAATTTCGTCGGGTCGAGGGTGGGTAAGTGGGCGCCGGTTCTCGTGGTCGGTGGTGAGCTCGTGATACCCGCGCTGCTTCGCGAGGGCCTCCGGAAGATTGAGGGACGAAACTAATCAGGCACCCAGATTGGTTTCCCGTTTGTGCGGAAGAGGTACCTGAGCTTTCGCGTGCAGCGTGCAAGGCGATACGAACGCTTCCCCCGGCATATGATTTCAAAACCGGGCAGGAATCCCGCCCTTAAATCGGGAATTTACCGAGAAAATCGCCTCCGTTTCCGGAGGACGGTTACCGGAAACGGAGGGTCTCTGCTTTTAACGATGCTGTCTCCTAAGTTCGAGGAGGCGCGTCGGGGAAGGAGGGTAGGATGTTGGAAAAGCGGGTCCGCTTTCACGAGAAGTACTGTAAAAGCTGTGCGCTGTGCGTAGCTGTGTGCCCCAGAAAGATCATTACGATATCAGGTCGTCTGAACGATCTCGGGTATCACCCCGCCACCGTTTCCGATGAGGACCAGGCGAAGTGCACGAGTTGCGCCCTCTGCGCGAGAATGTGCCCGGATGCCGTCATAGAGGTATACAAATTAAAATCCCGGTGATAAATCATTCGATAAATCCGGAGGTGAAAATCTTGGCCGAAGTGGTTCTCATGAAAGGCAACGAAGCTATAGGCGAAGCTGCCATAAGAGCGGGATGTCGTTACTTTTTCGGATACCCAATCACGCCTCAAAACGAGATCCCCGAGTATATGGCGAAAAGGCTTCCGGAGGTAGGGGGCGTTTACGTGCAGGCCGAAAGCGAAGTAGCCGCCATCAACATGGTTTACGGAGCGGGCGGCGCGGGCGCAAGGGTGCTCATCTCCTCGTCCAGTCCGGGCATCAGTCTGATGCAGGAAGGCATCTCGTATTTGTGCGGTTCGGAAATCCCGTGTGTCATCGTGAACATGATGAGGGGCGGACCGGGTCTCGGCGGAATTCAGCCGTCTCAGTCCGACTATTTCCAGGCGACCAAAGGCGGAGGACACGGCGATTACAAGCTCATAGTGTACGGTCCCTCATCTATTCAGGAGATGGTGGACATCATGTTCCGGGCATTTTCCGTCGCCGAAAAGTACCGGAACCCCGTAATGATACTGGGCGACGGAATGCTCGGGCAGATGATGGAGCCCGTGTCGTTCCCCGACGAAACCCCCCCGCCGGATCCGCGCTCGAGACCCTGGGCTACCACAGGTAACCGGGGCGGCAAATCCAAGCTTTTGAGCTCCATCATTCTGGATCCTGAAGGGCTTGATGCGCACAACTGGAGACTTCAGGAGAAGTACCGGCGGGTCGAAGAAGAGGAGGTCATGTGGGACCTGGAAAACGCCGAGGACGCCGAGTGGTTCCTCGTAGCTTACGGGACTATGGCCAGGGTATGCCGGGCGGCCATGACAATGGCAAGGCGCGAGGGGATCAAGGTGGGGCTGTTAAGACCGATTACCCTCTGGCCTTTCCCGAAACAAGCTTTCGAAGCCGTGTTGCCTCGCGCCAGGGGTTTTTTATGCGTGGAAATGTCCACCGGTCAGATGGTCGAGGACGTCAAGCTTTCGGTGGAAGGCAAGGCGCCCGTGTATTTCTACGGGAGAACCGGTGGCGCCGTCCCCGTCCCCAGGGCAGTTTTGAAGAGGATCAGAGATATGGTCTCCGGGAAGGCTCCTTCCATTACCGACTACTACGACAGGGTGGCAGGGGGTGAGATTAAGTGAAGGCCATATACGAAAGACCCCGCGCGTTGAAGGATATCGTGACCCATTACTGCCCGGGTTGTACTCACGGCATCGCCCATCGAATCCTGGCCGAAGTCATAGACGAACTCGGCATCCAGGGAAACACCGTCGGCGTGGCCTCCGTCGGATGTTCGGTCTTCGCCTACAACTACATCGACGTGGATTTCCAGCAAGCTGCTCACGGGCGAGCTCCGGCGGTGGCCACAGGTATCAAGAGAGTGCTCCCCGACACGATAGTCTTCACCTATCAGGGGGACGGTGATCTCGCGTCCATCGGTGCCGCAGAGATACTGCACGCCGCAGCTCGCGGCGAAAACATCACCGTGATATTCATCAATAACGCCATATACGGCATGACCGGCGGGCAGATGGCCCCCACCACTCTTGAGGGGATGCGGACTACCACGACGCCGTTGGGCCGCCAGCCTGCTTCTCAAGGTTATCCTCTGCGGGTCGCCGAGCTTTTGTCCACGGTCGAGGGAGCAGCTTACATTGCCAGGTGTTCGCTCCACAACGCAGCTAACATCGCCAAAGCTAAGGCCTCGCTGAAAAAGGCCTTTGAAACCCAGGTCCAAAAGAAAGGATTCTCCCTCGTCGAATTCCTCTCTTCCTGCCCGACAAACTGGGGGCTTTCTCCTCAGGAGGCTCTCAAATGGATCGAAGAGAAGATGATCCCCGTCTTCCCGCTGGGAGAGTTCAAGGTAAAGGAGGGCGAGGCCAGGTGACTCACGAGATAATCATGGCTGGTTTCGGCGGGCAGGGGATAATGCTCATCGGAACGCTTCTCACCTATGCGGGTATGAAAGAAGGCAAGAAAGTCTCGTGGCTTCCGTCGTACGGCCCGGAGATGCGAGGGGGTACCGCAAACTGCGCGGTCGTGGTATCCGACGAGGAGATAGCTTCTCCGATCGTCACGGAGCCCACCTCGTGTATCGTCATGAATGGCCCTTCTTTCGCCAAATTCCACAAAGCTCTTGTCCCGGGAGGCCTCCTGGTACTAAACTCGTCTCTCGTAAAAGTCGATGATCGCAGAGGAGACATTCGCGTACTCAAGATCCCCGCCAATGACGTGGCCCGGGAAGTCGGCTCGGAAAAGGTGGCCAACATGGTCTGCTTGGGAGCGCTTGTCGAAGCTACCTCCTGTGTTGCCCTGGATTCCGTGATAAAGGCCTTAAAGGAGGTGATTCACGAGAGACATCATAACCTCTTACCCATGAACGAAGAGGCGCTTAAGAAGGGGGCTTCTTTGGTTCGAGCCGGCGCATAGCAGAAGAAGGGTCCCGAAAGGCGGATGGCGGTTCCGGAGGTGTTGGGTGCTGTGGATGTCAGGAAGAAAGTGACGGTGGAAGAAATCGAATCCCTCTTAGCGTGCCTTCCGGGCATTCAACGCGTAAGGGTCGTGGTGAACGATTGGGGTGCCATCGAAGAGGTACACGTCCTGACCGGCCTCGGGCGAAGCCCCAAGCAGATAGTGAGGGACATCCTGAGCGCCCTCAAAGCCCAGTGGAATATCACTCTCGACAGAAAAAGGGTTTCCGTCGCTCAGGTTCAGGTGGGTGAGCTGCGCGTATCGGTCCGTCTGATCCTCGCGGGACTGGAGATCGTAACGGACCAGCTGTCAAGACAAGCTCAGATTTCGATCAGGCTCCAAAAAGTTGAGGACGACAGGACCGTCGCCTACGCAGCCAAATGCGAGGCGGAAATGCACGAAGCCGGAATGCTCCTGGCTGCGGCGAAAGCTTGTGTGAAGGCAGCGAACCTCACCATCGAACCGGATCATTTCTTCACCGTGGAGGATGTGGTCAGCACCAGGATCAGGGACAGGACGGTCATCCTGGTCCTGGTGGGCCTCATCACCCCGGGAAGACATGAGGATCTTCTAGGAGCTGCGCTGGTGAGGCACGAACCTCTCGAAGCTACGGCGAGGGCTGCTTTGGACGCTGTCAACAGACGTCTTGAATCTTTGCCTCCCAGAGGCAGCTTGTTCCGGCCCGGAAGGATGATTAACGTGCCGGAAGACGAACCCGCACCGGAGGAGCTCGAGGAGGGAGAAAAACAAGAAGCGCGAGAGGACGGCAAGACCGGGATTGCCGAGCTTGCCCCAAATGAGGAAGAAAGCGAGGGACCCGTATAGGAGAGGGCAGTCAAGGAGAAGTAGACATACTTCCCGCCCGCCGCTCATATGCTCTCGTAGATATGACGGCGGGTGAACGCATGTATGATGTTCAGGTTTTCTTCTCCCCTTGTGATTTCCCTCGCCTTTTTCCTTTTGGGTGCGGTTCTCGGGGTGGTAGCTGTCAAAGCGCTCGATCCCATGGAAAAAGGGGAGCTTCTCTCGTACGTTCAGGTCTTCCTGACCAGCCTCAACAACCCGGGCATCGACTCGTTATCGGTGTTGAAGATAGCTTTATTGCAGAACCTCAAGACGGCGCTCCTAGTTTGGGCTTTAGGGCTTACCATCATCGGGATTCCGGTAGCCTGCGCCCTTGTGTTCGTCCGCGGGTTCGCCCTGGCGTTCAGTGCAGGCTTCCTGGTTTCGGAAGGGCCTCAGGGTCCACTTCTGGTGCTGATGGGGATGGTTCCCCACAATCTCCTGGTGGTCCCCGTGCTAATCCTCATGGTGTCTTATGCCGTCTCCTTTTCTCTCGCGCTGATTCGGGAACGGGCGTACCTGTCATCGGGGCAGCTTTGGAGCCAGGTCTTTAAGTACACCGGTTATTGGGCTCGCCTGTGCGGGCTGTTGCTCTTGACAGCTGTACTCGAAGCTTATCTTACCCCTCTTCTGTTGCGGCTTGTATCGTGATGGTAGGTCCACGGATATTTTCAGGCTAAGCTACTGGCGCGTTTTCGGCGCCGGCAAAGGGTGTAACTCGGCAGGTGCCGAAGCACCGCGGCAAGATCCCCACGATTCATGTACTTCTACCGGAGGTAACGACCCGGCAGAGTGTTGTGGCGAACGCGTTGGCAGGAAACTCCACCGGGTTCGTGCCGGACGAGTTGTTGAAGCTCGGCGAATGGGCGAGGAATAGTGAAATCCGGATCAATCTTTTTGCCAGACGAGCTCTCCAAAGAGGACTTCCACTCCGCATGTCGAAACTCATTCACGGTGTCATTGGACCCAAAAGACGTACGAGAGGGGATGACCTTGTGAAGATCGGAGTGCCCAGGGAGATTAAGCCCGACGAAAACCGGGTATCGGTGACTCCCGCGGGGGTGGTAGCTTTCACGAAAGCCGGACACCAGGTGCTCGTGGAAGCTTCTGCCGGGGTCGGTTCCGGATTTACCGACGAAGACTACCGCAAAGCGGGTGCGACAATACTGCCGGGACCTCGAGAGGTGTATGAACAGGCGGACATGATCATAAAGGTCAAGGAGCCGCTGCCTCCCGAGTACGACCTCATGAGAGAGGGGCAGATTCTCTTTACCTATCTCCACCTCGCCCCGGAGCCCGAACTCACGCGGGTGCTTGTAAACCGGAAGGTGGACGCCGTAGCTTACGAGACCGTGGAAACCCGGGATAGGACCCTGCCTCTTTTGACGCCGATGAGCGAGATCGCTGGTAGAATGTCGGTTCAGATCGGAGCTCACTTCCTCGAGAAGAGGCACGGAGGACGGGGAGTCCTCCTCGGCGGGGTACCGGGTGTTCCCCCGGCTAACGTCGTGATAGTCGGAGGAGGAAGCGTCGGAACCAACGCCGCTAAAATCGCGGTGGGTATGGGGGCTCACGTGACGATCCTCGATATCAACCTCGACAGGCTTCGCTATCTCGACGATATCTTCGCCGGAAGAGTTGATACCGTAGCTTCCAACGCCTTTAACATAGCGCAAGCGGTCGAAGAAGCTGACCTGGTCGTGGGCGCCGTTCTGATACCCGGCGCCAGGGCGCCCAAACTGGTCACCGAAGAGATGGTCAAGAAGATGAAGCCCGGCTCGGTGATAGTGGACGTCGCGATAGACCAGGGCGGCTGCGTGGAGACGATGGACCGGATTACGAGCCATTCCGATCCCGTTTTCGTCAAGCATGGAGTGGTTCATTATTCGGTGCCGAACATTCCCGGTGCGGTACCCCGGACGTCCACCTTCGCCCTGACCAACGCCACCTTGCCGTACGCTCTCGAATTGGCCAATAAGGGTTTTGTGAGAGCGGTGCGGGAAAACGCAGCTCTGGCCAGGGGCGTGAACGTCACGAGGGGCAGGATCACTTACAAAGCTGTGGCGGAAGCTCACGGGCTTCCCTACACGCCCCTCGAAGAGATGCTGGGATTCTAGAAAAACCCCGTTTTGATTGGGGGGAAGATTAACAGGTCGAACTCTACCCCCGCCCGTCCAGGGTGGGGGTTTCTTTGATCGCCTTTGAATGAATAGTTTTACTGTCACCCTCATATGAGTTTAAGGGAAAAACCGACCCAGGCACGATGTGGGCATACAGGATAAGCCGGTGATCGCAGGGAAAAATAATGAAAGCAAAGGATCTTCTGTGAAGGTCAAAGGCGGAGCTCAATTTCGGGTTCAACTCCACATTTCTTCGCCGGAAAACGGCTTTAAGTCGAAGGGGGAGGGTGTTTCCATGGCGACCCTCATAGACCAGTTTATAGGATACCTGGGGAATGAGAGAGGACTTGCTCTCAACACTCTGGAGTCCTATTCGAGAGATCTGAAGCAGTATCAGGAGTTTTTGGAGAAGGGAGGCTCTGAGACGCTGGAAAGTGCGTCCCAGAGCACCATCGTAGCTTACCTCATGTACCTCAGAAAGCAGGGGAAAGCTACCGCCACCATCGCAAGGCGGCTTGCCGCCTTGAAAGCTTTTTACCACTTCCTTATAAAGGAAAACGTGGTGGATAGGGATCCTACCGATGCTCTGGCTTCGCCCAAACTGGAGCGCAAGCTTCCCAAGGTACTTACCGTGGAAGAGGTCGACCTGCTCCTGGCCCAGCCCGATACGAAAACCCCCCATGGGCTCAGAGATAAAGCTATGCTCGAGCTCCTGTACGCAACGGGCATCAGGGTCTCGGAGCTCACGTCCCTCAACATCGGGGATGTAGATCTGCAGGAAGCGGTGGTTAGGTGCAAAGGGAAGGGCTCCAAAGAACGGCTGGTTCCCATGGGGACCATGGCCATAAACGCCCTTTCGGCCTACCTCTCCCAGGGTCGTCCCAAGATAATCCAGGATCCGAAAGAGAGAGCTCTTTTCGTCAACCATCACGGTTCGAGACTGACCAGGCAAGGCTTCTGGAAGATCGTCAAGAAATACGCGGCCCAGGCGGGTATCAGGAAGGAAATCACGCCGCATACGCTCAGACACTCGTTTGCGACGCACCTTCTGGAAAACGGCGCCGATTTGAGAGCTGTTCAGGAAATGCTGGGCCATGCCGACATATCGACCACGCAAATTTACACTCACGTTACTAAGTCCAGGCTGAAGGACGTGTACTCCAGGACCCACCCGAGAGCTTGATTCATATCGGAGCATCCCCCTAGATATCAATGTTTCCGGGGGGATGTTCCATGGTGAAGCTGATTTCGTATAAATCCTCCACCGCCCACGGGGCGGTGACTTCCCGTTCCGTCTCGTTGAGATTAAGATCGCTCTTGGCTTTATGGCTCGTCACCGGGATGTTCCTTTCGATATCCCTTGTCGTCACCGAATCACCCGCCCGGGCCTGGACTGAAACGACCCTCATGGCCCTTTCTCCGGCGGATAGGCCCCAGCCACCGAAGGTCGAATCCCCCTCGGTGGTGGTGATGGACGCGGTTTCCGGTGAGGTCTTGATGGAAAAAAACGCGAGGGAGAGAAGGGCTCCCGCGAGTCTCACCAAGATCATGACCCTCGTATTGGTACTCGAAGCTATCGCCGAAGGGCGGGCGAAGCTCACCGACGAAGCTGTGACCTCGGAGAACGCCTGGGAAATGGGGGGCACGGAAGTATGGGCCGAACCGGGCGAAGCGATGACCCTGGACGAATGGTTGAAAGCTATCGCCGTGGGCTCAGCTAATGACGCCAGCGTAGTGGTGGCGGAGTTTTTGGCCGGTGATGAAGCGGCGTTTGTTTCCATGATGAACGAGAAAGCCAGGTTCCTCGGGATGACAGATACTAATTTCAAGAACGCGCACGGGCTTGATGAAGAAGGGCATTACACCACCGCAATGGACATGGCGATCCTCTCCCGCCACGCGGTCGGCGTCCCTCATCTCCTCGACTACACCCGTATCTACCAGCAAGAATTCAGAGGAGGCCGTAACCTGCTCACCAACTTCAACAAGCTGGTCTACTTGTATGATGGCTGCGATGGACTGAAGACCGGCTATACCGCCAAATCCGGCTATTGCATAGTCGCCACGGCACAAAGAGAAGGGTCCCGCTTCATCGTCGTCCTGATGGGAGCGTCAACCCCGGATCAGCGGATGAACGAGACCTGGAAGCTCCTGGACTGGGCGTTCGCCAATTTCCGGTCCGTCAAACTGGCTTCCCGGGGGGAGATCGTTTGCAGCGCAAGGGTGCTGAGAGGTACGAAAGACGAGGTGCCGCTCATTACCCCTGGCGACGTCGGGGTTACGATCCTGCAAAGAGAAAAGGGGGAGGTATCCAGGAAGATCCGGGTATCTGCCCTGACCGCGCCGGTAGAGAAAGGAGCTTTTGCCGGGGAAATGGACATCTTCGTCGACGGAAAACACACCCTGACGGTAAAGCTCCTTGCCGGGGACTCGGTGCCTAAAGCTTCTTTCCTGCATCATTTCCTTAGGTACGTGAGGGTGCTCGTAATCGGGAGATGACCGAAAACAGCGGGAAAAGCTCCTTGAGCACCCAGGAAAAGAGAGGGCGGCAGCCGGAGAGAGATTCACAAGAGAAAAAAGGAATTCTCTTCCTCACCGTAGAATCTCTCCCACACTGCTAAAACCGGGAAAAGGTGGTGCCAGATCATGCACCTGACTTTTCACAAAACCCCCTGGTTCCTGGCGGCCAGGGTTACAGGGGATCTCGACCTCTCCACCGCTGGAGAATTTAAGGAGAAAGTCGATTCAGAAATTCGCAAGACCGGCCTTTTAAACCTGATACTGAACCTGAAGGGTGTGGGCTTCATCGACAGCACCGGGATAGCGGCCATTTTAGGCCGGTACAAGAACATCTCCGCCCTGGGCGGCAAGATGGTACTGATCGATGTCCCTGAACGTATTTCATCCATGCTCGACCTGGCCGGTATGGGTTCTCTCATTCCGAGATTCGGGGGCCTGGAAGAAGCCCTCGCTGCAATGGGCCTGGGGGAGAAGATGGGGGACAAAACGGGGGAGGTGAGGCCCGTTGACTAACAGATTGTTTTTGAAGTTTCCAGCTAAAGCCGAGAACGTCCAGGTAGCGAGGATCGCCGTGGCAACCTTCGCCGCTTCGGGCGAGTTCACATTGGGAGACGTCGAGGATATAAAGGTAGCGGTGCAGGAAGCGGTGTCCAATGCCGTCCTACACGCCTACGGGAACGGTACGGGCGAGGTCGAGGTGGAAGCTACCCTGGACGGCCAGGGCGATTTAACCGTCATAGTCAGGGATAACGGGAAAGGCATTGACGACCTGAAGCGGGCCAGAGAACCCGGATTCTCCACTCTCGAAGAACACATGGGTCTGGGATTCAGTTTCATGGAAGCTTTTATGGACAGCTTGTGGGTGGAATCCTCCCCCGGTCGCGGCACCACCGTCAGGATGTTGAAGAAGAGATGCCGTTAGACCTGGAACTTCTCGAGCGGGCCAAACAAGGGGACAAGGCGTCCAGGGATAAGATCTTCCAACAAAACGCCGGTCTCATCAGGGCCTGCGCCCTCCGTTACCGCGGTCTTGGAGAGCTGGACGACCTTTTCCAGCAAGGTGCCATAGGCCTACTCAAAGCTATCGACAGGTTCGACCCTTCCTACGGCGTCGAGTTCTCGACTTATGCGGTTCCCGTGATACTCGGGGAAATCCGAAGGTATCTCAGGGACAACTTGCCTTTTCGGATTCCCAGAGAGTCCCGGGAGCTCGCCTTGAAGGCGAGAAAGATCGAAGCGGACCTCTACGTTTCTAGAGGACGGGAACCTTCCGCCAAGGAAGTAGCCGATGCCATGGGTATCGAGCTATCCGAGCTCGTAGAAGCTCTCGAGTCGGTAAGAGCTCCCCTGGAGCTCGACGGGATCAGGGAGGAAGAGGGCAGGGACACAATCGGAGATCCGAGGTATCCGGCGACGGCGGATTTATGCGGAATCGAGTACCTCGATTTAAAAATAGCCCTCGAACGCCTACCACCGCGCCTTCGAACCATCCTCGTCTTAAGACATTTCCAGGGGAAGACCCAGGTCGAGGTCGCTCGTGACCTGGGTCTTTCCCAGGCCCAGGTATCCCGGCTCGAGCGTGAAGCCCTCCTCCAACTAAGGCACCTGGCCGGGGAAAGTCCGTAATCGTTTACGCCCCTTCATCGTCATCTACATGCTGGGTAGCTTTCTCAAGCAAGCGGTCTCGTTCTTCGTCGCCTCCACCGGCCTTCGTCATCCATCTGTGTGCTGGGCGCCTGCCGCCCATGAGGATTCGTGAGCGTTTGCCAGCGGGTGCGTACAGTGAAGTCCCCCTGGAGATAATGGATTTACGGGGGTGATGTTTGGATGCCTGTGGTCAAAGTGCTGGAACTCGTAGGTCAGTCGCGCCGTGACTGGCAGGATGCAGCTCAGCAGGCCGTGATGGAAGCTTCGAGGAAGGTTCCCAACATCAGCGGCGTCGAGGTGCTGAACTGGACAGCTAACGTGAAGGACGGTCAGATAGTCGAATATAAGGCCAACGTAAAGGTGGCTTACCTCGATCAGGGCGCCGGGGTGGCGGAGTAGATGCCCAGGGCAAATACGAGAGAAAAGGAAGCTTATAGAAAGCTGAGCATAAAAGCTTCTCCGCCCCGGTCCGTCCTCAGGAACGCGGTGGTAGCTTTCCTTGTCGGTGGCGCCATATGCCTGGTGGGGCAGATCGTCCTCAGCTGGATATCATCCACGGGGATCGGACGTGTCCAGGCCCTTTCCCGCACCCAGACGATCATGGTCTTTTTAGGGGCGTTCTTCACCGGTCTCGGTCTTTATGACAAACTGGGCGGGGTTGCAGGGATGGGGGCGGCCATCCCCATAACCGGATTTGCCAATTCCATCGTCTCTCCCGCCATGGAGTTCAAGCGGGAGGGGTTCGTACTGGGAGTATCCGCCCGGATGTTCCAGGTGGCCGGTCCGGTGATAGTCTACTCATTCATCGCCTCGCTCCTGGTGAGCTCCGCCGCGCTCATCCTGGCAAGATGACTGGAGGTCCTCTCGAAGTTGAAATTCTCTCGTCAGGGAAACTCGACCGTCGTTTTTCCGGTCATGCCTGTGGTCCGTTCCTCGGCTTGCGTGGTCGGACCCAGGGAAGGGAAAGGCCCGCTGCGGGAGGGCTTTGATCTCATCCACGAAGACACCCTGGCCGGTCGAACCAGCTGGGAAAAGGCGGAATCATTGATGCTCCGCCAATCTTTGGACATAGCCCTTGCCAAGGCCGGCCTGGACGAGACCCAGATTGACTTCCTTTTAGCCGGGGACCTATTAAACCAGATCATATCCGCCAACTTCATGGCCAGGGAGTTCGATGTACCCTTCATCGGCCTGTACGGAGCATGTTCCACAATGGCGGAGGGTCTCATCATTGCCTCCATGCTGGTGGCCGGAGGTTTTGCAAGAAACGCGGCGCTGGCTGTGTCGAGCCACCACGACACCGCTGAGAGACAGTACAGGTACCCCACGGAATTCGCTTACATGAGGACTCCAACCAGTCAGTGGACGGTTACCGCAGCTTGCTCGACGGTAATCGGTGTCACGGGAGACGGGCCGTGGATAGAAGGCGTAACCGCAGGAAGAGTTCAAGATAACGGTGTCACCGACGCCAACGACATGGGTTCCGCGATGGCGCCGGCCTTCGCCGACACCGTGTGGAGGCATCTCCAGGACATGTCCAGGAAACCGGAGGATTACGACCTCATCCTTTCGGGAGATTTAGGGAAAATAGGGTCCCTTCTGGCGAGGGAGCTCCTCCGGAAGAAGGGCGTGGATATAGAAGACCGCCACCGGGACGCAGGTCTTCTCATTTACGAGGATCGCCCGGAGATCGGAGCCGGTGGTTCGGGATGTGCGTGCTCGGCCGCGGTCTTTTCTGCCATGGTGGTTCCCTCCATGCGGCGCGGCGAACTGAAAAGGGTTCTTTTCGTAGCTACCGGTGCCCTTCACAGTCCTATCACGTGCCAGCAAGGTGAATCGATACCGTCAATCGCCCACGCCGTCTCCCTCGTCTGGAGAAGCGAGGAGGTGAAACCATGATATACATCAGGGCATTCATCGTGGGAGGCATTCTATGCGCCCTCGCTCAGGTGGTTTTGGACTCGACTAAGGTGAACCCCGCGGTTATTATGGTCTCTGCAGCTTGCACCGGAGCTATCCTCTCCGGCCTGGGTCTCTATGGAACGCTGGTGAGTTACGCCGGGGCAGGCGCCGCGGTTCCTCTTTTCGGTTTCGGTCACACTTTGGTCCAGGGTATGATGGAGGATGTTGCCAAGGAAGGCTGGTTCGGGCTCTTTACCGGGGGGTTTCGGGCTTCCAGCGCCGCACTCACGGGTGCGGTGGTCTTCGGCTATCTGATGGCCGTCCTTTTCAACCCGAAGGGGTAGACTGAAAGGGCGGGGGTCGAGCTCGAGGACTGGAGTTGAAGGAACCGGCCGGCCCTTCCAATGCCGGGGGGTAAAGGCAGGATTCCAGGCTCAAGCCGTAGAAGGAAAGGAACCGATTTTGCCTCCGTGCCCATCGGTCGGACCTTGTTCCGTAGGACGGTGAAGAACGGACGGCTTGAGGAGGCGGGTCCGCAAGATGCCCGAGTCGCGGCTTTTGCCGATCATTCTGAGAATACCCGGTTTTCTCCTTGCCATTAGCGTTCACGAGTATGCCCACGCGAGGATGGCTTACGCACTGGGAGACGATACGGCCCGCAGGGTCGGCAGGATGACCCTTGAACCGTGGGCGCACATCGATCCCGTCGGGGCGCTTATGCTCATCTTTCTGGGGTTCGGATGGGCGAGGCCGGTCCCGGTCGATCCCTTCAGATTAAGGAGCCCCCGCAAGGACATGGCCAAGGTGGCCTTCGCCGGCCCCTTTGCCAACCTGGTGGTCGCCTTTTTCCTTCAACTAATCACAATTCTCATCTTTTCCTTCGTTCGCCTGCGGGGGACGTACTGGGTATACCTCCCGGAGATATTGGATACGGCTGCCTGGGTAAATGCGTCCCTGGCTTTCTTCAATCTAATCCCCATTCCGCCGCTGGACGGCTGGCACATCCTTGAGCTGTACATACCCAATAGGGGTTACGCGGTTTCCGAGTTTCTCGAGCGCTACGGTTTTGCGATCCTCCTGTTCCTCGTGATTTTCGGGATCGTGGGCTTTATCATCGGTCCGCTGGTGGCGGGTTATATGAACCTCTGTCGGTTGGCCGGCCTGTATCTCTCATTCCTTTTTAAACCCCTTCCGTATTGAACCAGATCCTCGTCGAAGTAAGTCCTCGATGACGGGACAGGGAGAGGGGATGGGAAGAGGTTGGCACGAAGCTTGGGAGAGGTTATCGGAGAAGGAACCTCCGGCGAAGACATCTACGCCTCGTGCGTCAGTTTCCGGCGGAAAATGGAAGAGGGAAAAGCTGAGCTCGAGGAAGCTTTCGAGTTTCTCTCGAGAGTGTCCTCGATCCTGTTGGCGAGAATTCGCAGCTTGTTGCCGGCGAGAACCCCCGAGCCCGAGGAAGACCCCGCAGAAGTTGCGGCCCGGGAGGCGTCGGCCACCCTGGGACTCTTCGAAATCGGGCCCGAAACCCGGAAATTCGTTACCGAGGCTACCCGCCGCATTGAGGAGTCGATCGATAGAGCTTCGGCGTTATATCCTCGCGGTATTAAGGGTCACCGGACCCCGGCCGCAGAAACGGCCGCCGGAGGAGAGGCGGTTGAAGAAGGGTCATCCCCGGTGCCACAACTCCCGGTCGACCTCGGGGTATCCCCGGTGGCGCTTGCCAGGATGTGGTTTTCGTTAAAGTCGCGGGCGGATGCCAGGACGAGGATTGTCGCCGTTCCCAAACTAGGTTTCATCGCCCATCTCCGCCGCATATGGCGGGCGGTACTGACAGCTGCGAAAAGGGGCGTCCGGCTGAAGTTTTCGGTGTTCACAGCTGAGCACCCGAAATGGATGAAGGTCATGGACTTTTTGGCCTTGCTCGAGCTGGTCAGACGGGGCAGGGTTTGGGTCTGGCAGGAAGGGGATTTGGGAGAAATCGAGTTTGCGGCCAGGGAAACTTACGAAGGCCCTTACGTCAAGTCCCGGGAGGAAGAAGGCAATTGGACGGGAGAAAGCAGGGCGACGGCGGGAGAGTCCTTCCGTCGGCCCAGCTGAAATGGCAAATCGAAGCGGTGCTGTTCGCCTCATCTGAACCGGTCAGCGCCAGGCGCCTGGCCCTGGCATTGGCGGTGCCGGAGGATGTGGTGCTTCAAGCCATCGAGGAACTCCAGGCGAGATACGAGGCGGGGAGCGGCGTCGTACTGAAACAGGTGGCCGGGGGATACCAGCTCTTGACGAAGCCGGAGTACGCGGCGGTAGTCTCCAGGGTCATCTCGGGTAAAAGACTCACGCTCTCCAGAGGAGCGCTGGAGACGCTTGCGGTGATAGCTTATAACCAGCCCATAACAAGGTCGGAGATCGAGACCCTGAGAGGAGTCAACTGCCAGGCAAGCCTCGACGTCCTCCTCGAGAAGGGTCTCATAGAAGAAGTCGGAAGGAAAAAAGCTCTTGGCAGGCCTATCCTCTACGGAACCACCGACGAGTTTTTAAAAGCTCTTGGGTTATCATCGCTAAAAGACCTTCCTCCTCTCGAGTCTTCCATGCCCGAACCCGGTCCGGACGATCCCGGAAGCGGCGGCACTCTGTTTCCAACCCTTTCGCGCCGGAACTGAACCGGAATAGTCGACAGTTTCCAGGGAATGCTGGAAATGACCCAATTTCGTGGTCACACCTGGAACGAGAGGGATCATCCCTTGTCCTCGCAATTGAAGGGGCTCTGCCTGGGTATCCTGGTGGGCCTGGGTATCGCCGGACTCGTGCTTCCATGGTACGTGGAAGTCAGAGGATTCTTTGGTCCCGCGCCGGCGTCGGCCGGAGCCTTGACCGGTCTCAGCTGGGCGCTGCTGATCGCGATCAGGCCCCCTTTTTTCCCGTTCCCGATCTGGTTGAGGATTCCGCTCAAGGGGAAGAAACGCCGCAAGCCGGGTACGGGCCGGGATTTCGCGCCCAGGTGCTCTGCCCGGGGAGGAGCCGGTCTCCTAAATGGAGGGGACCCGGGCCTTGCCGGTTTAAAGCGCCCCGGTCCGCGTCGCGACGACTCCGCGGATATGGGCGGGAAGCGTCGTGAGGAGGGGAGCCTCTGGTCCCGGAGGGGCGATGGAAAACGCCGAATCGATGTCGAAGACATCCGCCGCTATGCGGGCGAAGCTCTTTCCTGGTTGAGATACCTCGGATACCGCTTCGAACTCCTCGACCTCAAAGTCCGTTTGGAACTGGGGCTTGGTGATGCCGCATCGACTGCCCTGGTCGCCGGAGGACTCCTCGCCCTCGTCAGGAGCGTCTTCCCTCTCGTCACCCCCCGAGGGCGCCGGCAGCTTTACCGGGGGGTCAGAATCGTGCCGGTGTACGACCGGACCACGCTTGGCGGGCATTTCCTGGTAAAAGGGCGGATCCGAACCATCCACTTGCTTGCAGCCGCTGTAAAGCTGCTTCCCCAGTTCCTGAGGATAAGGCGACTTTGGACGTCCCGGTGGGGCTCCGGAATACCCGGCATCCGTGGGGGCAAGATAGTTCCGAATCGAAAAGTGGGGGTCTGAGTGAGGCCCATCCGGACTGGTTTGAGGTGGTGCGTATGTCCGATCATCCCATCGAGTCTCTGATGAAGACGACTATGGAGAGCCTGAAAGCGATGGTGGATGTGAACACCGTCGTAGGTGAGCCTGTTGAGACCGAGGATGGGACGGTCATAGTCCCCGTCTCGAGGGTTTCCTTCGGGTTTGTAGCGGGGGGCGGCGACGAGGTTTCCGAAGAAGCAGCTTCAGGCCAAGGCGGGGCCCAGCAAAGCCAGGGGCGGTACGGAGGGCAGGGCGGCCAGGGGCAACCTGAAGAGGAGATGCAGGAGACGGGGAGCCAGGGGTCACCCCGGTATCCCTTCGCCGGTGGAAGCGGAGCGGGAGTGACCATCAAGCCCGTGGCCTTCCTCGTAGTAGGAGGCGGACAGGTGAGGGTTCTGCCCGTGGACGGAAGGGCCATTTACGACCGGTTGCTCGATGCAGCCCCGGCCATCCTGGAGAAGCTTGCGGACTTGATAGAACCCAAGAAAGGCGACCGGCGGAAACCCTGGGAGCAGGCCCGAGATATGCCCGGGCCGGCGGAATAGACACCGTCTACCGGGAGTGCTGACGCTATGAGACCGCTGTGGAAAGGGGTCCTCGGTTTCGGGCTTGTGGTAATACCCGTGAGAATATACAAAGCAACCGAGAACAAGACCCCATCCTTTCATTTGCTTCACGTCGAATGCAACACGCCCATCCGCTATTTGAAGTGGTGTCCTACCTGCCAGCGGGAGGTCATGCCCGAGGAAATAGTCCGGGGTGTCGAATACGAAAAAGGGCAATATGTGCTTTTAACCGAGGAAGATCTGAGCAACCTGCCCGAACCGGAATCACATTCCGTCACCATAATGGAGTTTTGTAACATCTCCGAAGTCGACCCCGTTTTCTTTCGGGATGCTTTCTTCCTCGAACCTCAGGAGGGTTCAGCTCGAGCGTATTTTCTTTTGCTTCAAGCGATGACCGAATCGCGAACGGTGGCCGTAGCCAGAGTAGCTTTGAGATCCCGGGAGACTCTGGCCCTCGTCCGTCCCTACCAGGATAAAGTCCTGGCCCTTGAGACCATGTACTGGGCGGACGAGGTCCGAAGTGCCGAGAGCCTGGAAATCCCCACTGGGGTGGAAGTGGCACCCCAAGAGAAAGAAATGGCGAAAACGCTGGTTAAAATGATGAAAAAGCCGTTCGAGCCCGAAAAGCACGTTTCCGCTTACCGGCGGCAGCTCAATGAACTCGTCCAAGCTAAGCTTCAAGGAAGGCAGGTCGTAAGGGAACCCGTAAGGGCACCGGCGGACGTCATAGACTTGATGGAAGCTCTGAGGCGCAGCATAGCGGGGGTAAAGGAGGATAGGCGGGGTAGGACGGTGCAGGAAAGTGCCCCCGCGCCCCAGTGAAGTCCATCTTGGGTATGCCCGAATTCCGCCCGATGCTGGCCGAAACCGCTGAAGCTCCTTTCGACGACAGTTCCTGGCTTTTCGAGGTGAAATGGGACGGCTACAGGTGCCTTCTCTACCTTTCCCGGGGCGGTGCCGGGGGCCATGCGTATCTCCTTTCGAGGAACGGCAAGAACCTCGGAGACTACTTTCCTGAGCTTCTCGGCCTATGGAAGCAGTTGAAAGGAAGATCGGCGGTGGTAGACGGCGAAATCGTGGCGCTGGCCGGGGGCAAGCCCGACTTCGGAGCTCTCAGGAGGCATGACGGGGTTCTGTGTTACATAGCTTTCGATATCGTCTATCTCGACGGATCCAGTCTCACCCCGGCGCCGCTTGCCCAACGCCGCCGGCGTCTTGAGAGAGCCCTGGATTTTTCGGGGAACCTGGTTTTGTCCGAAGGCGTTGTGGGAAGAGGGCGGGACTTGTTCGAAATCGCAAAAGAACGGGACCTGGAGGGCATCATGGCGAAGTTCCTGGAAAGTCCGTATCTGCCCGGTGAGAGATCCCGGTACTGGCTGAAGGTACGGAACGGCAAGGAGAAATGGTTTACAGTTCTCGGTTACCGAAAAATACCGGGATTGCGCGTGGGATCGATCATCGTGGGCGAAAACGTAGGCGGTGAGCTGGTGGTCCGGGGTGCGGTATCGTCGGGTTTGGGCAAAGAGGAAGAGCAGCGACTTTTGAAACTTTTGCGGCGGGTAAAAGCCCCTCTTCCCGTTCAGGAGCTCCGCCCGTTACGAGAGCCGGGTCGAGGACCGCGGGAGAACACACCTTACGGTAAAGCGGTTCGGGGAAGGGCCTATGCCGGCGTGACTTGGGTCGTCCCCGACGTCCGGGTTCTTGTGTCCTATACCGAGATAACGGCGGACGGAAAGCTCCGGCATCCCGTGCTCAGGGACATAGAAAGTTCCTGGAGGATAGCGGAAAATGGTCAAAGATCAGGTGAGAGTTAGAGTGGGGTCGAGGGAAGTCACCCTCACGAACCTCGATAAGGTGCTGTGGCCCGGGGACGGCTTTACCAAAAGGGACCTCATCGACTACTACGCCCGCGTATCCCGTTACATCCTGCCGCATCTGCGGGACAGGCCGTTGTCGCTGGTGAGGTATCCCAACGGTATATCGGCACCGGGTTTCTACCAGAAAAATGCGCCGCCGGGCACCCCGTGGTGGGTGAAGACAGTCTCCGTCGGTTCCCGGAACTCTCAGGTGATCAGATACGTCCTGTGCAACGATATGTCGACGCTGGTATGGATGGCCAATCAAGCTGTCGTCGAAATAAACCCCTGGCCGTCCCGGGCGGAGCATTTATCCAGGCCCGATTACGCCGTCTTCGACCTCGATCCCGCGGAAGGGGCCGGCTGGGAAGATGTAAAGGCCGTGGCGCGGGCGGTCAAAGCGTTCCTCGACGAACTCAAGCTTGCGAGCTTTCCAAAGGTGTCCGGCGCTACCGGTCTTCACGTCTACGTGCCCGTAAAAAACGAATACAACCATAAGCAAGTCGTGCTGTTCGTTCAGAGAGCTGCGCAGATCATCAAAAGCGCCATGCCCCAAAAAGTGACTTTGAAAAGACCTGTAAAGGAACGCTATGGCAAGGTATATATCGACTACCTGCAAAACTCGCCCGGTCAAACCATCGTCGCCGTATACAGCGTAAGAGCTCGGTCCGGTGCCCCCGTTTCCATGCCTATCGCCTGGGATGAACTCGACTCCGTTAAACCCGATGGTTGGAACATAAGAACAGCACTGGAACGAATCGAAGAAAAGGGAGAAATGTTCGAGATGTGTTTGTATCAAAAACAAAAGATCGACCGGTTGCTGTCCTAATACCCGGAACCGTTTTACATAATGTTCTAACCTTCTGCATAACCTTCTTAATGTTCCACGTGGTATTTCGATTTTACATAACGTCTTTTCAGGGAACCCTATTAACGCTACCGCAAAAAAAGGAGGGGGTTCTTTGGGAAGACGTCGGAACCGTCCGGTGCTTCCTGAAGCTCAGGAGGCACTGGACGCGCTTAAGTACGAAGTCGCCCAAGAGCTTGGTCTTACCGGGGGCGGCGGTGAAGAGGAATTCCGGCAAAACCTCGATCGACGCAAGTTCGAGGTAGCTCAGGAACTCGGTCTGGCTGGCAAAATAGCTACTGCCGGCTGGCCGAACATGACCTCCCGGGAGTGCGGTATGATCGGCGGTCGCCTCGGCGGCCACCTGGGAGGCCAGATGGTCAGAAGGATGATCCGGTTCGCCGAAGCCCACATGCGGTAGCAGGGCGGAGGGGCTGGTAGCGGGCCCTTTCGCCCGCCCGACGTTTTTCCGAAGACTCGAGCCCTCCATGTTTTGCCATTAACTCGCCGTATTCTCTGGCCCTCCATAAAGGTCTTCTCCCCTTCATAGATACATGGAGAGGAGATGATGGTTCGTGAATGCCCTCTGGATGGGACTCTTAGCGATCGGAGTGGTTGTGGCGTTTATTACCGGTAACGCCGGCGCAATGGTGGATTCAGTCCTGGATGGTGCGGCAGGCGCGGTCGCTCTTATGATCGATCTCGCCGGCGTGTACTGTCTTTGGATGGGAATGGAAAAGATCGCCGATGAGTCGGGGCTGGTGGATGCTCTGGCGAAGCTTCTGGGGCCCGTGCTCAGACCCATTTTCCCGTCTCTAAAGGATTGCCCCCGTCCGCTTTCGGCCATAGCAGCTTCGATCGCCTCAAACGTCCTCGGATTGAGCTCCGGCACGCCACTGGGCCTCAAAGCTATGAAGGAGATGAAAAACCTGATGCCGCCGGATGCGGACGAACCGAGCGATCCCATGATCACCTTGATCGTCATAAACGCCGCGGGGTTTTGCGTTTTCCCATCGTCCATCGTGGCTATAAGAGCTGCCCTCGGGTCTGCGAATCCCGCCATGATCGCCGGTCCTACCGCTATTGCAGGAATCGCTGCTACGGCTGCGGGACTCCTGGTAGATAAAGTCCTTCGAGGGAGGTACGGGAAGTGAAAGTTCTGGAGCTTGTCGGGGTGTACGTCTTTCCGGTCCTCATCGTAGCCATTCCCGTTTATGGATGGATCAAAGGGGTCAAGGTCTACGAAGCGTTCATCAGAGGGGCCGAAGAAGGACTTGGGATGGTTTTCGTTACGCTGCCGTACCTCGTAGCTATATTCGTGGCGTTAAGCTGTTTCCGTTTTTCAGGAGCGATGTCTCTTTTGTCCCGTTGCCTTCAGGCCATCCTCACGCCCCTCGGAGTCCCTTCCGATGTGGTTCCCCTGATGGTCACAAGACCTATATCCGGTTCGGGAGCCCTGGCGATCACCGCCGAAATCATGAAAGCGAGAGGACCCGACTCGCCTGTAGGCATCCTGGCTTCGATACTTCAAGGGTCAACGGACACCACATTCTACGTGACCACGCTGTACCTCGGATCGGTGGGTATAAAACGCAGCAGGCACGTACTGGCGGCGTGCCTTACCGGTGACATCGCGGGCTTCATCGCAGGCTACCTGGTTTGGCGCCTCATGTTCCGGTGATTGCGTTGCGCTGACTCACCTTGCTGACCACGACACCGGCCCCATACGCCCTTTCGGTGGACACTCCCTCCTGCACGGGTGTATGATTGCTTTGGTTGCTCCTCAGTGATGAGTACATACTCACCAGATGCAACCCGAATTCAACCTCGGGGAGGCGTGGCACGTGAAAGTCGAAGAAAAGCTGGCGGCGATGGGAATAGAGCTTAAAGAACCCCCCAAGCCGGTGGCAGCTTACGTTCCGGCGGTCCAATGGGGGCTTTTGGTGTTCACTTCGGGGCAGATACCCCTAGTGGACGGAAAGCTGCGCTACACCGGAAGAGTCGGAGCCGAACTCACTCTCGAGCAGGGGTACGAAGCAGCCAGGATTTGCGCCATCAATTGCCTGGCGGCACTGAAGAGCGTCATCAAGGACCTAGACGACGTAAAGAAAATCATCAAAGTGACAGGCTTTGTTGCCTCGGCGCCCGGATTCCGGGACCAGCCTAAGGTTATCAACGGTGCATCGGAGCTTCTCGGTGAGGCCTTCGGTCCGGTAGGAGCGCACGCGCGATCAGCTGTGGGTGTGGCCGAACTCCCCCTGGGGGCTCCTGTAGAAGTGGAGATGGTAGTGGCGGTGAAGTGTCCCCCGACGCTTCAACTTCTTTACGCTACGGGCGAGTTGCCGTCCTGATAGGCGACGGTCGGGCGGTGGTATTCCGGTGATTCGCCGCCTACCCCTTCACAATGAAGGCTATCACGAGTGACGGTCCCCACGGTGATATCCGTTGGGAAGTGCGGCGAGAAGGAGGTGACCAGGTGGACCCTGGTTCGTCGAGAGAAGCTGTATATTACGAAGGCTTGCGGGTGCTGAGGGACACGGGCGCACCGCTAGGCGCCTGGAGGTTGGCGGCTCTTTTGAAGCAGCGTGGCGTGGATGTTTCCCAGGCGACGGTGGGTCGAATGTTATGGGACATGGAGGCCCGTGGACATGTGGTACGAAAGGGAAGGGACGGTCGGGCCATCACTCAGGAAGGGATTAGAGTCCTGGAGGATTGGGACAGGCGCCTCCTTCAGGTGCGCTCTCATCAAGAGTTCATATCCAGTTTGAAATTCACAAGGCGCGAGGAACTAGTAGACGTCCTGGTAGCTCGCCGGGCTGTGGAGTCAGAAACAGCCGCCCTGGCGGCGGCCAGGAGGACCCCCAAGGACCTGGAGATCCTCAAGGGAATCATAGAAGCACACGAAAAACTCCTGAAAGAAGGCTCGTCCGGCGTAGAAAAGGACGTGGCGTTTCACAGAGCCCTGGCGAGAGCTTCCAGGAACCCGGTTCTCGCTGCGGCCCTGGACGTGATATACAACGACCCCGATATCGGCATGGCTCTAGAGTACATCCGCACGAAAAGAGGCTCCCGCATGGTAGAAGACCACCGGAACCTCCTCAATTACGTGGAACGCGGCGATTCGGAAGGGGCGCGTAAAGCTATGACCAGGCACATAGACAACGTGGTCAGGGACGTGGAAAGGTACTGGGATGACGTGGAGAAAGGCAGGGGGAATTCGGGTGGCAAAAGCTCTTGACCGGGTCCTCGATGCAGTAGATGTGGAAACCTTTCTTCTGTGTGAAACGAGGGACGAAGGCGTAGAACTCGGGCTAAGGCTTATGAAAGAACTGGGGTTTGACGATCCGGACGTGGTCTTTTGTGAGCAAGGCGGGCCCGGCGTGAGGATAAGACTTAGGGCCTATCTCTCGAGGCCAGGTTCGAACTATCCGTGGATCGGGCAGCATCAGCATGATGTCGGGGAGGCGAAAACGGGTGACTGAAAAAGTCGGTGGGAGACCTGTTCACGGCGATGGGGCGGTGAGGCCCCGAACACCTGAGCCGAAGAAGGTATTGATGGTTCCCCTCGATCCCGTTCACGATGTAGGGCTTAAGCTCATTAGGCGGGCCCTCTCCCAACGAGGGCACGAAGTCGTCCTTCTCCCACCGGACCTTCCCCCGGAGGAAGTAGTGCAAAAAGCAGGGGAAATCCGCCCTGACTGCCTGCTTGTATCCAGGACGATAAGTTACGGCACCGCGGAGCTGCTCGCCCGTTTCCTCGATCTTCTGGACACGGCGGGTCTTAGGGACAAGATGAGGGTCGCGGTGGGCGGCATGTCGATAAGACCCGAGCTCGCGCAGGAGATGGGTTTCGACGCGGGATTCGGCCCGGATACCACCGTGGATGATGCGGTCGCTTTTGTCGAAGACCGGGAGTTTCAAGGCACTCGAGCCCGCCGGAAGCTGTCCAAGCCCGACCTGACAGAGGGGTTTTCCTACCGGTTCAAGGACGAAGAGATCGGTTGCCTATGCCACGAGGTGGCTCAGGAGCTTTTGAGCTGGGCCAAGGAACGGACCAGTCCGGGCGTTTTGAGAGCGGAAATCCGGGAAGAAATGGAAAGGGCGCGCAAGGAAGGGCGCCAGGAAGAAGTTTCGAGGCTCCGCGACGAATACGCGCGACTCACGGGAGACGAGATCCTCCGGTTTTACCGGGAAGGGACGCCCGTCTCACATACGAGGCCCCTGACTCCACCGGAAGCGAGGGCCTTTTCCGACCTCGAAAAAACGGCCGGAGATGGCGATGACCTCACGTGCCCGGCGTCCGCGGATGTCATGGGAAATCGCGTGGTTTTCGTCCAATACGGTACCGGCTGTCCTCTGGTGGACAGCTATCACATTGTGCTCTCCCAGTCCTGGGGTGCGAGAGGGGTAGTTCATTTCGATCCCTCCTGGGGCGCGAGGCAGGAAGGGCTCCTCGAAGGGACGTGGAGCCATCAGCACGATGGCACCGTGATAACCCTGGATAATCTGCAGTTGATAAAAAAGTATATTCTCCCGTGGACTCTCTGGCAGGTGAGAGCGCATCGCGGTCTTAACACGCCGGAAACGGTTGTCCTGGCTGCCCTGGCCGGAGCTGATTTGACCAAGGTGAATATGGTCTACGGAAGCCTAGCGGCGGGGACGGACCCGGAGAGGTTATGCGTGGACGGGGTGAAGTGCCTTGAGCTGGCCGCCCGGTTCGGTCTGCCCTATGACGTGGTCACCAACGAAGAACTTGCCGGAGTGCCGGCGGCGAAAGCTTTCGCGGGGATGCTGGTGGTCATGACTGCCGGCGTCCTTTCAGGAGGGCGCCCCATCCTTCAACCGCTTTTCGCCCGCTCACCCGAGGCCATCATCAATGGGATCATGGATGAGGATTTCGTGGACTTCAATGCCGCGAAAATGATGGTTCTCGCTGACATCGTAGATGCTCCGGTCTGGCCGGGGGCGCCAGTGGGATTCCTCACCCAAAGCCAGGACCGGGTCCAGTCTTCTACGATGACCGCGCTTCACGCAGCGCTCGCGCTGCATCTCGGGTCGAGAGCTGTGACGATCGCCTCCTCCGACGAAGCTTACGCGGGAGGGCCTATCACCGGTGCTTCCAGGGTGGACAGCCTCAAGAGCGTGGCTGCAGCTTTAAGGTTCTTCGGACAGACGAAGATAACCCCGTCGCCACGGGCCGCTTCCCTTCGGGAAAAGCTCCGGGAGGACATCCTGAACACCCTTAAGTCGGCCGTCGCCGCAGGTAGCTTAGTCGACGCTCTGTACGCGGGAGTCTTCGGTTCGAGAGAGGACGGCGCTTACCCTGGGCGAGCAGGGCGGGGAACCGTGACCAAGAGGTCATGAACGGGAAGAATCTTACGCCCGCAACGGTAGGAGAGAAGCTCCGGCCCCCAAACGAAGGCGACCGGGACGGCGCTCCCATCGCCGTACTGGGTATAGCCGGGACGGCGAAGAACACCGGGAAAACGACTGCTCTCAACCAGGTCATTCGTTATTTGGGTGACCAGAAGAAGTTTTTTGCGGTTACGAGCATTGGTTTTGACGGCGAGGACTTCGATACCGTAACCGGGCTAGGTAAGCCAAGGGTATTCGTGCCCGAAGGTTCGGTGGTAGCTACAGCTCAGCCTTTGTTCCGGTTGGCTGGGGCGGAGTTTTCCGGCGTCCGCGACACGGGAGTAAGGTGCGCCCTGGGGCGCGTGCTAGCCGGACGTGTCAAGAAGGCCGGCCGCGTCGTCCTGGCCGGACCGGCGACCACGCGCGGCCTGGGAGAGGTAATCCGGTTTCTCAGGGAGACGGCCGGGGTCGAACTCGTTCTGGTAGACGGTGCGTTTTCCCGGGTGGCGCCTATGTGTCTTGCGTCCCATCTGATCGTCGCCACCGGTGCCGCGAGGACCGATGATGTACCTACCCTTGCCGCCGAGGTCACAGGTATTGGGACAGTTATGTCGCTGCCGGTCTTAGACTTGGGGGCGGAGAGGAGTTGTCCGGGGAGCTCCAGCCCGGCAGCTTCGCCTCGTGGTACGTGGGCTCAAGAACTTTCGGGTGCGCACAAATACCCCTGGGAAGTGGATCTTGGGACAGGTCTCATAGCTCGGAGCGCCGTTCCCACCGGAGTGGCCCTGGTAAGGCGAATTGCGAGAGAAGGAGTTCTTACGGTTCACGTACCGGGTCCCGTGAACCCTTCCGCTCTGGAGGAGTTCGCCCGAGTGTTGGAGGACAAGGCGCCCGCGCTGCGGATGAGGTTCGTCTTCGATCACCCGCTCAATCTCCTTGTCAGCGGAAAAGCTTCTTCCTGGCCGGGGATCCTCGCGGCATTGACGGAACGAGGGCACGAGATCGCGGTGATGAAGTCCACGACTCTTCTGGGTTTTACTCTCAACCCCTTCAAGCCCGCTTTTCAGGAATCGTCGGGAAGATACCGGGCAGAGTACGCAGACGCCGCCTGGTTCTTAAAAGAAGTAAGGAGCCGGACCGGGCTTCCCATCACCGACATAGTCCTGGAAGGGCCCTCGCTTCTGGAATCTTGGGTAACTCGGGTCATCTCCGCTATTGGGCGCTGTCGCGCCTGACCAGGGCGTAACCTGCGGAACAGCCCGAGGCGATATGCAGGTTTAACCGTGCACAGCAGGGATTATCTGACCGGGGCGTAACCGGACGGAGCAGGCCGGAGATCCTGACTAGCCTTGCAGAGGTTCGGTTACGCTGCTGGCAAGCTCGGCGTCCCTGCTTTATACTCGTACCGGGAGGAAACGTCTTTGGAGCAGAAGCTTCAGAGGTTCCTGGCGCGCGCCGGAATCGGGTCGAGGAGGGCGAGCGAGCTCCTCATCGCCCAGGGCAGAGTGACCGTGAACGGTGTCCGCGCCCACATCGGGCAGAGGATCGACCCGGAAAGAGACACTGTCCGGGTGGACCACAGGGAAGTGCGGATTCCGCCGGGTCCTAAGACGTACATAGCTTTGAACAAGCCTCCTGGTTACCTGTCCGCTGTAAGGGACCCTCTGGGAAGAAAGACGGTTATGGATCTCCTCGACGGCGTTCGAACCAGGGTATATCCCGTCGGCAGGCTCGATTTCGACGCGATGGGCCTCATGCTCATGACCAACGACGGAGAACTGGCCTTCCGCTTGATGCACCCCTCATTTGAGGTGCGAAAACGCTATGTCGTCGAAGTGGACGGTTTGCCTGACGAGGAAAAACTCGGGGCGATGCTGAGAGGGGTCGAAATTGGCGGCAAGATCGTCCGGGTTGATTCTGCGCGGTTCATCCCATCTCACGGACGGGGAGGAGACCCTGTGACTAGGATCGAGATCGAGCTTCACGAAGGACAAAAGCACGTCGTGAAGAACATATGCCGGGCGGTGGGATATGAGCCCCTCAAGCTGGTCCGCGTCGCCATCGGTCCTCTGAAGATCGGCACGCTCCCACCCGGACGGTGGAGGCGACTCACCCGGCGGGAGGTCCGGGCATTGCGGCAAGCTGTGGGACTCGAAGGGGAGGAAAGAGATGCAAACAACGATAGGAAAAGACGGTCGAAAGATTCTCGGCACGATAAAGGAAGTTGAAAATTATCGGGTTGAGCAGGAACGATTATTCTCGGCAACTCACGAAGAGATTTTGAGCGGAGCTACCAGCGATGTCTACTTCGTGCGGACCCGGGAGATCCTCTTGCGTGAAGGTAAGGCCGGTACCGTAGTGACGGCCGAGATCTTTCCCGAAAGGGACGGCATTATGGCCGGCACTCCCGAATGCATCCGCCTGTTGAAGGATCTCCCCGTCGAAGTTTGGGCGCTGCCCGAAGGGGAGCCCTTCCGCGAAAAGCAGGCGGTCATGAGGATCAAAGGACCGTATTCGGCTTTCGGGATCTACGAAACGGCGCTTCTGGGGATCTTGGCGAGTTCCTCCGCATGGGCGACGCGGGCGAGGGAGTGTTTTTTAGCTGCGGCCGGTCGTCCTTTTTACTGTTTTGGAGCGAGGCATGTCCACCCCGCAGTCGCCCCCGTGATGGAAAGGGCGGCGATGGTGGGAGGGGCGGCGGGCGCGGCGTGCATATTGGCGGCCAAGCTTATGGGAAAGAAACCCGTTGGAACGATCCCCCATGCGCTGGTATTGATCATGGGAGATACCGTAAAAACAGCCCTCGCTTACGATGCCCACATGCCCCCGGACGCGCCCAGGATCATCCTGGTAGACACCTTTCACGACGAAGCGGAAGAGTCTTTGCGCGTAGCTGAGGTACTCAAAGACAAGCTCGCCGGGGTGAGATTGGATACGCCCAAGGAAAGAGGGGGAGTAACGCCGGACCTCGTACGAGAAGTGAGAGCTAGGCTGGACCAGGCAGGGTTCTCGCACGTGGGGATATTCGTTTCGGGCGGGATCACTCCTGAAAGGATGACGCTTCTCGCGGAAGCGGGTGCGTCCGCTTTTGGAGTGGGAAGCTACATTTCCGGAGCTAAACCCATCGACATGACCATGGACATCAAGGAAATAGAGGGGAAACCGGTAGCTAAGCGAGGTAGGATACCCGGTTTGACTCCGTCGGAAGGATTGCGGCGCTACCTTTGAAACGGAGCCCCGGAAGTTTAGGGCTGGAGCTTCGCTTGCCGGTGAAAAGCCCGGGTTAGAACGGACGGACGTTCTGGTTCGAGGGCCACGCGATGACGCCGTAAAGGCCTACTCCCATACCGGCGAGAGAGGTATACCTGGTAAACGTGAGGATCGCCCGGAAGACCGCCCTTCCTACGTATGGGCGGGCGAGGGTAACCGGCAGGGGGAGATCGCCGGGGTACGGTGGATAGCACGCTATCACGACCGAGACGAGAAGGAATACCAGAAACGATGACGAAAGAATTATCCATCCAAGCTCCCTGTCGGGTCTGATCGCGGCCATTTTGACGCCTCCAGTCCTGATTTCAATGGGAGTATTCCAAGGGGGAAGGTCTTGTACACCTGGGAAAAACTGAATACGGGGTCAAGGTGCCCGTAAAGGGAGAATAGGGAAGACCGGGAGACACCCTGTGTGTCCAGCCGGCGCGGTGCCGCCACTGTAACCAGCGAGTTCCTCGCAGATCCCACTGCCGTAAGGCGGGAAGGGGCGAGGCGCGATGACCTGGCAGCCAGGAGACCTGCCTTGACCTGACCAGCTGGCTTACCTTCGAGCGAAAGGGGGGTTGGCTTGTGACGGACAGGTACACCCCGGCACTTCGCCGGGGCTTTTTTATGCTGGGACCATGATCAACGGTTTAGTCTGAGCCCCCGTAGTAAGCTGCCGGCGAATTCGAGTGGACCTCGGCCGCGATAACACGCAACCGGTGGGTTTGAGCTGCCGGGGCGAGCTGCGGGTGAGTTCGAGGAAAAGAGGATCAAAGGAGACACCATCAAAGGAGATGTAGAAAACATGATACGGAATCTTTCGTCTGGAAGCTCCGCGCGACCCCGCATAAGACCGGGTCGAGCTGCGAGTTTGTTTGTGGTACTGGCCTTACTCCTGGAGCTTTCGCTGTCCACGATAGCTCTTTCGGGTTGTGGGGGTCCGAAAACGTTCCAGGATATGGCGGGTCGCACGTTGACCCTGTCTTCGACTCCCAAGCGGATAATCTCGCTGGCCCCGGCCTACACGGAGATCCTGTTTGCGCTCGGCCTCGGCGACAGAGTGGTAGGGGTTACGAACTTCTGCAATAAGCCCGAAGAAGCCAGAGGCAAAGAGAAGGTGGGCGATGCCTTTAACCTAAACCGTGAGAAGATCGTAGCCCTCAAGCCGGACCTGGTGTTCGTGACCGGGACAACCGAATCAGCTTATGTGAAGGAGATCGAAAAACTTGGTTACCCGGTGTTCGTTTCAAGCCCGGCTACGGTTGATGATGTGTTTTCTCTGATCGAAAGAGTGGGGGAGGTCACGGGCAAGTCCAGGGAAGCCCGGCGGCTCGTCGACTCCATGAAGTCCTCTCTGAACGAGATAACGTCCAAAGTTGTACCGTCCGGCGGCAAGAAAGCTTCGGTCTTCGTCGCCATCGATCCCGACCTGTGGACCGTAGGGCCGGGATCTTTCGTGCACGACGTAATAATCCGGGCGGGGGCGGTAAATGTGGTGGCCGACGCGGCCCAGCCGTATCTTCAGGTGAGCATGGAGACTTTGCTCGAGCGCTCACCCGATGCCATCCTGGTGGCCTTTCCGAAAGAGTCGTATCACCTTTTGGAATCCAGAACCGGATGGTCATCGCTGCAAGCGGTGAAGGACGGCAAGGTGTTTTTCATCGATCCCGACCTGGTTTCCCGGCCCGGGCCTGAGATCGTGAAGGCCATAGAGATAGTGGCCAGGGCGCTCTACCCGGAGGCTGCGGGTGGCAAATGACCGGGGCGCTTTCCGGGGGAAAGGCCACGGGTGCCATCAAGAAAGCTTGGGTGACGGCGGGTCTCGTGGCCTGCCTGTCAGCTGCGATTCTCCTCGGGGTCGGGCTGGGGGCCGTCCCGGTTCGTCCCGGGGAAGTCCTGGCTCTCCTTTTCAAAGGGCCGGTTTCGGGAGACCCTCAGAGCCAGGTCCGGTGGGAAATCCTGTGGCGGCTGAGGCTTCCCAGGGTTCTCATGGGCTCGTTGGTAGGGTTCTCCCTTGGAATGGCCGGTGCTGTAATGCAGGGGCTCTTCAGGAACCCCATGGCCGACCCGTATATCCTGGGCGTGTCCTCGGGCGCATCTTTAGGCGCAGTGACCGGCATCGTGTTCGGAGCCGGGAGAGCTCTTGGAGCGTGGGCTCTCCCGCTCCCCGCCTTTCTCGGCGCGTTCTGTGCGATGGCGCTGGTCTACTCGCTGGCCACCTGGCACGGAAGGACGGAACTTTTGACCCTGCTTCTTTCCGGAATCGCGCTGTCAAGCATGATCTCGTCGGGGGTAGCTTTGATAATGGTGCTGTTCCGGCAAAGGACGGAAGAGATCGTGTTCTGGACGATGGGGGGACTGTCCAGATCCTCTTGGAATTCGGTCCGGGTTTCCCTACCCTACGTTCTGGTCCTGGGGAGTCTTACATGGTTGCTATCGCGCCCTCTGGACGCCCTCGCCTTCGGCGAAGAAGCGGCGTTTCACCTTGGTCTTGACGTCGAAAAATCCAAGCGCCTTGCGCTTTTCATCGCTTCGCTGCTGACGGCGCAAGCTGTAGCTTTTACGGGTCCCATCGGTTTCGTGGGCCTCGTCGTACCCCACGCGGTGCGGCTCGTTATGGGCCCGGCCCACCGCTGGCTGGTTCCCTGCTCAGGATTGGCGGGAGCTTGCCTGCTCGTGTTGTCGGACCTCCTGGCCAGGACGCTGGTTCCCCCCGCGGAAATTCCGGTAGGAGTGATCACCGCGATGGGAGGGGCGCCTTTCTTTTTGTACCTATTGTTCCAGCAAAGGAAACGCGGGCGGGGAGCGGAGAGTTGAAGGTGAGCGAGGATTCGGTCTTCCGACAAGTCGAGTCGCTTTTAGGGCGCAAAAGTCGGGCTGAACGTTCGACGAGGGTGACCGGGGAACAATCCTCGCCGTAGCCGTAAAGGCTGCCGGTCGGCGCATTCGAGCAACGAGGGACGATCTGGAAATGAAAGACACAAGCGAAGGTATCGTGCAGCTGGAGGGCGTCTGGTTTTCTTACGGACGCCGCTGGGTCATCCAGGACGTGACGTTTTCCGCAGGAGCCGGGGAAGTCACTGCGATAGTGGGGCCGAACGGCGCGGGCAAATCCACCCTTTTGAAGATCGTTTCGGGTTTCCTGAGGCCCGGAAAGGGCTCATCGCGGGTCCTGGGCCGGGATGTCGCCGCGATGAGCCCTCGGGAACGGGGGAAGCTCCTCACCTATATGGGGGCCGAGCTCGAGCCGGTTTTCGGTTTTACCGTTGAGGAAACGGTGCTCCTCGGGCGGTTTCCTCACACCGGAGCTTTGCGTAAAGAGGGTCCGGACGACGTCGCCGCCGCACGACGCGCCATGAACCTCCTCCACCTGGACGACCTGGCGCAAAGGCCCATCACGGACTTGAGCTCTGGCGAACGGCAAAGGGTATACCTGGCGCGTGCTCTTTGTCAGGAGACGTCCATTCTTCTCATCGACGAGCCCACAGCTCATCTGGATATGGCCTACGAGATGTGGGTCATGGAGGTGCTGGCCCGCAGGGCCCGCGACCAAAATGCCGCAGTGGTCGTCATCCTTCACGACCTGAACCTGGCTGCGAGATTCGCTTCCGTCCTCTACTTCGTCCGCGACGGGCGGGTTCACAAGAGCGGTTCTCCCGGAGAAACCGTCACCGCGGAAACCATTCGGGAGGTTTACGGCGCCGAGTGCTACGTCTTTCCTCACCCGGAGGGGGGATGGCCGCAGGTGGTTCCGTTAAGGCCCGCCTAGAGAGGAAGCTGGGAGAGCGACTGGAGCGCGATGTCGTAGTCTACCACGCGGAACCGCACGACGGTCCCGGGCCGGACTTGACCGAGCATAGCCAGGTCCGCCGAAATCACCGAAGCTATTCTCCAGTATCCTCCGGTGGTCTGCCCATCGGCCAGGGGTACCATGGGGAGACCGTCGGAGCCCACCTGGACGACTCCGGGTACCACTGCGCCCGAGATTATGTCCGTTTTCCCGCTGACCAGCGCTGGACCTTCCAGCCTCAAGCCCATTCTGTCGGAAGTCGAGCTCACGCGGTAGCTGGAAGATGTGAGCTTTTTGAGGATCTCTCCGCCCGGCCGGGTGCGGGCTGATAGAGTTTTCAGTCCATCACCTCGTAAGTTTGGTGTCGGAGGTCCCCCAGCTATAGTTTGGCCGGTTGCGGGAACCACGGGTTCTGGACCGGGAATGACCCTCACCCAGACTTCTTCGCCTGCACTGGGGAAGAGAGCTGCGTAGTCGATATCCTTAGAATCAAGCCATGGTAGGGCGGGGTGAGGACCGGCCTCCAGGATATCGCCTTCCCGGAGCGGCCGGCCGTGGATACCGCCCAGGGACGCCCGGACATACGTTGACCTGCTCCCGAGGGAGATAGGAGTCTGGATACCTCCGGCCACGGTGAGGTAAGTTCTCGCTCCTTTAGATAAAGCTCCTATCTCCAGGACCGAGGATTTCCGCAGGACGACAGGCCTCCACATGTCCACCGGGTGTCCGTCTATGGTCACCTCGGCGGGTGCTCCGGTTACGGCCACGGGAACGTCGAGCAAGGCCAAGAACGCTCCTCCGGAATAGGTCATTTCGATCCCCGCTGCTCCAGGGGGGGTTCCCACCAGAAGGTTTCCGCGGATCAGGGATACGGGATCCGCTGCGCCCGAAAGGGGAACGCCGTACCTTCTGAAGCCCCTCCGCCCGAGGTCCTGAACGGTCGAGAAAAAGCCCGGTGACCGGACCACCAACGCGGGCACGGCGTTTTCCGCGGGAATGTTCCGTTGCCCGGTCGGTTGGGAAAGAACCGTATTCCCCGTTCGGTCCCGTGCTCGCCACCCATTCTGTTCCCGTCCTTCTTCCGGTTCATGCTCGCGATCGTGCCGGCGGTCGTCCTCCCGAACTTGCCCCCGGTCTTGCTCTGCAAGGCGGGCGAACTCCTCGCTGGTTATGGGCCGGAACTTCACCCGCATACCCGGTTCGAACAAAAACGGTTTGTTCCGGTCGGGCGAAAAAACCCTTAACGGCGTTCTGCCTATTATCCGCCAACCGCCGGGAGCTGGAATGGAGTAAATCCCCGTCTGCTCCCGAGCTATCCCGACGGAACCCCGCGGCACGCTGGTCCTGGGTGTCTCCAGGCGCGGCAACGATATTGATGGATCGAGAGTCCCCAGATACGGGAATCCAGGTGTGAAGCCGATCATGTGCACCAGATACTCCCGACCCGAGTGACGGCGGATGAGCTCCTCGGGGCTCAGTCCGAGCTTCAGGGCCGAATCCAAAAGGTCCGGTCCGGTGTCGCCTCCGTAGAGCACCGGGACCTCCATGACGGGCTGCTCTTTCGTCTGCAGCTGCCGGTCCCGGAGAGTTTCGCCGGCATCTCGACCTAGAAGTTCCAGAGCTTTATGCAGCAGCCCCCGGAGATACGAGGGTGAGACGAGACGCGGGTCGAAATGAACGGCGACGCCCGTGTAGGTAGGCTGGACTTCTTCGATACCGGGGGTGCCATTTGCAACAGTTTGAAACGTTTCGGCGAAAGCGGTTACCCGGATGGTCGCCTCGACCGAAATCTCTTCGGCGAGCTCCAGGACAATCGTCCTGTCACCCAGGAGGTATTCTCTTAGCGGAGCGTCTTCTGCGAAAGCTTTCCAGGTCATTCCGTATTCCTCCGTGTCCGAAGGGGCGAGTCCCCGGGCGAAGATGGGATCTGCGAAGATTTGCCCCTCATTTCCGCAGTCCGGCCAGCTCTTTAAGAGACCGGAGTATGACGCCTGCGCTTTCCAATCTCCGTCGTATCGTCCTTCCCATCTCGACCGCGCCCGGCGTATCGCCGTGCACGCATATTGTCCTCGCTGGGATCGGAATTTCTTTCCCGTCGATGCTCTTTATCGTGCCCCGCAGAGCGATGTCGAGAGCTCTTTTGGCTGCTTCGTCCGGATCTTCTATGATCGAACCCGGCAGCCCTCGTTTTACCAGTGTGCCGTCGGAATTGTAAGCGCGGTCCGCGAAAGCTTCGGCCGCAGCCGGTAGACCCAGGACGTCTGCCGCTTGGAGCAAGCACGACCCCGGAAGCCCCACTAATACGAGGTGTTCACCAGCTCTCGCGACCCCCAGGGCGATGGCCCGAGCGATTTTGTCATCTATCACCGCCATATTGTACAGCGCGCCGTGGGGTTTTACGTGGGTGAGGTGGCTTCCGTGGGAGAGTGCAAAACCACTCAACGCTGAGACCTGGTACAAGACGTACGTTTCGATTTCCCTGGGAGAGAGCGTCATTTCCCTGCGTCCGAACCCCTGCAGGTCCGGAAATCCGGGATGGGCCCCGATGGCGAGATTCAGGTCACAAGCCTTCCCCACGATCTCATCCATATGGACAGGATCTCCCGCGTGCATTCCGCAAGCTACGTTCACAGACGTGACGAAGGGGAGGATTTCCTCATCGCCCGAACGCCATCTTCCGAAACTCTCTCCGACGTCGCTGTTGAGATCTATTACCGTCAGCATGTTCGTTCACCCCGGCCGAGGTAGTTAACCGGTGATCCATTCAACGCAGGCCGGACAGAAGCCTCTTGTTTTCCAAAGCATCGGTGAACTGAGGGTCGATCTTCAGGGCACGGTCGTAACAACGGATGGCCTCCTTCGCAACCAGGCCGAATTGGCCGGCAAAGCCAGGGGACATGGGTCAAACTACTAATCAAAGATCTGATCCGCACGGAACGTCAACCCAGGTAAAAGAGGGCTTCATGCTGCAATACGCGTTGTCATTACCTGTTCCGGGCAATTATAGAGATGATACAGATACGCAGATCAGCGCGCAAATCACCGTGAACTGACGTTTTCGGGGTTCGGCGACTGTAGGGTGGATAAGCGGGGGTGCGGCCAGATTTCGGCGGCGCACGGTGAAGCTAACAGCGGCCAGGCCGGTAAAGCCCCGGCACAGGTGGACGCGTACCCGAAAAAAGTGGTGAGCTGACGTGGGGAAAACGGATAAACGAAATGGTGCCCGGTGTACAAAGAGCGACGGCGACATGGCCTTTGACAGGTGGCTTTTTCGCATTCTGGTTCTATCCTTGTGTGTCCTGGGCGTCGCTCAGGGACTCTTGCGCTTCGAGTACTTAAGACGCGCCCTTTCTCCCGCCGTTCGCTTGGAGGGCATCCCACTGGAAGAAGGGTTTCCCGCTCTTGAAGAAGGGGAGCCTGTGTGGTTCCCCACCTATGTGGGCCCTCATGAAACCGGTTACGACGGGCTGGTAGTGCTGAAAATAGCTGGCCAGACCAGGTCGCCCGTATGGATTCTTCAAAACGGTTTCCCCTTGAAGGTTCTTCGTCCGGAGGACGGATCCGTATGGGTGAAGGATGGAGACGTGCTGGGGATTTACGCACCGAACCAAACGGTTCGCATTATAGTGTCGGGAGTTTCGGAAAACGTGGCATTTCCTCCTGTGGGATTTGAGGTTGAAGGGGAGCAGACGTTCGGCCTTTTCAGGGTAGGTATAAAGGCAGTGAATCAGCAGAACGAAACCCCGACGAGTAGCCCCAACCAGAGCTCGAGCAGCACGAGCACCGGGACGACGAACCAGTGGGATATAATCCCGACCCGCTGAGAGGGAATCAATTTGCTCATATAAAAGAGGAAATTCAGCAGCTGCGTAGAATGTGACACCCAGCATGGACATGCCGAGCTCGTCAGGAAACTCGTCAAGGGTCAGAATCGCGATAGATGGACCGGCAGGTGCGGGAAAGAGCACCGTTGCGAAAATGGTCTCGCATTTGACCGGTTACGTATATGTGGATACCGGAGCCATGTACAGGGGACTGGCTCTTGCCGCTCTCGAAAGAGGGGTGGACCTCGAACGAGAGGAGGATCTCGAGGCCCTTTCCGAGCGTTGCGATCTGAGCTTCAGGTGGGATACGGGCGACTTTAGAGTGTATCTGGGTGCCCGGGATGTTACGGAAAAGCTCCACTCGCGAGAGGTCGATGGTGCGGTCAAGGTCGTAGCTCGTTTCCCGCGGGTACGGCAACTCATGGTAAAGATGCAGCGGGGAATAGCTACTTTCAATGATGTAGTGATGGAAGGCCGGGACATCACCAGCGTCGTCCTGCCTGATGCCGAGTTAAAAATCTATCTCACCGCGGAGTTCAGGGAAAGGGTGCGGCGACGATGGCACGAGATGGTCCATAGGGGCGAAGACGTCCCGTGGGATGATCTCAAACGGGAAATGGCGGCCAGGGACGAGGCGGATGTCAACCGAAAAACGGGACCTCTCGTACGGGTTTCCGGGGCGGTGGTCATCGACAGCACCGGGAAGACCGCTCGAGAGGTTGCTTTGATGATAGTTAAGCTGTGCCCCGGGAGGAACTCGGTTCAGTGCTCCGGCTCAGGTGGTTCCCGGGGCTGTCCGGGTAGCATCCGGGCTTAAGGGAACGTCGGCGAAAGTCCGCCCCTGATAGTCCGCCCGTGGTAGCATACGGGTGATAGATAAAGTCAGCGGGCACATACCGCCCCGGGCGCATGTGAGGTGAAACGGGGGTGTTTTATAGATTTATCCGGTTTGTGTTTTCGATTATCGTAAAGATTGCGTTTCGCCTTGAGGTTAGTGGATTGGATAAAGTGCCGGATCATGGCCCGGTTATCTTGTGTTCGAACCACATATCGTGGTGGGACCCGGTAATTCTGGGCTGTCTCTTGAAGAGGCCCATCAGGTTCATGGCCAAAAAAGAGCTCTTCAGCTACCCGGTTTTCGGAACCCTTCTGAGATGGCTCGGTGCTTTCCCGGTGGACAGAGGCAGGGCGCACGTAGGAGCTATCAGGGAAGGGTTGAAGGTACTTGATGCAGGGGAGGTCCTCGGGATATTCCCCGAGGGCACGAGACAGAGGGACCGGACCCGGCTGGGTGTCCCGCACCCTGGTGCTGCGTTGCTAGCGTTAAAGACGGACGCTCCCATCGTTCCGGTAGCGATCCGTACGTCGCCGTCGGAAAAAAAGAGGGTACGTGTCCTTTTCGGCGAACCCTTCAAACTGGAGCACAACCAAGACGCGAAGATGACCGAGGAGATGAAGGGCGCGTCTCAGGAGATAATGACTGCGATCCGGGAACTGTGGATCGAAGCTAAACCGGGGGAGGCTGTGTAGAACGGAAATCCGGTTTGCCAAGGTCATGGGCTACTGCCCAGGGGTGGAGAACGCTTTACGGAAGGTCCGGGAAGCTCTGCTCAATGGTCCTCGTCCTATCTTCAGTTTAGGTCCCCTCATTCACAATGAACACGTGACCGGAGAGCTTGAAGATGCCGGCGTCCGCATAGTTAACGATCTTTCCGCGGTTGAGGGCGGAACGGTTATCCTCAGGACTCACGGGACTCCCGTTGAAGAGGCTCAACAAGCCGCTAAGCGGGCGTCAAACTTAGTGGACGCCACATGCCCTTTTGTGGCCAGAGCTCAGGATGCAGCTTCCCGGTTTCGTGAAGAAGGTAGGCAAGTTTTCGTGGTGGGTGATGAAAACCACCCCGAAGTCAAAGCTATACTGGCGAGAGCTGGCGACAACGCGAAGGCCGTAGCGTCGCCGGTTGATATCGAGAACCAGGAGATTTCCGGCAAGGTGGGAGTACTAGCTCAAACCACCGCGCGGGAGGAGGACTTTTTGGATGTCGTAGGTGCTTTGACGAAGCGAGGGGCGGATGTGGCCGAGGCCAGGACCATCTGTCCGGCCACCCGAGAAAGGCAAAAGGCTACTCTGGAGCTTGCGAGACAGTGCGATCTGGTGCTCGTGGTTGGTGGCAAGGCGAGCGCCAACTGCCGGCAGCTCCTGAAGATAGCAAGGCAGGCAGGAACGGAAGCTTATTTAGTCGGAACGGCCGGTGAGATCAAAAGTGAGTGGTTACGAGGCAAGAAGGTAGTGGGCATAACTTCAGGCGCCTCAACTCCCGACCGGATAGTAAAGGAGGTTGCAGGCAAGTTGGCAGAGCTAGAGAAGAACGTGCATCGTGAGGACCAACCAGAGGAGGAAACTCCAACTACACCGTCCCAGGAGCCCGAAAAGCCCGGAGAACCTGGAGAACCGGCACCAGAAACCCGGGACCAGGCCAATGACATGGCTCGCGGCAAGGAGATGTTCGAGGAGTTACCCGAAGTCCGCCAGGGGGATATCATCAAAGGTACCGTGGTTTCCGTCGATGAAAACGGTGCCATGGTGGACGTAGGCCTGAAATCCGAGGGTTTCATCCCTGCCGGCGAGATTTCCAGAAGGGGAGCTCCCGACCACGAGATTAAGCCGGGCGACGAGATTTCCGTCTACGTTTTGTCCGCGGACTCCGGGGAAGGTGGTCTGCGACTATCCAAGAGGCGGGCGGATGAGGAACTGGCCTGGCAGCGTCTGGAGAATGCCCGGGTGGAAGGCAAGACCATCGAAGCTCCCGTGATTCAGGAAGTCAAGGGCGGCCTTGTTGTCGATGTGGGCGTGAGGGGATTCGTTCCCGCCTCTCAAGTGGAGAGAGGCTATGTGTCGGACCTCCGGAAGTACGTCGGCAAGACTCTCCGCATGAAGGTGCTGGAACTCGACCGCCGGAAGAACCGGGTGATTCTGTCTCAAAGGGTGGTTCTCGAGGAGGAGCACGAAAGGCTCAAGGAAGAAACGTGGGCTACCATAGCGGAGGGGCAAATTCGCCACGGAGTGGTTAAGGGTATCACCGACTTCGGTGTGTTCGTGGACCTCGGGGGAGTGGACGGACTCTTACACATATCCGAGCTCGCGTGGGGTCGCGTGCATCACCCATCCGAAGTGGTCAAAGAAGGCGACGAAATAGACGTGATGGTACTCCGGGTAGACAAGGAGAAGGGCAAGATTTCGCTGGGGCGAAAGCAGGTCCTGCCCGATCCCTGGGAGACTGTGGAGTCGAAGTATCCCGTGGGTTCGGTGGTTACCGGGGTGGTCACTCGCACCGCGCCTTTCGGCGCTTTCGTTGAGTTGGAACCGGGAGTAGAGGGTCTCGTGCACATCTCGGAGCTTTCTTACGAGCGGGTCGCCCGCCCCGAAGACGTGGTCAAAGTCGGGGATACGGTAAGAGCGAAGGTGTTGAGGGTAAGACCCGCCGAGCGCCGGATCGCGCTCTCCATCAGAGAAGCTGACGTGGAAATCGAGCCCGAAGCAAGGGCGGCCGCCTCACCTCAGAGGGATAAAGCGGAGGAGAAGGCTGAATCCGCCGAGGAGTCCGGCACCGGAGGGTCCGGGTCCGGGGGCGAACCGGAGAGCCAGAGTGCCAGCTGACGAAGAGGACTTAAGGGTCAAGACGCAGATCGGACCGGGACAGCCTTAGAAGGTGAACAAGCACGAGACCAGGGTTAATGAGCACGGGTAACCTGATGCATAGAGAGGGAAGGTGTCGCCGGAAGCCCTAAAGATGGAGGATATGGTTGTAGCTGGGATGATAGGTAGTAAAGATAGATAGCTTCAAGATCGTTGTACTTCGACGCATGTCCAAAGGCGTCCGCCAGCCGCAAACGGTCCGGCGGGCGTCCTCGTTTTCACCGGCCTCGATTGCGTAGATATGCTCGTGTATATCCCCAGGAAGGCCACGGAAAGGCTACCATACGAAATCCCCGGTGGTCATGGGGTCATTGCTGAAGGGGGAGTGACGTTCGATGGGTTTGCCTGTGGGTACGATCATTCTGGCCGTCCTGGCCATCCTGATCTTCACCGGCGTGCTTCACCGCGTCCTCGACAGGATGCGGCTGAATGACAGAGCTGCGCTGGTCATCATTCTCGCGATGGCGGCCGGAAGCTATCTCGAGTTTACACTGCTTCGCGCACCCGTGACGGTCACGGTCAACGTCGGAGGGGCGATTATCCCCCTGGCGGTGGCTATATGGCTAATCGCCACGGCGGACAGGCGAGATGAGCAAGTAAGGGCCGTCGTCGCCTTCATCGTCACCGGTCTCGTCATATGGGGTCTCGGCAAAGTTTTGAGCCCTGAGGAGCAATGGATGAGGATGAGCCCGGTACTCATCTACGGTCTGGCGGCGGGGATCGTGGCAGCTGTATCGGGTCGTTCGAGACGGACGGCCTTTGTCGGGGGACTCGGGGGTTACATTCTCTCTGACATCCTGCACTGGATTGAGCTGGGGATAAAGCGCTATCCGGGCGCGGTCGCCTTCGGAGGGGCCGGCGCCTTCGACGCCACCGTGATCGCATCCGTACTCGCGGTGCTGTTTGTAGAGCTGGTGGGAGAAACCAGGGAAAGACTGCTCAAGGGCCGGGGGGGTGCGGAAGATGAAAAGGAACGTTAGAGTGCTCTGGGGTGTAGTAGCTATCCTGGTCATTCTGGGTCTGGTGGGGTTTGGTCACTATATCATCACTTATGTAACTGCCATCTGGACTCAGGGGAAGTCCGCCTCTGATTCGCCCACCGGCGCCTGGGAAAGAGATGACGGGCATTTTACCGTAAAGGATCCCGATGGAAACATCCTGTTCTACACGGGACACCATTTGTTCGAGGGCGACGAGTACATCGACGAAAATGACGTTCGCTGGGTCATCCAGCGGGTAGAGGGAGACACCGCTACAGCTGTGTCTCAAGGGAAGATGGAAGCGCTTCCCGATATCGGTATCGCAGCTGCTCCGGTGACCACCGGCAAGGTTGCCATCTATCACACCCATTCCGATGAGTCGTACATTCCCGGGGACGGAACAGATGCTATTCCTGGCTCCGGCGGGATTATGAAGGTGGGCTCGAGTTTGGCGGATGCCCTCAGGAGAACCGGCCTTGTCCCGCGACATGACACGACGTCTCACGATCCCCACGACGCCCGAGCTTATGACAGATCTCGCAGAACAGCTCAACGACTCCTCAGAATAGAGCGCCCTCTTGCCATGTTCGACGTACACAGGGACGCCGGGCCACCTGAACCATATCTCACGGAGAAACGTGGGGAGATAGTGGCCAGAGCTATGATAGTAGTGGGAAGGCAGAACCCCAAGATGCAGGCCAACCTCGAATTCGCCAGGAGATTGAAAGAAGCCGTCAACTCGAAGTATCCCGGACTCATCAAAGGGATCTTAATGGGGAAAGCCGACTTCAACCAGGACCTCTTCGAGCGCTCCCTGCTTTTGGAGGTCGGAACCGAAAAGACGCCTCGGGATGCGGCGGAGCGCGGGGCAAGACTCATAGCTGAGGTGGTTCCCAGCGTTCTCAGCGCCACTGGACCGGCTGCGGGGCGCGAGTCGGGAGGAGCTGGCCGGACCATCGCATGGCTCGTCGGAGTGGTGGTCGCTGGCGTCTTCATCTACCTCTGGGTATCGACCGGCAGCTGGGAGGAGATGAAGGCCAAGATCCTCGGGTGGTTCGGAACGGGAGGTGTCAAAATCCGGGGAGGCCGTGGAGGGGAAGGGGAGGGTTCGTGACCGAATTGCTGAAGGAGCTCGGGTCCGGCATGCCCTTCTCTCACGGACCGGCGATCGCCCTCGGATTTCTTTTGGGGATGCTTGCCAGGGTGGGGATGCTCAGGTCGGATTACCGTCAGTATCCGACCTACCCCCACGGGTACGCATCCCACCTCTTTCTCGGAGGTATCGCGGCGCTGGTCGGCGCGGTGGCGGTTCCGGCCCTGCTCGAGAAGGAATGGACCGCCGTGACGTTCCTCGTCCTCGTCGCCCAACAGTTTCGGGGAATCCGGGACATGGAGCGGAAGTCCCTGAAGGCCCTGGAGGATAACGAGCTCGTTCCCAGGGGCGCCGACTACATCGAAGACATGGCGAAAACCTTCGAGGCCAGGTACTACGTGGTGATCTTCGTGTCTACCGCGACGTCCATAGGCGTTGAGGCCGTTTCGGTACTCGGGGGCCTTGTCCTGGGCGCACTGGCTTTCGGGTTCTCCGCGCTCTTCATACGCAAGCGGCGCATCGGAGACATCGTGGAAGTGAAGCGGGCCTCGCCGAGCTTCCGCGGTCCGGATCTATATGTGGGAGACATTTTCATCATGAACGTCGGGCTTGAGGAATCCAGGCGCGCCATCGAGGAAAAGGGCCTTGGAGCGATCCTGATCCCCCGGGACGAGGATGCCCGCGACACCCTGGGCAATCTCGGGCAAAGGCAGGCCATCATTCACGACCTTCAAGCTATCCTGGGAATAAGGAAGGACCTCGACACGCCAGAGTTCTCACCGGTCATAAGGAGAGACCTGGAAACGGGCAGGGCCGGGCTGTTCTTCATGCCGGCGGAGAAGGACGAGGAACCGATGCTGGCGGTGATAAAGCGAGTGCCGGTCCTCGAATCGGCTCGAGGGAGAGGTTCCAAGACCTTGGCCGGGCGGTACGCCATGGACTGAGACGGTTAGTGACAGAAAGCAGTGCTGACAAATGGCGGTAAACAGGAGCCTGCGCAGAACGAAAGCTTGAGACAGGAAGGACGGCTGGTACAGGACCAAGGACTGATACGGGACGAAAGGCTCGGCCAGGACCAAAGGGTTGGTGCAGGACGAATGAAGAGCTAACACAGGACGAGAGCGGAGCTGATACATAGGTGGAAGTGACGATTCAAAAGACGGTGCTGGCGATCATCACAGATGACTCGAAAAAAGCTTCGGGTGCGCCGACCTTCGTGGTCGCAGATGAGTCCAGGCGGCAGCATGTAGCTATGGTCCTTTCCAGGATCCTTCAAGGTCAAGTGCACGATCTCGGAGACGGGATGCTGATTGTGGTCAAACACTGAATCTCGATTGGACGACCCGGTTTCAAAGAGAGCCCTCGCTGCCATCGAAGAGCTTTTCCGGGAAAGGGCTCCCCGCGAACCCCGGATATTCTATTGCTGCTATGCCGGTACGCACGCTTCTGTCGTCGCGGGATGGTGCCACCTAGGGCGGCGCCCTTCGACATACCAGAGTATCTCCGATCTCCCCTTCTTCGATCGCCGGTTAACCGGTGAGATCGGAAATCCTGTTCTCCTGGGAACCGATGGATTCGGCGGTCACGTATACGCCCTCGGTACCGGGGTCGCTGGAAAGGAGCTGGAGATGGCTCTTGCGAGGAAGATTTCTCAAAAGTTTCCCCAGGCTAGAGCCATTTTCTTTAATGTTCGCGCCGTTTTGGACGTGCAGTCGAGAATCGGGGGCTTTCTTTCCCGGAGGGTGGGGATGGTTAAAGCGGGCAGGTGTCTCGTCGCGCGGTCACTTTACCGTCGCCTCGAGCTGGTGGAGGCGGTGGTCGAAACCTCCCTTGATTTGGAACGAAAGTGGCGGGATAATGAAGGGCAGTCAAACGGGGAGGTATTGTGGCTGGATGCAGGGGATGTGGTGCGGTGCAGAAGTGAAACGAGTTCTGCGTGGAAGTCCTGCGGACCTGGCCGGGATAAGACAGGGTGACCTCATCCTTGAGGTAAACGGAGAAAGGCCCCTGGACCAGCTGCATTTCCTCTTTCTCGCATCCGGTGGGCCCTGCGAGCTCCAGTTCCGGACGCGGGAAGGCCATATGAGGCGGGCCCTTCTCGATATGGGGGAAAGTGCAGGACCCGGTATCGAGTTCTCCGAACTTCTGTTCGATGGGATAAAGACGTGTCAGAACCATTGCGTTTTTTGTTTTCTACGGCAGCTTCCCCCTGGTCTCAGGCCCTCTTTGTACCTGCGCGATGATGATTACCGCCTTTCCATGTTATGGGGTAACTTCATAACTCTCACCAACCTCCAGGAGAGCGATTGGCGGAGGATTGAAACACACAGGATGTCGCCGTTAAGGGTTTCCGTGCACGCTCTGGCCCCGGACGTCCGCGCCAAGCTCATGGGGAATCCAAGGGCCGGTCGTATTAACGAAGATATCGATCGCCTGGTGGAAGCGGGTATAACGGTCCACGCCCAGGTCGTCCTGGTACGCGGTTGGAACGACGGCAAGGTCCTCGATGAGACCCTCGAAGGGCTGTTTCGCCGGTGGCCTGGTGTTGCGTCTTGCGGCGTCGTGCCGGCGGTCTATACGAGATGGAGGAAACACCCTCCTTCACCGCCGCGCGACCCGGAATGGTCACGTCAGGTACTCGCTCAGGTCTCGAATTTCGCGCGGGGTTGTATGAAAAAGGCGAAATACCCCTTCGTGTGGGCGGCGGACGAGTTCTACCTGACAGCTGGTGAACCGGTGCCTCAAGCGGGATGGTACAGGGAATTTCCCCAGTACGAAAACGGCATCGGCCTCATAGCTGACTTCCAGCGAAGCGCCCGGATTTGGGCGAGAAACCGGCGGGCTCGGGGCAGGCTGAGTACCTTGAACGACGGGCCGGGCTCTGGTGCGCGCATCGAATGCCGTCCACAACCTGCTGTCGACGGACAGCGCCCATATTCGCCGGAATTCCTGGTAGTCACCGGAAGGATGGCTTCGAAGGAAATCCGCGATGTGATCCAGAAGCACGTTGACCCGGAAGAGCGGACAGTAAAAGTGGTGGAGGTCGCCAACGAGTTTTTCGGGCCGGAAGCCGGAGCTACGGGGCTTTTGACCGGGCAGGATGTGGCTGTTGCCATACTGTCCCTGGCGCGGAGGGGCGAGATTGATCTCTTGAGGACCAAAGGAATCCTTCTTCCCGACGTATGTCTTAAAGAAGGCGAGAACCTGTTTTTGGACGGCCTCACCGTAGAGGACCTCGAAAACCTCATCGGCGTGAAGGTATTCATTCTGAAGGCGGAGGCTTCCGCGCTCCTGGATTTCCTTGAGGGCGGGAGGTGCTGAGGATGGCTCTTAAGACCGTCGCCATAGTCGGCAGACCCAACGTAGGGAAATCAGCTCTCTTTAACCGGATGGCCCGGTCAAACCGGTCCATAGTCCATTCGGAGACGGGTGTCACCAGAGACAGGCTTTATGCCGAGGTCGAGTGGACGGGCAAGAAGTTCCGCCTGGTGGATACAGGCGGACTTCTGCCGTGTGCGGAGGACGATCTTACAGCGGCCATCTCCAAACAGGTCAAGGCGGCCATAGCCGAGGCCGATGAGCTCATATTCGTCGCTGACGGCTCTCAAGGGGTTACTCCGGTGGACCAGGATGTCGCCCAGATTCTTCGGGAATCCGGGAAAAGCGTACTGGTGGCGGTAAATAAGTGCGACGTTCCCCGGCACGAGGAGAGAGCGCTTGAATTCTACGCGCTTGGGTTTTCCGAGGTGTTTCCGGTGTCCGCCCTTCACGGTTTGGGCGTCGCGGAACTCATGGACCGGATCGTACAGGATGTGGGGACGCCTTCCCTCGAAAAGGCATCTGCGGAAGACGTGGTGCGAGTGGCGATAATTGGAAAGCCCAACGTCGGAAAGTCGTCCCTGGTGAACGCCCTCCTGGGTCAGGAGCGCATGACGGTGGCGCCGGTGCCGGGTACCACCGTAGATGCCGTGGATACGCCTCTTTTGTACGATGGAGAACCCTACGTGTTGATAGACACGGCCGGTTTGAGAAGACCCGCAAGGGTGGAAAAGGACCTCGAGAAGCTTTCCGTGTGGAGATCCCTGGCGGCGGTCAAGAAGTCTGATTGTGTCGTGGTGATGGTGTCCGCCAACGAGATGCCCGTCTCCCAGGACAGGAGGATCGCCGGGTACGTTCTGAGGTCGCAAAAAGCTTCCGTGATAGTGGTGAACAAAGTGGATCTTGGTATCCTGGCGGGAGCTTCCAGAAAGAAGTTCTCCGAAGTGGTGAGGAGCGTGCTTTATCCCATAGCCTATTCCAGGGTGCTGTTCGTCTCCTGTCTCACGGGCGAAGGTGTGGGGGACGTATTGCCGGCGGTGAGAGCTGCCTACCGCGCATATTCGCGGAGGATCGAAACCTCCCTGATTAACGACGTCCTTCGCGAAGCTTGCGAGATCATGCCTCCCCCGCGGAAGGTGAAGATACTTTACGGAACTCAGGTTGACGTGAGACCTCCTAGGGTGGTTCTCTTTACAAGAGGAGATGGGAGAATCCCCGAGTCCTACCTGCGCTACCTCGAAGGCAGGTTCCGGGGTTCTTTCGGATTCGAGGGAAGTCCCATCGTTTTTGAACAGAGGTGATCGGTTTGGAGATGCCGGCTCTACCCCGGGTTTGTCCGGCCGGAGGCTTTCTGTCAATTGCAGGGGTGTGTTTTCTTGCGTATCTAGCGGGAGCTTTACCCTTCGGTTATCTCGTGGCGAGGTTCCGCGGGGTGGAGGACATAAGACTACGGGGCAGCGGAAACATAGGGGCCACCAACGTCATGCGGGTGTTGGGGCCGTCTTGGGGTGCCCTGGTCCTGGTGTTGGACGCGTCAAAAGGAGCTTTCGGAGCTTGTCTCGGCCTGGTTTACCTTCCGTGGGGCAGGATGGGTGGTCTCCTCACGGGACTTTTGGCGGTGGCCGGCCACAACTGGCCCATCTTTCTCCGGTTCAAGGGGGGCAAAGGCGTCGCGGCGAGCTTTGGAGTGCTCGTGGCGCTGTATCCCGGCCTCGCTTTGTTCGCCACCGCCGTCTTCGCTCTCACGGTGCTAATATCCAGGTACGTTTCTCTGGGAAGTCTTATAGCTTCCTGGGCAGCCTTTGGAGCGACCCTGTTTTCCTTTCGATATGATTCATTCGACAGAATCGCCATCGCCGTGTTTTGTATTCTCATTACCGTAAGACACAAGGACAATATAAGGAGACTCATTTCAGGTACTGAACGCAAGCTCGGAAATTCAGCCGGTAAGCGCAGCAAGTGAGAAAAGACCGAGTCTTCAAAAGTAACCGGATAGGGAGAGGCACATCGTGAGAAAAGCTTGTGTTCTGGGAGCAGGAGCCTGGGGTACAGCGCTGGGGATCGTCCTGGCCGACCGGGGGTTTTCCGTCCTTCTGTGGGCTAGAAATGAAAAAACCGCCCGGGAGGCCTCGGAAAACCGTTCATCACCCCGGCTACCGGGTATCCTGGTCCCGGAAAACGTGGAATTCACGGGCGACGCCTCTGCCGCGCTGGCAGGCGCCGATGTGATCGTCTCAGCTATCCCATCCAAGGCGCTCCATACGGTGGTGGAGGACCTGGGAGGGCTGATTCCCCGGGATGCTCTCCTCGTAACGGCCACAAAGGGGTTTGACGGTGCGACTTTGGAAAGACCGTCTGCGTTATGGTCTAAAAAACGACCCGACCTTAGGAATCATATTGTCGTGTTATCCGGTCCAAATTTCGCCATCGAAGTAGCGCGAAAGCTGCCTGCAGCCACCGTCGTCGCTGCCGAGCGCAGGGAGTGTGCCGAAAAAGCTCAGGAAGCCTTCATGACTCCGTATTTCCGGGTATATACCCACTGGGACGTCAAAGGAGTGGAACTCGGTGGAGCCCTTAAAAACATAATTGCGCTTGCCTGTGGCATGGTGGAGGGAATGGAGCTCGGCCACAACGCCCAAGCGGGCATCATCTCCAGGGGCATCGCCGAGATCACCCGCCTGGGAGTGGCCCTCGGGGCTGATCCCTTGACCTTTGCGGGACTCTCCGGCCTCGGCGATGTCGTTCTCACCGCCACCTCGGATCTCTCAAGAAACCGCCAGGCAGGCATCGCCGTGGGAAAGGGCGAGCGTCTGGAGGAGTTTTTGCGAAGGACCAGCTACACCGTGGAGGGGGTGGAGACGGTCAAAGCTGCGAAGGCTCTCTCTCAAAAGTACGGCGTGCGCATGCCCATCAATGACGTACTGTACAGCATCCTTTACCAGGGCCTTCCGGTCAGGGACGGCGTTTTCCTCATTATGGCCAGGGAGAAGAGAGAGGAGTCGGAGTTTTCGGTTTCTCCGTGGCGCGTTTGAGTTGAAAGTTACCCCGGTTGAAACTTACCCTAATTCAAACTCACCCCAATTGAAAGTTATCCCGGTTGAAAGCTACCCGCAGCAAACCACGGGCTGCGCGTGATGTATTCCGGTAATTTCCCGCGGAGCTTGGCATATAGATTACATAGACCTGCAAGGAGGGAGAGCGCGGTGGAGAAATTCGATATATTCAGGGATATTGCCGAGCGCACCCGCGGGGACATATACATCGGCGTTGTCGGACCCATGCGGACGGGTAAATCCACATTTATCCGGGAGTTCATGAAGGTTTTCGTACTGCCCAACATAACCGGAGAATACGACAGACAAAGGACGCGGGATGCGTTGCCTCAGGCCGGTGGAGGAAAAACCATCATGACGGTGGAGCCCAAGTTCGTTCCGGATGAGGGCGTGGCCATAGACCTGAAGGACAATCTCAGCTTGAGGGTGAGGATGATCGATTGCACCGGTTACCCGGTGGTGGGTGCTCAGGGCTACGAGGACGAGAGGGGCCCGCGGATGGTGAGAACTCCGTGGTTCGAAGAACCCATACCGTTCCAGGAAGCTGCCGACGTAGGTACCCGGAAGGTCATAGAAGACCACTCTACGATCGGAATCATCGTGACGACCGACGGCAGTATCGTGGATATCCCTAGGGCCAACTACGTTGAGCCGGAGCGTCGCGCGGTCAAAGAGCTCGCGGAAATCGGAAAACCCTTCGTAATAGTGCTGAATTCGAAGGACCCTTACTCCGAAGTCACGTCGGAACTGGCGTCCGAGATGGAAGGGGAATACGGAGTACCGGTAATACCGGTGAACTGCCTGGAGCTGAACCACGAAGATATCGTTCTCATCATGGAGCAAGTTCTCTACGAATTCCCGGTGAAACAGGTTACGGTGTCGATCCCCAGGTGGATACAGGTGCTCGAAGCTCACCACTGGTTGAGGTCAGCCGCGGAGAACAAGATCCGGCAAGCCGTGGAGTCGGTGAAGAGAGTCCGGGACATCGACAGATGCGTCGAAGACCTTCGGAGCTGGGAATATGCAGCCGGCGTCGCCGTAGAGAGGGTAGACATGGGGCAGGGGAACGCCTTCATTAAGATGGAAGCTACCGATGAGTCTTTCCTTAGAGTACTCAGCGAGAGAGCGGGCATGGACATAGCTGACAAGGCGGATCTCATAACGATGCTCCAGGACTACGCCGAAACCAGAAAGACCTTTGAAAAGATGTCGCTCGCATTGAAAGAAGCTGAGGAAACCGGATATGGGGTCGTCGAGCCGCTCATCACCGATATGATCTTCGACGAACCCGAAGTTATCAAGCAGGGTCGGAACTACGGCGTCAGGCTCAGAGCGAGAGCACCGGCTATTCATATCATCAAAACGGAAGTGGAGACGTCGGTGAGCCCCCTTATAGGTTCGGAGGAGCAGGGCGAGGAGCTCGTCAACTACCTCATGGAGAAGTTCGAAGACAATCCGGGCAAGATCTGGTCAACGGATATCTTTGGAAAGCCTCTCCATGAAGTCGTTAAGGAAGGGATATCCGCAAAGATCGAGCGGATGCCCGAAAACGCCAAACAGAAGATACAGGAAGCCCTGGGCAAGGTAGTCAACGAAGGTTCCGGTGGGCTCATCTGCATAATCATCTGAACGAGGTTTCCGAGGATGCGTCGACCTTCCGCCCGTCGGCAACCCGCGAGCATCCGCCAAGCTTTTTGCTTCTCGCAGCTAGGTCCGACGAAGCGGTCGGGAGGCTCTCATGACCTTTCTTAGGTGGAACCCGGAGCGGACTCGCTCATCTTGTCCGTGCTTTCCCTTTTGTGATCCTTCTCGTTCAACGATAGGACGGCTTCGGCGGTCCTTTCGTCTGTTACGAGGACCGTTATCAGTCCTGTGCGCAGGGCACCCAGTATGGCTTCGACTTTCCGCAGTCCGCCGGCCACCGCCAGCCGAACCGACGCCCGCCTTATCTGCTCCGGAGTGGCGCCGATAAGACACGACGCCCGAGACGTGACGGGAATTCTGCCGTCCCCGAGGATAAACCAGGAGCAAAGGTCGGCCACGGGAACCTCGTTCATCTCTCTCACGAAGTTGTCCAGGACTTTCTGGAACCATTTGTCTGGACCTCCATGAGAGGGGGGGATGGTCCCGATTCCCGTAAGGACCCAGTCCAGCTTGTTCCAGAGCTGCACGGCCTCTCTGGATTGGTCTTCCGAAAGTATCGACTCCTTGATGCGTTTGTTTCGGACCAGGGCTGGCGCATAGATGAAGGTGCACAAGCCGCCGAGATACTCGGCCAACCGCCGTGCGTTCTCAGAAGCCGGGAAAGCCATATCCTGCGCTCCCATTCCCCCTGCCAAGGGAACTGCGACCGGCGAAAGCTGAACGTTGCGGGCGAGCTGTTCGACCGTCGCATTCACTGACCTGCCTCTTCCTACGCCTACCACGGTAGACCTGGGCATACGGGACAAAATGTACTGAGCTGCCGCCCGTCCCAGCACCGGGGCGATGACTTCTTGATTGTCGGCGATCATCGGCACTACAACGGCCTTTTCCAGTCCGAAAACGCGGGCGAGGTCTTGGGAAAGGCTGTCGGCTTTGGAGTACGGGTTTCTGACCGTCACCTCAACGATGCCTGCCTTTTCGGCCTTGGACAGGAGTCGGGACACCTTTGACCTGGAGGTGCCCAAGGTGCGCGCGATTTCCTGTTGCGTCTTGTGATGAGTATGGTACAGCTCCGCCACCGCCACCATGAGGGCTATCTCATCCTTTGTGAAGGCAGGTCTTGGTTGTGGCTGCTTCATCAACGCACCTTCCTTTCGTGACGTTATCATTCCGTGCACATGTTTTCACAATGTCGTTCGCTACAATTGCCGAAATTCCCTTCACTGAGAAGGATTTTGACGAGTTGCGTCGAAAGCTTATTGTGCACAAATGGCATGCACAGATGTGCAGGTTCTACAGTTCCTCTGTACGCCCAGGGACAGAGCACTGTTGAGGTGCCGACGGCCTGTGCGTTCTGGGGTTCGGGAGGTGACTGCGCCGGGACACGAGAGGACCTACGACTCCGGCACCGCGGGAGTCTAAGGCGGTTCAGCGGAACGTCAGCGAGGATTCCACCGGCAGTTCCGTTTTCGGTGTCGGGAGTGTGGGGGGGTGAAGCGAACATCTCGAGAAATCCGGTCTTGGATGGAGCACTCTCGGGGGGGATGGCATTGGCGCTAGCTTTGCTCAGGATCGATGACAGGCTGATTCACGGGCAGGTGACCACGGCCTGGCTTTCGTCGTGTGGGGCGCGGCGAATCCTGATCGCCAGCGATGATGTGGCAAAAGACGAGCTCAGGAAGATGGTGGTCAAGCTGGCCGCTCCTAAGGGAGTAGTCACGGAGGTGGCAGATCTCGCGCGAGCGAGCGAGCTTCTAAAGGGTCCCCTCTCTTCTCCCAACGAGAAAGTCATGGTGTTATGTACGTCGCCTAAAGAGGCCCTGGAATTAGTGAAAAGCGGGGTTTCCGTCGCCGCGATCAACGTGGGCAACATCGGTGGCATCGGAAACATGCAAGGGGCCAAGGGACGCAAGCAGATCTTCAAGTCCGTCTCGGTGGGGGAAGAGGATATCGAAGCTTTCAGGGCACTCGATGCCAACGGGGTGAAATGCGAGATCCGGGTGGTCCCTCAGGACCGGCCGGTGGACGTCATGGAACTCATCAAAGGGAAATGGGAGGGAAAATGAAGGATGTTGTGGCCTGCGATTGCGGCGTTTTTAACTACAGGCGGATGGTACCTGCTAAGCGGCTGGCCGATTCAGCTCCTTATAGCTTCCAGGCAAAAGGAGTCCACCGCCGAAGGCATCATCCTCGGGATCATACACAACATTAGGAACATCATGCAGCGACCGCTCATCGTCGGCGCCCTTACGGGCCTCTTGATAGGGGACTTCAAAACCGGGCTCGAGGTTGGCGCCGTCGTTCAGCTCATGTTCCTGGGCGTTTTCGTGGTGGGCGCCTCCATTCCGCCAAACCCGCTGGTCGCCACGGCGCTGGGCGTAGTCTTCGTAAGCCGGGCTGGGGCCAGCGTGGGTGAGGCGGTCGCCTTTGTTTTGCCGGTGGCCGTGCTTTCCCAGATGCTAATGATGGCGTGTCTGACATGGAACTCCTTCTTCTATCAAATTGGCGCGAAGGCCGCGGCGGACGGGGATATAAAGAAAGTCGAGTTTACAAACGCCCTTCTCCAGCCGCTGATGGTGCTCATCAACTGCACTCCGGCCTTCCTGGGCGTCTATTTCGGAACGGGGCTTGTTCAGAAAGTGGTTCAGGCCTTTCCGGCGTGGCTCACTGCGGGGCTGGGCAAACTGGGAGGTATCTTGCCGCTTCTCGGGTTTGCGCTGCTTCTTTATACCATGGTCCCCGGTAGCCTCACTGTGCTTTTCATCGCCGGTTTCATCGTAGGCACTCTCGCTAACGTTCCTCCTCTGGCCATGGCGGCAATTGCCGTTTGCCTGGCCATATTCGTCGAGACCCTGAAGGGGCGTGAGGCTGGGGAGGAGATGGTGCTGGAGTCCGCCGGCGCCCAGGTGGGTGGTTCTGGTGGGAGGCAGCTTTCCCTTTCGGAGAGGGTCTCTCTCTGGTGGCGGAACACCTGCTGGTTCAACGTGGCCTCCTGGGACGTTCTCGGGGGATGGGGCTTTGCCTATCAGATGGTTCCGGTCATCAGAAGGCTTTACCCGGACAGGAAGGACAGAGCTGAGGCGTTGTCCAGGCATATGACGTTCTGGAACACGAATGTTCACGCCGGCGCAGTAATCCCCGGAATGGTCGTAGCCTTGGAGGAGGAGCATGCGGAAGATCCGCAGCGGGTTACAGCAGAAACCGTACAGAGCATCAAGGTAGCCACGATGGGGCCCCTCGCGGGAATAGGTGATTCGATTTTCCACGCCACCCTGGCCCCGATAATATTGGCGCTCGGTTCTGCTATGGTGCAGGCGGGGAACTCCTTCGGCCTGTGGCTTTCCATCGTTCTTCTCCTGCTGATGTACGCAGGGGCTATCTGGTATCTACTGGATTACGGTTACAGGCTCGGTGTTAATGTCCTTACCCAGCTGCGGGCGGGCGGTCTCATCGACAGGATTGCCGAAGGAGCGAAAATAACGGGCCTCGTCGTCGCCGGCACCATGGTGGCCAAGCTCTCCAAGGTCGCGTTCAAAGTGTCTTATACCGCAGGAGGCCAGGTTATCGAACTGCAGAAGATTTTGGACGGGTTCATGCCGAAGCTTCCCGAGCTCGCGCTGGTCTTCGTCATCTACTGGCTGCTGAAGAAGGGTGTTTCCGCACTGTGGATCACCCTGGCGTTGATGGCTTTTGCGGTGCTCGGCGCGTATTTTGGATTCCTGGCGTAGGCGGTTTCGAAAACCTTACGAAGGGAGAGTATGGGGTTCATGGTTGGCGGCAAGACGTTGCGGTTGAACAAGATCTTCAGGGAGGACGGGCGGGCTGTGGTGGTGGCCCTGGATCACGCTTCCGGGATGGGACCTCTCCCGGGGATCGAGAACCCGGGCGACGCCATAGAGAAGCTAGTTAAGGGCGGTGTCGATGCCATCATGACGACGCCGGGAGTCATCACCCGGTACGGCTCGCAGTTTGGTCGCGCCGGGGTGATCCTTCGCGTCGATGGCGGCAGTACCGCTCTGGGGAGCGGAGGAGGGTTCGGCAAGCTGTTCGGACCCTCGATGGCGTTGACTCTTGGGGCCGATGCGGTGTGCAGCATGGGATTCGCGGGCGCACCGGATGAATACGGTCACTGGAGTTACGTCGCTTCCTTAAGCGAAGAATGCCAGAAACTCCAGGTTCCCTTCCTCGTCGAAGCGCTTCCAAGGGGAGAAAAAGCGAAGTCGATGGCCCCCGAGGATGCCGTAGCGGTAGCTTGCCGTGTAGCAGCGGAGCTGGGAGCAGACTTCATCAAGACGAGTTACCCGGGTTCCCCGTGGGGAATGGAGAAGGTGGCGCGTACCTGTTACGTCCCCATCCTCGTGCTCGGCGGGCCCAAAATGGACAGCGATAAAGCTCTTCTTGAGACCGTGAGCGGCGCTCTGGAAGGTGGGGCGGCCGGCGTATGCATGGGCCGGAATTTGTGGCAGCACGAACATCCCGACAGGATAGTTGCGGCAATAGCGGAGATCGTCCACGGGGGAAGCTCGGTGGATTCGGCCCTTAAGCAGCTCTAGACTCTTCCTTCGTTCGGTTCCAGGCCGGTTGCGGGAAGGTGAGGATCATGACAAGCGAAGCAGAGGCGTGGGGAAAGATCCTGGTTGTCGATCTCACGACGCGAGAGATTCGCGCGGAGGAACCCAGGGAAGAATGGCGAGAGAAGTTCCTCGGTGGCGCGGGGTACGCCGCCAGGATGCTTTTGGATGAGCTTTCTCCCGAGGAAGATCCCCTCTCGCCCAAGAGCCCCCTCGCATTCATGACCGGTCCCGTAACCGGCCTCAGATTTCCCGGAGCCGGGAGATTCGAGGTATCGGGGCGTTCCCCCTTGACCGGCCTCTGGGGTGAGTCGAGCGCGGGAGGTTTCTGGGGTGCAGAATTGAGGTTTTCCGGTTTCGACGGAGTGGTTGTTCGCGGGGCTTCCCGGACTCCCGTGTTCCTGGTGGTCCGGGATGGGGTCGCGGAGATCAGGGAGTGTCCCGAACTTTGGGGCATGGATACCTTTGAAACGGAAGAAGCTCTTAAAGACGCGGCAGGCAAGGGCTCTCAGGTGGTCTGTATCGGTCCTGCCGGAGAAAACCAGGTTCCGGTCGCGTCGATAGTCCACGGAAGAGGGCACGTCGCAGCCAGGACCGGTTTGGGAGCTCTCATGGGCTCAAAGAGGCTCAAGGCCATTGTCGTCAGAGGGACGAGGAAGATCGAACCACGTTTTCCGGACCTCCTTGCCAGAGAGCTGGAGGCCTTTCGATCGAGATTTAGATCAAAAGAAAACGGTTTCATCGATCTCATCCACACATACGGCACCAACGGCGGCATGGAACTGGCCGCCCGAATGAGGGATGTCCCGATGCAAAACTGGCGCCGGGACGACCTTCTCGATCTCGCCGGGAAGATTAGCGGGATACAACTGGCCAAAAACTACCCGGTGAAGCCCGGGACTTGCTTTGCTTGCCCAATCGCTTGCAAAAGAACCATTCGCATCGATTCGGGGACTTTCAGGACCACGGGGCAGGTTCCCGCGCCTGAGTACGAAAGCGCCGCCGCCCTCGGTCCGATGACGCTTCTCGCCGACCCCGAAGCTTTGTGCTATGCCAACGACCTGTGCAACAGGCTGGGGCTCGACACCATAAGCACGGGCAGCGCCATAGCTTTCGCCATGGAGTGCAAGGAAAAAGGCCTCCTCAGCGGCGACTGGGCCGGGTATCCCGGAGCTGACGGTACATCCCCCGCTTTAACCTGGGGTGATCCGGAGACCGTAGTAAGACTGGTGGAGGACATGGCCTTCAAGAGAGGGCTCGGTGAGATCCTTGGGATGGGAGTGAAGCGAGCTGCCAAGCTAATCGGACGTGGCGCCGAGGAGTTCGCCATGCACTCTAAAGGTCTTGAGGCTCCGATGCACCATCCGAAGGCTTCAAAAGGCGGTGGTGCCCTCGCCTATGCGACCAACCCGAGAGGAGCTTGTCACCTTCAGGGTTCCGCCTCATCGCGATATCCCGGGGTATCCAGTCCCGAAGAGGGCCTCGTCTATTCCCAAAATCAGGCGGGTGCGGTGAGCTCGGCGGTGATGTGCAATTACGTCATGATGTACGTTCCGCCCGAGTCCTTTGCCGCCATCGTCAGCGCGGCTACCGGCAGGACATGGTCCTGGGAGGACCTGTGGCAGGTCGGTGAAAGGACCTGGTACGTGAAACGCGTTTACAACTTATTGTGCGGCTTGTCGCCGGATGAAGACCGCCTACCCAGAAGGATCCTCGACGCGATCCCTGGATACGATTTCGAACGCTCCCTCCGAGAGTACTACCGGCTCCGTGAGATGGATTCTGAAGGGATACCGGACGAGAGGAAGCTTGTCGCCCTGGGCATCGCTGACGTTGCGCAAATCCTCGCTGGTAGGAAAGAAACTCTGGCGAAAATGAAAGGAAGGCGTAAGGAATAATGAAAAAGACGATGAAAGCTGCGGTGACCGTTGCTCCGGAGAAAGTGGAAATCCGGGAACTCCCGGTACCGGAGCCGGGTCGCGGCGAAATCCTGATCAGGCAACACGCATGCGCAATTTGTACCATGGAGCAACGGGTATTCAAGGGCATTTTGAAGCTACCCTACCCCGGCTGCTGGGGGCATGAAGTGTCGGGGGTGGTCGAAAAGGTCGGCGAGGACTGCAACACGTCGTTGAAGGCCGGGGACCACGTGGTACTTGGTGCGGGTATGTTTTGCGGGCAGTGCTATTACTGCGCCACGGGGCACGACGTGGCCTGCTCCCGCCGTCACGATCTCCCGCAGGTGGCCGGGATCACCGGGATATTCGGTATGGCGGAATACTCGGTAGTACGCTCGGACCGGGCCGTAAAGGTCGCCAGCGACCTTTCGTTTGAGGAAGCTGCCTTTGCCGAGCCCCTTTCATGCGTGGTCCAAAGCGCAAACAAACTCGATATTCAGCTTGGCGAAACCGTTGTCGTCATCGGGGCCGGCACGATGGGACTGTTGAACGTTATGGTGTCTCAGCTCAGGGGTGCCAAGGTCATCGTGAGTGAAATAGACCCGTTCAGGAGACAGAAAGCCCTCGAACTGGGGGCGTATGCCGTAATCGACCCTGCGGCAGCACCAGCGGGGGAACAGGTAAGGCAGCTGAACGACGGTCGTGGTGCCGACGTGGTCATAGTAGCGATCGGAAACGGAAAAGCAAACGAAGATGCACTCGAGATAGTCGGGCCTCAGGGTCGTATCATGCTCTTCGCTTCAGCTCATCCCGCAACTCCGCTCACCATCGATCCAAATTTCGTGCATCGCTCAGGGATATGGATCACCGGCTCGTCGGGAAAAAACTATAAAGACCTGTGGCAGGCGGCTTTGTTGCTTTCGGCGCGGCTTGTCAAACCCAGGTCCCTCATTGAGGACGTTTACCCGCTGGACGAGGCCGAGGAGGCTCTCCGGCGAGCTTCTTCGGGTGGGACTTACAGGCTGGTCCTGACGATGTAAGGGGCGGCAGTTTTCAGAAACAGAATGGCAGCCGGGTATGACGGTGGGCGGGCTCCGTACCGCCGCTTCCCGGCAACGGGTTGTACCCAGGAAACAAGCGAATCTTGCAGACCGCATATCAAGGATGGCAAGGATCGGAGGTCGGGCTGCTTCCCGCCCGACCCCCGTCATCGCTTTCGAAACTGATTTCGCCAGCCGTGTACTGTTTCGGCCCTCGGACAGTTGCAGGGCAGCCGCGACCCGTTTCATCGCCTCCGGGACTTCCCTAACGTATACTGTCCTAACCCGAACGTGGCTGTCTTTCCGACGTTAGATAAGGTTCCGTAAACCAAGAGGGGCAGAAATTCCTCGAGCGGGCCCTCGTACCACACTTTGCCCATAAAACCTCCGAAGTCCATCCGGGTTTTGGAGCGCCCGGAATATCTCAACCATGGTTTCCAGGTGAGGTCCGAGGCGTTTATCCTCACCTTCGACGCTTTCGAGATAAGGCCCTGGAAATCGAGGTTGACCTCTTTGCCCTGGTAGAAATAGGATAGCGTCGAGAGCCGGCGGAGGAGATTCCTTATGAGGACATGGAATTCTGGCACTCGTACGTACCTGCTCTGATATTTCATGCGGGTCGGCGTTTTGAATTCAACCATCAAGAAATCGCGGGGAAGTTTTTTGGCTTCGGCCATGATGTCTTCCCCCGTGATTTCGATGTGTCTTGAGAGATCGACGGTGTTGGTACTTCCCGAGTATATCCGGAACGCGCCCCCGTCGAACGGGTTCACCGAGTGGACAGCTTCGAGATGAGCTTTCGAACGACGGCCGTCATGCCACAAACCGAAACCCATCTCTCCGATCTCCTTGAACGATACGATGAAGTAGGGTAGCGCTCCGATGGCGTTGCCGATCAGCACTACCTCCCATATGAGAAGTTCATCAGCATTGAGAATCCTTCTGGGATCGGGGGGAATCCGGAGGACGAAAGGCCTGGGGATATCCTCGAGGGTCTTAAGTCGATCCGAACCGGGAGGAGGGGAGGGTTCGAATATCGCTTTATACACGCAACCCACCGCCACAGGGCATCGCAGGCACGGCCTCTCTTGCCGAACGGAACTTCTTTCCTGCGTAAGGATCTCTTTTCCAGCGGAATCCTTCGGAAGTTCCGTCCCGCCAGTATCCTGGACCACTTCGACGTCGGTATCTTCGGATAAATCATCGTCGAATTTCGCGAATCCCGTCCCGCTTGTCGATGGCCCTTCGTTCAGATTGATAACCTTGTCCAAACCTCGTGACCTGGAGCAAGCCATCTTTTTGAACACGGTCCCAAAAGCACCCCGAAGCACTCCTCCCTTAAATTCGGGCAGGACGACCGGCTCCTTTGCGCGCATGAGAAACCTGTACACTCCAAACCGGAGATCCTCCAGCATCGCCAATCCCCCTTTGCAGCGGTCGCGGCCTGGAATCAGTTCACCGCCGGTCCGTCCGTTTCCTTTTCCCTTTCCCCTCCCTTTTCCTTCCTCTTCCAGGGAGGTACGACCTATGAGGCTGTATGCTGGGCGTAAGTGACAGGCAGGGAATTTGACCCACGACGGAGAAATGCTGTCTCATTCCCTCTCGGTCCGAGGGTAATCGACAGAACCGGGACGGCCGCCGGTCAAGGCGTGAGCAGACCTGCCACGACGCCTACAAACAACCCGGCCACTAGCCCAAGCGTAGGATAGTGACCGGTCCCATATTCGTGAGCTTCCGGTAACAATTCGTCCCCGACGATGTACATCATGGCGCCCGCTGCAAAGCCCAGGGCGAAAGAGAGGATGGTCGGGGATATGCTTCCGAGCAGCACCCCTGCTAACGCGCCCAGGGCCATGGGGAGACCTGCAGTCGCCGTAAGGGCGAGCACGTTTCGGGCTGGCACTCCGGCGGCCCCGAGCGGGACTGCCATTGCTGTTCCCTCCGGGATGTTTTGAAGGGCAATGAGGAGCGCGACTCCCAGACCCAATGAAGGTTCATGAGCGTAAGCTGCTCCAATAGCTAGCCCCTCGGGTACGTTGTGAAGAGCTATTCCAAGGCCGATGAGAACCCCCATCTTTTTCAAACGCGAACGCCGGAGGCCGTGGCGTGCGGCGATGTTTTGCCCGCCGCATTCATATCGGTAGCCAAAGCTATAGCCGTGATCTCGGTGGCTGGGTCCGCGCAGGTGTCGCCCGCCCTGGCCTCCTCCGGGTCTGTGGGTGTGAGGTCCGCCCCTCTCTTTGGCGGGATGTCCGCGGGCGGAGTGCGCATGAGGCAGGACGACGTCAAGGGCGAAGAGAACCAGGGCGCCCGCCACAAGACCGGCGGCAGAAAACGCTTTACCGCCGACCTGTATGGCCTCGGGTACGAGTTCCATCAGGGAAATGCTAATCATCACTCCACCGGCCCCGGCCAGGAGAAACCCCAGTGCGTTTCTTCCCCTAAGGTTAAATAGGGTCGAAAGTGCTCCCCCTGAAGCTGTGCCGAGTACACCGGATAATGCGGAAGCGAGCAGGGCCAGTCCTATTCTCACCGCGATTCCGTCCGCCTCCTTACGCAGTTCCACTATGCCTGTCTTGAATGAGAATACCCGAAAAGAACTTTGACGAAAACGAGGTGTCCTGTGGAGTCGGGGATACGGGCTGTAATTGAGGCTGAATAAAGGCGGCTAAGAGGAAAGATGCACGTTGTGAAAGTAGGTCTGGGTTACGGTTTCACGAAGAGAATGACTGTTCAGGGGAAGGTGCTGTTCCCGGGCGCCGTTTCGACCGGGTTTGAAAGGCAGCTTCAAGGAAAACAGAGTCACACCGAATTGGTAAGGCGTTTGTGAAGGAATCTCACCGTAGAGGAAGGAACATCGCACTTAAGGACCTCTTGCGAGGTGATTGCCATGGATGAAATGGAGATAAGGCAGCTCATCCGCGACACGGGGAAAAAGCTTCTGGCGGCCGGGCTGGTTCTGGGAACATGGGGAAATATAAGTGCCCGCATGGACGTACAGCGGATGGTCATCACCCCCAGCGGAATGGATTACCTCAAGATAGAGCCAGGTGACATGGCCGTCGTGGACCTGGAAACCGGTGAATGGTCGGGTCCAAGGAAACCCTCCACGGAGGCGCCGCTGCACTCGCTGATATATAAAACTAGGCCGGAAGTGGGCGCCGTTATCCATACGCACTCCGTTTTCGCTTCGACTGTAGCTGCTTGCGGCAAGGATATTCCTGCGATCCTCGAGGAGATAGCCCAGATTGTCGGTGGGCCCGTTCGGGTTGCTCGCTATGCTCTGCCCGGGACTGGGGAGCTTGCGTCCAACGCGGTAGAAGCTCTTGAGGACCGGAATGCCGTTCTCCTCGCAAACCACGGCGTCGTTGCGGTAGGTGCCGGCCTCGACGAAGCCTTCCTCGTCTGTCAGGTGGTGGAGAAGGCGGCCATGGTCCTGATCTACGGAACGATTCTCGGAGGGGTTCGAGTCTTACCCGAAGGAGACGTTGCCGAGATCCGGAGGTTGTTTACCGAGAAATACCTGGTCGGGCGCACTCGCGGCGGCTAAAACAGCAGATAGTCAAGATTGTGATACAAATGCGTTACCTCCTCGCGACCGTTTCGTGATTCGCGAGTGTGGTGGTTCCATACTGGGAATTTAGGTGCGCCTAGTAACAAACGCCCCAGACAGGAGGATTATACCGTGATAAGAGCGATTGAGCTGTCGAAGAAATACGGAAGCAACGAAGCGGTAAAGAATCTGAACCTCGAGGTTAAGGCCGGAGAAGTGTTCGGATTCCTCGGACCGAACGGAGCGGGTAAGACGACTACCATAAAGATGCTAGTGGGGATGCTTTCGCCGACGTCCGGAACAGCCGAGATATGCGGAGTTGACGTCTTCAAGTACCCGGTCAAGGCAAAATCCTTAATCGGTTATGTGCCTGATTCTCCCGATGTATACGAAAAGCTCTCGGCCAGGGAGTTTCTTAGGTTCGTCGGAGACATACGGCGGATTGAGCCGTCGAAGTGCGAGAGCCGCATTTCCGAGTTTCTTTCCCTCTTCGGTCTCGAGGAGCGCGCTGACGACCTGCTGGGAAGCTACTCCCACGGGATGAGGCAAAAGGTCTGCATCGCCCAGGCTCTTTTGGGGGAGCCCAAAGTTATGTTCCTCGACGAACCCACCGTCGGTCTGGACCCGAGAAGTGCGAGGTTGGTGAAGGACATCCTGCGACGATTCGCCGACAGGGGAGGGACGGTCTTTTTATCCACCCATATTCTGGAGATCGCCGAGAGGATGTGCGACCGGATCGGGATCATCCAGGAAGGGCAGCTGATAGCCGTTGGAACCGTGGACGAGCTCCGGTGCAAAGCGCTTGGCGGTACGGACCAGGAAATCTCCCTCGAAGACCTGTTCCTGAAGCTGACCGGGGGCGAAGAGTACAAGGAGCTTATTAAGCACCTGGAGTCCGAGGAATCTCTGTGAGGAGGCGCACCCTATGGATTTCCGGCTGTTATGGATCATCATAAAACGTGACGTCAAAGGTTCCCTGGCCGTGTCCAGGTCGGGTCGCAAGGGATTAATACTGACCGCATTGTTGTGGGCACTGAGTATTGCAATGGTCGTAGGAATATTTTACGGCGCCCGAAAGCTCTTCACCTTTACCGAGGTGCAGTTACAGGCGTTCCCGGGTCTTCGCAACGTGTTGGATTTCAATCTCTTAAACGTGGTCGCCATCTTCGCTTTCGTGATGATTTTCGTCACCGAGATGCAGATGATATACAGAATGCTCTATGAGTTGGGTGACCTTCCATTCCTCCTGTCGCAACCGATTCCCATTGGAACCGTTTTCGCATCCAAGTTTCTCGGCGCGTACGTTCAAGTCTTGCTAACAAATCTCATGTTTACAGGGCCGGTCTGGGTAGCATACGGAGTGGCCCGGCAGGCTCCGCTTTTCTATTATCCGGTTGCCCTTGCAGGCGTTGCCCTGGCGACGCTTCTCGCCTGCTCCACTGTGTCTTTAATGATGGTGGCAGTCATGGGATATATACCCGGCCGGCGAATGAAACAACTGACCATCACCGCGGGGGCGGTTTTCGGCCTCATAGTCGTCCTGATCTCTCAAATTGCATCGAGGAAAATGGCGGAGGCTAACGTTCTTGACAGTCTCCAGCAGTTAGGCTCAATGTCTCTCACGCAGCTTCGGTACCTGCCGTCGACCTGGCTCGTGAACATGAGCTTGGGTCTGGTCCCCGGGTTCGGGGTACAAGCTTTGCCGGGAGCTCTTGCGCTGGCTTTTACCTCTCTCAGCTTTACATGGCTGACGGTGGCGGTGGCAGGCAAACAGTTCTTGCGAGGGTGGTCCGGCGCATCGGAAGAGGGCACTCCAATTAAGAGAGCCGGTGTCAGGGCCAGTAGCAGACCCGGTGCCCGTTACACCCGTCCTCCATTGGGCAGGAGTTTGCAAGGGGTTTCGTGGGCGCTTCTCAAGAAGGACCTGACCCTCATGTTTAGGGACCCCATGACCTGGTATAACCTCCTGGTGGGTGTGGTCGTGCTGGTGTTCTTCGTTCTAAATGTGAAGGGCGATGCGCCGGATACGGCCGAACGTCTCGCGATACAGCGAGGCATGATGCTGGTGATGCCCGCCTTCATGGCTGCCGTAAGCGTCGGCCAGATGGGAGGGGTATCTCTGAGTCTTGAAGCTTCCCGGTTCTGGCTTCTAGCTTGCCAGCCGTGCACCGGAAAGGAAGTTTTCCGGGCGAAGATGGCCTACGCGTTTGCGGCCGGCGCGGTTCTCGCCGTGGCGTACGTGCTCGGGGTGAAGATCGTCGGGGGCGTCTCCATGTATCCTATGTGGCTGAGCCTCCTCGTGGTTCTGACTATGGTGCTCGCGGTATCGGCGTTCCAGGTACTCCTCGACTCTCTGTTTCCCGATTTCACCCTGAGGATTGCATTCGGAGAAACGAAGAGCAGCGGAAAGAACGCCGGGAAGCTCCTGATGAACATGTTGGGCTCGGTGGGCCTGGTCGCGGGCATGGCTTTCGTGTTGCTTCTTCCCGGATTCAAGTGGGCTAGCAGGTGCCTCGGTTCGAGCGCTCTTTGGGTGAGCCTCGGAATTCTGTTACTGATGGCGGCAGGGATATTCGCTCTGGCGCAGCGCGTGGCGGCCTCAAGGGTGGACCGGTACCTGACCAATTGGACCTCGGGGTCCGGGTCATGAACGACCGGCGGGCTTCCGAACGAGTAAAATGGAGTGTAGAGCAGCGTTGGATTAAGCGGAAACGTAGGATGTCCGGTAGATCCTGAAGAAACGCCTTTAAGGGGTGTGCGGCATGAAGACTACTGGCGAGGGAAAGGCGCGTCTTACTGCGTTTACACTGGCATTATCCCTGGCCGTGTTCATCTTTTTGGTCCCGGCGACTCCGGGGTTATCGTCGTTCATCTACCGGATCGCCAAACAGCAGGACCAGCTCACTATCAAGGAAAACGCAGACGTCGAACTCGTCCGGTATTTCGAGTTCGAAGTCTCGAAATCTTCCACGGAGCCCTGCACGGAGATTTGGACAGGACTCCCCACCACCGAAACGACGGTTTCGTCCGTGGTTGACCAGGACGGCAATGCGGTGAGCTACTCTGTCAGGAGGTCAGACGGACAATACGTAGTAGTCCTTCGCGGATTTCCCACCATTAAGCCCGGCACGTCCAGGAGTTTTACCGTCACTGCGACCATACCTAAATTTGTTTTCCCCGACACGCAGAACGACGACTACGTGACCATGCGGTACATCCCCGGATGGTGGTCCTCGGAGGTCGGGTCGTTGGACATAGCTGTGATACTCCCGAATGGGGTGGAGAAGTCGGAGATCAAGACCGGCTCGAGAAAGTGGGATGGGATCGCCCAAACCGAGTCCGGCGCATATGTCGTGACCTGGAGTTTCCGCGGGCTCAGGCCCGACGAACGGGTGTCGGTGATCGTTGGTTTCCCCGAGAAGTGTGTTAAACTGCCTTCGCAACTGGAAGGGGGAAAGACGGCACCGGTGCATCAATACCCAGGGTACAGGGCGCCGCGGTTCGGCGATCAAGGTATCGGGATCGTTCTCGTAGTCCTGATGGTCGGGGCGTTCATATTCTTTGTGGTGCTCGGTCTTTCGAGAGAACAATATAGTTCGCCACAGGTAAGCATGGAAGGCGTGGGTGTTAACGAGAATTTGTCCCCTGTTGAGGCCTCAATTCTTCTTAACCAACCCCCCGAGAAAACGGCGACTCTCCTTCTTTTCTCCATGATAAAGAGGGGGGTCGTCCGAGCCTATTCCACCGACCCGTTAAAGCTCGCCGTCGAATATGAAAGGGACCTGTCCGAGGCCGAAAAGCTCTTCGTCGAGGCCATTAACAGAGAAACCGGAGAAATCGAGCCGGGGAAGTTAGTGCCGGTTTTCCGTTATCTGGTAGTGTCCGTGAACGAGAAGATGAAACCCTACTGCCGCAGGGACACCGAGGAATTCTATCGCCGGCGGATCGCAGAGCTATGGGACGAGGTGAAGGCCCAGGGTACTCCCGAGATGAAACTGGAAGCTGTCGATAGGCATCTTCTGTGGCTCTTGCAGGTGGAGGAATCCTCCGCTCAATTGGAGCAAGTTTTCAACGAAAGAGAGCAGAGGGGTGGGTACGCTCCGCCCGGATGGTGGGTGACGGGATTCCCGGTGGGGCAATTTGGCTACTTTTGGCCCCATTACGTCTTTATGAGGTACTACGGCATCTCGGATCGAATCCTCCGGGGCGAGGAGAGGCGATTCAGAGAAATCACGGAGTCAGTATTCGTCCCCGTGAGACCGGCTACATGGGCCGCGGGCGGACACAGGAGCCATCACGGGGGCATCTTCACCCCGCCCAGCTGTGCCTGCGCCTGTGCTTGTGTATCGTGCGCTTGCGCATGCGCGTGCGCCGGGGGCGGTGGCTGCACGTAAGGTAGCCCGGCTGGGAACCGTTTAACCCGAATCTGCCATGATTCCTCCCGTGAGCTTCGTTTGTGCGCTATTCGGATTAGTCTGGCCTTCGTCTAAGCCTGGTTCGGATGCGTCCTTTGAAGGAATGGCGCGGATAATTCCTCAGCCCAGACTCGAGTCGGCTGAGGCTACGCGCACCACTACCTGCAAGGCCACGGGTTTGCCCTCTCCAGATCGTGTATCTTCGGGTCGCTGGATTCCAGAGTAATCTGGGTAAAATCAAGCCCTGCCCGGAACAACGCCTGAACCCGGTCCCGAGTGAGGAGCCTTCCGTTTGTGATCAGCCCGGTCACGCACCCACATTTCCCGGCGTAAGCTACGAGGTCCTCCAGATCATCTCTTAGGAGAGGTTCTCCCCCTGTAAAAGTCAGAGTGGGAACTCCCCAGCCGGCAAGCTTTTGGATGATGCGTTTCCAATCCGCCGTTTGAAGCTCCGGTGTTGCTCGTGGGCCTCCCGCGTAACAGTGCGCGCAGTTGTTCTGGCATCTGTACGTGAGTATCAGGTCTACGCGGTATGGGGCTGAAAGCTCCCGAGATAGGGGTTCCACCCTTCTGACCTCGAAGTCGGAAAAGGGACAACGAGAACCCGTCGCCACCGCCAGTACCGTGTTCCACAGACGCCCCCAGTCCTGGGCGGCGCGTCCTGAACGGACCATGTATTTCCTGGTTATAGCTCCAACCACGGCGGGAGTTAGTTTCTCCCCGGCGAGGACGGGGTCGAGCGCGGCACCGGTATCACTCCTCCCGGACTTGGCCGACCGCTCCCAAGCTGTGAAAAACGCCTTGAAATACTCGAGAGCGGTCCTGTCCAGGAAGAGGACGGCGTTAGAGTTAACCACCAGAACCCCCGTTGAGTCAGGCTCTTCCCTAAGGTGAATCTTCAGATCCCCGATTCTCGCCTGTCGCATGTGACACCCCCGGTTGAATCGTTTACAGCTTTAAATTCCTCGGCGAAGATCTCCATGTAAATGACATCCTCAAAGTTTCCCTCTTTCAGCTGGTGAGCTTTCAGACGTCCTACTTCCTTAAAGCCTATCTTAGAGTAGCACTTTTGAGCTCGGGCGTTGTTTCCAAGGACGCGAAGGAAGATCTTCCTCAGTCTCAGTTCGCGGAACGCAAAGTCTAAAAGCGTCCTTATGGCATCCACGCCGTAGCCTTTGTTCCACTGTTCCTTTCGACCGATTACTATCCCGAGTTCCGCGACTCCGGAAATGTAATCGACGCCGTGAAGTCCGATGTTGCCCAGGTACGTCCCGTCTTTTGTTTCGATGGCGAGCACCCTGTCGGTCGCGGTTGGTGACGTTAGCCTGTTGGTCAACCACTGTTCCTCGGTCTTCCTCGACGTCGGCCATGTAAACGATACAAGCCACCTCGTAACCTCGCGGTCGTTTATCCACATCATGTTGTTGTCCAGGTCTGACAGTTCAAGAGCTCTCAAGTTGACTTTGTTCCCTACGAGCATACCCTTTCCCTCCACCGCGTCCGGTTCTTGCGACGCAATACTCATTGTGCATATTGTACACCCGGAGGTTCCCGGTCGCGATTTCCCGCCTGCCTTTGGGCGCGACCGTCATACCGCGAAAAAACGTTTGGCAGGAAAATCAACCCTGAGCATCGAAGCCAAGTACGGAATGCCGCTCGTGGTTGAGACCTGGCGGTTTCCACGAGAGGGAGCTAAACAACGGGTAACGGGGCACGGGAGAGGCGTCAGGTGGATGGCCCCTTTAAGGGGGTGGTCTCGTCGAGTCTCAGTTTTCCGTGAGCCCAGCAGGAGTATGGTTGGGGTCAGCGTTTCCCGTATACCCTGGTAGCGAGCCTGCGGCCAGGGGCGACATCCAGGCTGTCGGAAAGAAGCCATAAAAGCGTATCTATCACAAAGGAGGAAAGACGGGAGTGTTAAAAAGGACTTTTGGGTTCGGTATAGCTGTTCTACTTGTGCTTGCCATGCTTTCGGGATGCGGGCAGAAAGAGGCGAAAGAAATCCGGATCGGAGTTTTCGAGCCGATGACGGGCAGTTCAGCTGCGGGTGGGCAGATGACCTGGGAAGGGATTCAGCTCGCCAATGAACTGTATCCCGAGGTCCTCGGCAAAAAAGTAGTTCTCTACCTCGAGGATAACAAGACCGACAAGAACGAAGCGGCCAACGCAGTAACCCGGTTGATCGAGCAGAAAAAGGTCGTCGCCATCATCGGAAGCTACGGTTCCGGGCTTTCGATGGCGGCCGGGCCGATCGTGATGAAAAACAAGATCCCCACGGTCGGGTGCTCGCCCACCAACCCCCTGGTGACAGTGGATAACCCCTACTACTTCAGGGTGTGCTTCATCGATCCGTTCCAGGGCAAAGTGATGGCGAAATACGCTTACAACGACCTGAATGCGCGCACCGCGGTCATAATCCGGGACGTCCAGGATCCTTATGCCGTGGGTCTAGCCCAGTACTTTAAGGAAGCGTTCATAGCCCTCACGGGGAAGACCGACAGCATCCTTGCGGAGCTGGAATATAACACGGGAGACCAGGATTTCACCGCGCAGCTCAACACCGCTGCCGGCAAGAAGCCGGATGTCATATTCGCTCCAGGCGCGTACGGTGATGCCGCGATAATGATCAGGCAGGCCCGGCAGATGAAGATCAACTGCCCGTTCCTGGGTGGTGACACCTGGGAAGCTCCGGAATTCATCCAGATCGGTGGCGAGGCCGTTGAAGGAGCTGCCCTTTCCACGCACTACAGCGCACAAGCTCCCGGGACTGAGGCAGCTAAGACATTCGTCGAGGCGTACCGCAAGAAGTACAACAAGGAACCGAATGCCTTCGCAGCCCTGGGCTTCGATGCCTACTGTTTGATCCTCGACGCAATCAACCGCGCCGGCAAGGCGGAGCCCCAGGCGATCAGGGACGCCATTGCCGCGACGAAAAACTTCAAGGGAGTGACCGGGACGATCACGCTGGATGAGAACGGGGACGCCAACAAGAGCGCCGTGATTCTCCAGGTCAAGGACGGTAAGTTCGTGTATCTGACCACCGTTGAACCGGACTAGGAACATAACGCACGCAATTCCCCGCGGGGGTTCTTCACAGGGCCCCTGCGGGGAGCGCGTCTGGAGGAGCAGCCATGACCTGGTCGCTGTTTTGGAGTAACCTCGCCAACGCCGTTTCCCTCGGGAGTCTGTATTCCCTCGTCGCCATAGGTTACACGATGGTATACGGGATTTTGAGGCTCGTCAACTTCGCCCATGCAGACCTTTTGATGGTGGCGGCTTACGCGGCGTTCTACGGAGTGTTGGTCTTCAGGCTACCGTTTGCGATTTCCGTACTATTGGCTATCGTCCTCACAGCTGGGGTGGGTGTTCTCATAGAGAGAAGGGCCTACAGACCGCTCAGAGATTCTCCTCGGATAACGGCCATGATATCGGCAATCGGGGTTTCGTTCCTCCTGGAGAACCTGGGCCTCGTGCTCTTTACCGGGCGTCCCAAGTCCTTTCCAGTTCCGGGCTTCCTGGGAGCATCCACGGATATTGCAGGCATCAGGGTTACCAACATTACCTTCGTAATTGTTTTCGTGACGGCAATTCTTCTTCTGCTTCTCCTCTATGTAATTCATAAGACCAAAACCGGCATCGCCATGAGGGCTCTGGCCAGGGACTTCGATACGGCCAGGCTTATGGGGGTGGATGTCGATTCCGTGATATCTCTCACCTTTGCCATCGGGTCAGCTCTGGCGGCGGTGGGAGGAATCATGTGGGCCTTGAAGTTTCCGCAGATAAACCCCCTCATGGGGATGATGCCGGGTCTCAAATGTTTTATCGCCGCTGTCTTCGGGGGCATCGGAAACGTGGTAGGGGCGGTCATCGGAGGCTTTCTCCTTGGCGTGGCAGAGATCATGCTCGTCGCCTTCCTGCCGTCGGTCTCCGGATACAGGGATGCTTTCGCTTTCATCATCCTCATAGCTACGCTTCTCTTCAGGCCGACAGGACTGCTGGGAGAGAAGATAGGGGAGAAGGTATGAGCTATGTCCACCCGCGGTGATAAGGGGATTATACGAATCATAGTGGTAGCAGTTGTATTGGCCCTGCTTCTCGCCTGGGCCGAGGGCGATTTGGCCTTCATCGGCATAGGTCCCTGGGATGCGTATTTCGTCAGGATTCTGAACCTTGCCGCCATCAATGCGGTCTTAGCCCTGAGTTTGAATCTGGTAAACGGATTCACCGGCCAGTTTTCACTGGGACATGCCGGATTCATGGCAGTGGGTGCCTATACCACTTCGCTTCTGGTTATGACGCCGCAGATGAAGAAGACGGTCTTCTTCATGGAGCCGATGTTTGAGCCCCTCGACCGGATATGCATACCGTTCCTGCCGGCGCTACTGATCGGCGGCGCCGTCAGTTGTGTTTTCGGCGTCCTCGTAGGGATACCGGCGTTGCGTTTGAAAGGCGACTATCTGGCCATAGCTACTCTCGGTTTTGCCGAAATAATCAGGCTGGTCCTACAGAACGTAAGGCGCCTGACCAACGGTGCCCTGGGCCTGAAAGGGATTCCTCACGTGGTCAACCTGTGGTGGACTTTCGGCGTCGGGATCGCCGTATTCCTTTTTTTCAGGGGGTTCGTTCGTTCGAGTTTTGGCAGAGCTCTCATCGCCATTAGAGAAAACGAGACCGCTGCGGAACTCATGGGAATAGACATCTTCAGACACAAACTCCTGGCGTTCGCCATATCCTCGTTTGTCACCGGAGTAGGCGGCGGACTCATGGCAAGTCTTCTCACCACTATCGATCCGGTGATGTTCAAACTCCCTACGACGTTTCAGATCCTTCTCACAGTGGTCCTGGGTGGCATGGGGTCCCTGTCGGGATCGGTAATAGCCGCCTTTATCGTGACGTTTATGACGGAGTTCCTCAGAGTAGTCGAGGAACCCATACATCTGGGCGTCTGGAGCATCCAGGGTATTCCCGGGTTACGCATGGTGATTTTCTCAGCTCTTCTCGTAATAGTGGTGGTGTTCTACCCGCGCGGGCTCTTGGGTAACAAGGAGCTCACCTGGGAGAATTTATCCTCGCCCGTTTCCCGTCTCTTTCGGAGGAGGGTTGCCTCTTGAGTTTGCTCGACATTCGGCACATGACCATGAAGTTCGGCGGCCTTGTGGCCGTGGACGACTTTTCTCTCGAGCTCAACCCGGGGGAGCTCGTAGGACTAATCGGCCCGAACGGCGCGGGTAAGACCACCGTCTTCAACTGCATAACCGGTGTTTACAAACCCACATCCGGGCAAGTGGTGTTCAACGGCAGGGACATTACGGGGATGCGTCCGGACCTCATAACGAGACTGGGAATAGCCAGGACGTTTCAAAATATACGGCTCTTCGGTTCCATGACCGTTTTAGAAAACGTCATGGTTCCCTTGCACTGGAGGCTTCGTTCCACTTTTCTGGAGGCGGCCTGCAATACCCTGCGCTATCCCGCAGAAGAGAGGGAGATGCGGAAGAAGGCGATGGCTCTTCTCGAGTCAGTGGGACTTGCGCCGTTCGCAGACTACCTCGCTTCATCCCTTCCTTACGGCTCACAGAGAAGGCTCGAGATCGCCCGTGCCCTTTCAGCTCAGCCCGAGGTTTTGCTCCTCGACGAGCCGGCGGCCGGCATGAATCCCCGGGAGACCCAGGACCTCATGGAATTCATTCGGAAGGTGCGGAAGGATTTCCACCTGACGGTGCTCCTCATCGAGCATCAAATGAGGGTGGTCATGGGCATCTGCGAGAGGATCGTGGTGCTCGACCACGGCGCCACCATAGCGCATGGCTCCCCCGAGAAGATATCGAGGGATCCGAAAGTCATCGAAGCGTATTTAGGAGTTGAGAGGCATGCTTGAGCTTCAGGATCTGCGCGTTTCGTACGGGGCCATCGAAGCGGTCAAAGGCCTCAGCTTGTCTGTGCCTAAAGGGAAGATCGTGGCGCTGGTCGGGGCTAACGGTGCTGGGAAGAGCACCACCTTACGGGCCATCTCCGGCCTTATAAAGGCAAAATCTGGCAAAATCCTATTTGAGGGAAAGGATATAACCAACTGGCCCGCCCAAAAGGTCGTGAAACTCGGTATCAGCATGGTGCCCGAGGGCAGACGTGTGTTTCCCGACCTCACGGTGTACGAGAATCTTCTTCTCGGCGCGTTCACCCGGACTGATAAGGCGGCCATCGCCCGGGATCTCGAAGCGGTGTACCGGCTCTTTCCCAGGCTTGAGGAGCGCCGGGGGCAGCTGGCTGGTACCCTTTCCGGCGGCGAGCAGCAGATGCTCGCGGTGGGCAGAGCCCTGATGTCGGATCCGGACCTGCTTATGATGGATGAACCGTCTTTGGGGCTTGCGCCCGTTCTCGTTCAGGAGATTTTCGCCCTCATAAAGAGGATTAACGAATCGGGAAAGACCATTCTCCTCATCGAGCAAAACGCCCGAGCGGCGCTGGAGCTGTGCGACTATGCCTACGTGCTTGAGACAGGCGTGGTCGCCCTGGAAGGACCGGGGAAGGAGCTTCTCCGGGATGACCGGGTTCGCAAGGTTTACCTGGGGGAACAGTAGATGTGAGCCTGTTCGCCCTAGCCGCGACCGGAAACACGCGGATTTGCCCCTGCGTCAGGCGCAGCGACGACGTCTTAACGAACTCGACCTGCCTGGCAGACGTGTTTAAGCAGTTGCGGCGATTCGGCGCACGGGCGATTACATCTTAAGGAACTCGACCTCCGAAACGGCTGGATGGGGCGGTACCGCGATTCCGAAACATCACCCAGGACTGCGCAGCTAGGTGAGAGGCTTTTCATACGTCCTGTATTTCTTGTAGAGACGTCCGCCTGCTCCCACGGCGTCCAGGTTCATCGGTCCGTTCGACTCGACGATGGTAGAGCCCTCAGCCCAGCGGTAGCCCTTGCGTTTGGCTGCGCGGAAGACTTCGAGGAACATCGCATGACTGACCGCCTTCTTGCGATATTCCGGCGTCACGAACAGGACGAATATCCTGAGTCCGTCAATCTTCCGCTTTAGATACAGGAACTTCGCCCAGCCGAACGGGGACAGTCTACCGTTAAGATGTTTGAGCACCTGGTTATAGTCGGGCATCCCTAAGAGAAAGCCGATGGGTTGGCCCTCGAGGGTCCGCGCGATCAGGATAAAGTCCGGGTCGGCGAGGGGCAGGATCTTTTTGGCCATGAGACGCAGTTCTTCCATTGTCGGAGGGATCATGTCGGGCCATTCGGGCATCGATCGATCGATGATCGTCTTTAAGTCCTGTAACTCCCTGTCGACGTTTTTGAAGTCCGCTCTGTCCACCCTGAATCCCCAGCGCGACCGGGCGTATTCGATCGTCTTGACCGTGTCTTCTTGTGTGGCGGTAGCTACCTCGTAGTAGTATGCCAGCCTATCGTTTCCATCCCCCTTGTAGCCGCAGCTCTCGATGAGGTCTGCGTAGTATTTCGGGTTATATGAGTTCATCAGGACAGGAGGGGAGTCGAAGCCTTCGATCAGGAGACCCCTGTAGTCGTCACCGTTGTCCGGCGAGACCGGCCCCCTGGATACGCGGGCACCCCTTTGCCTCAGCCACTCCTCGCAAGTTCCAAGCAGAGCTGAGGCGACGGCGGGGTCGTTGACGCTCTCGAAAAGCGAGAAGTAGCCCCAGCCGCGCCCACGGACGGCGTTTAACTGCTCATCGATGGCGGTCATGACCCTGCCCACTACCCGGCCTTCCTCTTCGGCGAGAAACACAGCGTGAGAGCCGCATTTGAACAGGGGGTTCGTCCGTCCCGTGATTGTCTCGAGGATGTCCGACTTCAACGGAGGGACCCAGTTCGGGTCGCCCTTGTATATCAACCACGGCAGGTCTATGAAGCGCCGGATGTCGGCCATGCTGGATATTTCTCTGACTCGTACGGTCATTCTCTCAGCTCCATTTGTTGGGACGATTGGTCTCGGATGAGGAAGCTGAACCGAGGTTTGCCCCGCTCCCGGTACGACACGATTCGACTTAAGCTGCTCTTTCTCCTCCGTCTGGCCGCCTGGTTGTCTCCCGCCGTGCAGGCGAGACCTCTCAAGTCCCCTGGTTTACAGTCACGGGGGGGGCCGGGTCAGAACGGTTCAGGCCTCGAAGACGAATACACTGTAATGGTCACCGTGGCACGGGGAGTGGGGACCACGAAACACTTTTGGATGGATTGCAAACCTCAAGGCCAGGACAGCTCGGTGCATAGGGGGCCGGAGACCTCGCAACGCCAACGACGTGCCGGGCCGTCTTAACCGCGAGGACTCCGGATCGTGCGCGGAGCGTTTCTGCCAAAGGAGGGAGGTGGCAGCATATGGCGGAAGGAGGAGGGTTCTATACATTTCGCGGATATTCGCTCAAAGACTCAAGGCGAGCTGATGCTCTTTCGCCCAGTATGGAAGACTACCTGGAAATGCTCTACCGGCTGTGTCAGAAGAGCGGTTACACTCGCGTATTGGAACTTGCCGGAGCTTTACACGTTCAGCCGCCTTCGGCATCTCGGATGGTTCAGAAGCTTGCGGAAGACGGATTTCTCCAGTACGAGAAATACGGTATGATCCGACTTACGGCAATGGGGGTTAGGCGGGGCCGGGATCTTATCGAACGGCATGACGTGCTCATCGAGTTTTTCTCTTTTCTCGGGGTGGCCGACCCCCTCGAGGATACCGAGAAAGTGGAACACAACTTGAGCGAAGAGGCGATATCGGGAATAAAGAAGCTGATGGACTTCGTTCGCGAACACCCGGAATTCGCCGGTGCGTGGCATGGGTACCTCCGGGGAAGGTAAATGCGCCAGGCGTCGCGAGCAGTCGAAAGAGATTCAAGTTTGCTTTGAAGACCGACTTGGAGGACCGATCAAGGGAATGAAGATCAAGGTTACTCCAGATGACTTTGTGGTCACGGAAAAGGTGACGCTGCGTTTGACGCCGTCGGGACGGTATCGCATATACCTCCTGGAGAAACGTTACTGGAACACGCTGGATGCTCTCAGGGTAATCGCCAGGGCGAGCGGCGCCAAACTTGCTCATATCGGGTACGGTGGTCGCAAGGATCGCTATGCCCGCACCTGTCAGCACATCTCAGTCCCCAGAGAATACGCCTTGCGGTCGCCAGAACCCAATCTCACCCTCACTTTCCTGGGCTTTTCCGACGACTTCATATCCGCCCGGTCAATTGAGGCCAATGAGTTCGAGATTACCGTAAGGAAAGTGGAGCCCTCCGATGTTTCAAGCCTTCGGGCACGGCTCGCCGAAATATCCAGGTGGGGCTTCCCCAATTACTTCGATGATCAGCGTTTCGGGAGCGTTTCCAAACCCGACGAGTTCTTTGCCGAGAAGGTGATTATGGGCCACTACAGAGGCGCACTAAAACTGTACTTTACCGTGGTTCACCCGGAGCAAAGCGCGGATGAAAAGCGACGCCGGAGAGCCATCGACGCCCTCTGGCCCACGCGGGACTGGGAAGGCATCGAGAAGCTTTGTAAGACGGCGGTGGAGAGAGCTATCTGCCGCAGGCTTTCGGAAGGAGCAAGCCGAAGCCGTCTGGCCGCGGCCATAGAATTGATTCCCCGGGATGAGCTTTCGATGTTCTTCGCAGCTTACCAGAGTTTTCTCTGGAACAAGACTCTCGAGCGCATCCTCATATCCTATGCCGGCCACCTAGACAACCTTTTTGTCGTAAAGGGCAAGATCATGGATTACCGCTTCTACCGCATGCTCCCCCAGGAAGTTTTCCGTCACCTTGCCGGTTTGGAGATACCAACGGTATCCCGGAAGATGCCTGTGACCGAGCCTGAAGTGGAGGAAGCTATCCGTCAGGTGCTCGAAGAGCGGAGCGTTCGTCCCGTCCAGTTCGGGCCGAGGGACATACGGAAAGTCCACTTTAAGTCGTTCTTGAGAAGTGCCATCGTGATTCCTCGCGATTTCCAATGGGGGCCTTTCATCGAAGACGACCTGTACGCCGGTCGCATGAAGCTCAGGATGAAATTCGTGCTCCCCCCGGGTTCCTTTGCGACGATGCTCGTGAAGGCACTCAATCTGCCCACCACATAACCGTACCTGGTGAGTTCGACGAACCTATTGCTTCCGCCATTAGTCTTGCGGGCCTGACCACAAGAGTTACCCCAGAGAGAGCTATAGTCACGGGCGAGAGGATGAGGGAACTCCTCAGGGCAATCGATAGGTGACAACTCTGGTGACAGAAACGTAGTGACAGTAATCTGGTGGTAAAAAGTTCCTTACCCCAAGGAGCCCTGGATGTCCAACACGCACTTACACCCGAAAAACCCTGCCAGGTCCATGGCTTGGCCTTCAATGGCTGAGGCGACCTCCGGCCGGACGGGAGCGAAGGGCCTTACGGAAACCGCGAGACTGCTACCTCTCCGCTCGGCCTCCCAGATCCCTGCGGCACGTCCGCCAACCAGCAGTACAGGGGACAGCCAGCCTGCTTTGCGGTATATCGCCTTATAGTGCGCCTCGTCCACCAGGATACAGGTCTCCCCGTCATTTCTCGCAGCGAGCCAACTCCCGTTCTTATGGCGATCGTCCATCAGTGTGAAACTAATGTCCGCTATCGCCGATTGTGGCCAGCTGACGATGAGAAGCAGACCGGATCGGCGATTGAGCAGGCCCCGAAGAAGATTTCGTTTGTTTCGGGAGCGAATCTAATGCCAGGGGCAGACTTGCTGGCTATATTCCCTCCGTTCACCCCGCAAAGATAGCCTTCATAATATGTGCTGTTCCGGATTTAGCCGCAGCTAAGAGTCTTTGGTGACATGCGGCAAGATCGGGTGTTTGACGGAGGAAGCGGCATTGGACCAGATGGATACGTTTGGCACCTCGAGAGCAGTAGCTCCGGCGTCAGCTTGCACGGCGGTCTCTACGGCAAGCTCTGAAACTACCTCCAACGCGGTCGCCCTGACGTCTCACTGGGCAAACAGCGAGACGACCGACGCAGTCGCCGCGCAGGTGGTTCGCTCGACCACAGTCTGGAAAAGTACCGGCCGTGCAACGGACCTCTCACGACACTACATAGAAGGGACCGAGGCGCGACCTGGGTCAGGCTCTTTTACTACCGTCATCCGGAAGGTCCTGAAATACCTCGGGCCGGCATTCGTCGTAAGCGTGGCATACATGGACCCCGGGAATTTCGCCACCAACATAACAGCCGGCTCGGAGTTCGGCTACTCACTTCTCTGGGTTCTCCTTTGGAGCAACATGTTCGCCATTCTGTTCCAAACCCTCTCAGCCAAGCTCGGCATCGCCACCGGGCTCACCCTTCCCGAGCAGTGCGCCAGGCTTTTCAAACCGGGAGTAAACCGGCTCCTCTGGTGCATAGGCGTGGCGGCAGCCGTGGCAACCAATCTTGCCGAAGTGGTGGGAGGTGCTCTCGGGTTTTATCTGCTCTTCGGAGTACCTCTACCCTTCGGAGCGGCTATCACCTGCTGCATAAGTTCAGCTATTCTGGCCCTGGGCGATCGGGGCCAGAGGTTATCGGAAATGGTCATCGCCGGGTTGGTAAGCGTAATCGGTATATGCTACGTCATTGAGCTCTTTCTCGTAAAGCCCGACTGGAGCGCCGTCGGCTGTGGGACTCTCGTCCCATCCCTGCCAGCCGAAAGTCTATATGTAGCCGCCGGGATGCTGGGCGCAACGGTTATGCCTCATGTGATCTACCTGCATTCGCACCTTGTCCTGGTCCGGCGAAAGCCCGACCGCGAAGCTATGAAGGAACACCTGTTTCTCGAGAAGGTGGATGTGCTTGCGGCTATGAACGCAGCTTTCGTCATCAACTCAGCTATGGTGGTGATGTCCTCTGCAACGTTTTACGCTCTCGGCGTCGCCGTCGAAACCATCGAGGAGGCCCACAAAACTCTAGCTCCTCTTCTGGGCAATCTTTCGAGTTCAGCATTTGCCCTCGCCCTTCTTTGCTCCGGGCTGTCTTCGACAACCGTAGGCATTCATGCAGGCGAAATCATCGTCAACGGTTTCGTTGGCGTGAGAATTCGTCCGTGGATAGCACGCCTGGCGACGGTGGTTCCCGCTGTCGCCATCATCCTGATCGGGTGGGACCCCGTTGAGGTGCTGGTCCTAAGCCAGGTATCTCTCAGCTTCGCCTTGCCTGCAGCGATAATCCCGCTTCTCCTCATAACCGGGAGGCGGGACGTCATGGGACAGTTCGTAAACGACGCGCGTACTGCCTTCACCGGTTGGGTGGTGGCGGGATTAATAGTGCTTCTGAATGTTGCTCTCATAGTGGAAACGCTCTTAGGTGGCTTCTGGTGATCGGGAGGAGCTAGAGACCCCTAACCGAGTTCAGATACATGTGAAACAGGTAGACGGAAAGCCGCTGCTCGAGGGCGTGGAAGACCTGGGAGATTTGAGGTCGCCGGAAGAGACACTTTCAAAAACTGTTGACCTCTAGACAACACCTTTCCAGATTGGTCTGTCTTGGAAACACGCGGCATAGGCGAGCGTATCGCACGACATGAACCAGAACAACCCCTTGCACCCTCATGGATGTTTGCATATAATGGTGTTGGGATAGTACCCACATTCACGAATATGCGAGGATGCATACGGAGAGGAGTTGTGACCGCTTGAGCTACGTACGTGCGCCGTCTCCCGATAGGATGGAGTCGGTCATAGCTGAGATGACCACCAGCATGCAGCACCGGATCGCCCTGGCACCTGCGGGGATCTGTCCGGTAGAGATGACCATGGTATTCCTGCGGTTGTGTCATGCTCAGAGCTGCGGCAAGTGCGTGCCCTGTCGTATCGGTCTGGGAAAGATGGCCGACATCATCTCGGACCTGATCGACGGACGGGGTGATCCATCTCTTCTATCCACGCTGGAGGCGACGGCCAGAACCGTCCGGGATACGTCCGACTGCGTCCTTGGTGTGCATGCTGGTTCAATGGTCCTCAGGAACCTTGACGAGTTCCTGAATGATTTTCAATCCCATGCTCTGGAATCCAGGTGCGTCGGGATCTTCGCGGGTCCCATCCCGTGCCAGTCAGCTTGCCCTGCCGGGGTGAACGTACCGGGGTACATAGCCCTGATCCGCGAAGGGAAACCCAAAGAAGCGGTGGCGCTCATAAGAGAAGCTAATCCGCTTCCCACTGTTTGCGCCCTCATCTGCGATCATCCTTGTGAAGCTCACTGCAGGAGGCGCATGCTCGACGATGCCGTCAACATCAGAGGACTGAAGCGCTATGCGGTAGAGTCTTCGGGTGACGTGCCTCTGCCCGAACCGCTACCGCCCACGGGAAAGAAAGTAGCTGTCGTGGGAGGCGGCCCGGCCGGTCTTACCTGTGCATATTACCTGGCTCTTTGGGGGCACGACGTGACCATATTCGAGAAGTATCCTAAGCTTGGCGGGATGCTTCGATACGGAATTCCCGAATATCGCCTGCCCAAGGCGCTTTTGGATAAGGAAATCGAAAGGATACTGAGTCTGGGAATCCCGGCAAAGACCTCGTTTGAGATAGGGAAGGATGCCTCCATCGAAGGTTTGCGGCGGGAATACGATGCGGTTTTCCTCGCGATTGGCTGCCATGAAGACCGAAAACTCGGAATCGAAGGGGAAGAGGGTCCTGATGTGGTTTCCGCCGTTTCGTTCCTCCGTCAGGTTATCTCGGGCCCGCTTCCGGTGCTTCGGGGCAAGATCGTTGCTGTGGTGGGCGGCGGAAACGTCGCTATGGATGCGGCGAGGACGGCGGTTCGTCTGGGTGCTCGCGAGGTGAAGCTCGTGTACAGGCGGAGGAGAGAAGATATGCCCGCCGATCCTAAAGAGGTCACCGGTGCCCTCGAGGAAGGGGTGGACCTGATTGACCTCGCCTCGCCTGTGCGGGTCACCCGGAACGAAAGAGGCGCGGTCACCGGTTTAATCATAAGACCTATGGTAGCGGGTCCCATCGATGATTCGGGTAGGCCCAAGCCGGTTCCATCGGGAAGACCCGACGAGACCGTCGAGTGCGACGTAATAATAGTAGCCATCGGTCAGTCATCCGAATCCGCGCGGTTCAAAGAGGAAGGGATCCCCACGAATAAGGACCTTGTGGTCGCCGGAGAAGATCTCAGCGTCCCCGGTGTGCCTGGGGTTTTCGCGGGAGGCGACTGTGTTAGCGGCCCATCTACGGCTGTAAAGGCCATCGGCCACGGCAAGACAGCTGCACTGAATATCCACGTGTACCTCGGAGGGGAACCGGTGGAGACCGCTCGACATCCCATTCCGCCTGCAAGGCCTTCCGACATGATGCCCTCAGGACGCGTTGAGCTGAAAGAGCGGTCGCCGCTTGTCAGAGTGAGAGACTTCAGGATGGTGGAGAAAGGTATGTCCGCCGAGGAAGCTCTTAGAGAAGCGCACAGATGTCTCAGGTGCGATCACTACGGCTGTGCTCCTTTGAGGAGCGGGAGGTGGTACGCGTGGTCAAGATAACCATCGATGGGAAAGAAGTAACGGCATCGCCCGAATGCACTATCCTGGAGGCGGCGACAAAAGCAGGGTTTCGCATACCCACGCTGTGTCATCTGAAAGGCATCAACGACGTGGGTGCCTGCAGAGTATGTGTAGTGGAAATAGAGGGTGTCGAAAAACTCGTGACATCCTGCAATATCACGGTTCGGGATGGCATGTCCGTGCTCACGGCCAGTCCGAGGGTGAGGGAAGCCAGGCGAACTGTGGTGGAGCTCCTCCTTTCCGAGCACGACTGTAACTGTCCCACCTGCCCGCAGAACGGCAAATGCGACCTTCAAAGCCTGGCTGAAAAACTCGGAGTCAGGACTCAGAAGTATCACTCTTCGGCTCCGCAAGGAGAACCGGACACGTCAAGTCCTTCGCTGGTCAAGGACCCGCGCAAGTGCATTCTGTGCTATCGCTGCGTAAGCGTGTGCGATCGGGTTCAGTCCATGGGCATCTGGACGATTGCAGGGGCGGGGGGCCATACCCAAGTTGTTCCCGAGGGAGGCGCGCCTTTAGCTCACACCGCTTGTACTTATTGCGGACAGTGCGTCGTAAGTTGCCCGGTGGGCGCCCTTTCGGAGAAGGACGACCGGGATGTTGCCTGGGAACTTTTGAACTCGAGAAAACAGGGAAAGCGGATTGTGACCCAGGTAGCACCCGCCGTGAGAGCGTCCTGGGGCGAAGCTCTCGGCCTTCCCCGGAGCGTGGCCACCCCGGGAAGGCTCGTGGCCGCCTTGAAGCACATAGGTTTCGATCTCGTGTTCGATACCTGTTTTGCTGCCGATGTTACCGTGATAGAGGAAGCGGCGGAGCTCCTCCGCAGAGCGGGTCTGGTGGAAGGCCAGCGGTCACACGGCGGTCCGAACGCCCGCCGAATGCCGATGTTTACGTCCTGTTGCCCGGCCTGGGTCAGGTTTCTCGGAGCGGAATACCCCGAATTCCTCCCCTGTCTTTCCAGTGCCAAATCCCCTCAACAGATGTTCGGCGCCTTGGCCAAGACCTACTGGGCGCAGAGTTTCGGGGTCGGCGCCGGAGATATAAGGGTTCTTTCGCTGATGCCGTGTACAGCTAAAAAATACGAAGCATCGCTCGATGTCATGAGCTCCAGCGGCTTTCGAGACGTGGACGTGACGCTCACAACGAGGGAAATATCCTCGCTTATCATGGAAGAGGGAGTCAGAGTGGAGAATCTTCCGGAGGTGGATTTCGACTCGCCGCTGGGGCTGGCATCGGGGGCCGGGGTCATCTTCGGAAGCACGGGCGGTGTGATGGAGGCCGCCCTTAGAACGGCCTATTACCTGGCCACCGGGAAGAATCCCCCTGTGGACGCATTCAGAGTCGTGCGCGGCACAGGAGGCAGGAGAGAAGCAGAGTTTGATGTCGCAGGAAAGACTCTGACAGTTGCCGTCGTGCACGGTCTGGGGAACGCCAGGATGCTCTTGGAAGACATCAAGGCGAAGAGGGTCGCCTATGACTTCGTGGAAGTGATGGCGTGCCCCGGAGGATGCGCCGGCGGGGGCGGCCAGCCGTATGCGCAGGGATTCGAGTACAACCCCGAGGCCGGAGCCAGGGCCCAAACCCTTTACGGCATCGATGACAAAGCGCCCGTCAGGTTTGCCCACGAGAACCCGGCTGTGATCGAGCTCTACGACAAGTTCCTCAAAACTCCCGGGGGAGAGCTTTCTGAGAAACTCCTCCATACCGATCACAGGTTATGGGGCATACAAGCCAGATCGAGGAGGGTTATGGCTGCGGCCGCGACATAATTTGCGGAGCTCTTGCGGTGCAGGAGCAGATTTTAAAGTCTGCCTGCACCGCAACTCTTCCGGATGCTGCACTAAGGACGAGAACCTGTGTCTCGAAACGGTCGGGGAATCTGGAAGCTGCGACGCCATGCGTGTTTATACGCGCACGATGGTAACTTTTTTCCCCATAGATTCGAGGATCTTGCTGAGGTCCTCGATCATTTTCGGCTTGAGCTGAAGGGTGACGGGCAGATCCGGACTCTGGTGTGCCGGATTGATCGCTGAACCGAGCAGGATGAGGATGTCGTCTGATTCCAGCAGTATGCTCGTAAGCCGGGAAGCCCCGTCCGCCTGGTACACGAATTCGCTGCGCGGGAGCCCCTGCTTGAGGTACGACAGGGTCTTTTCCAGGGTGAGAGTGCCTTCTGCTACCAGATCGATACCATCGATGAATCCGGTAGGAGGCACTCCTTTCTTCATCGAAGCGAGGTTCACCGTAAGTTCGCGTCCGAGTTCTCTTGCCACTACCTGGCTGGTTGATCCACCGCACACCACCTTTTTGCCCGGAGACTCCATCAGGTAACGCACAACCTGTGCGTCGTTTTCCCTCTTCTTCGGAAGACCTACCATCATCGTTACAAACCGGGGCTGCCTGGATTTGATGACGACGACCGCCGCGTCGTCCCCGGGCTTGCCTTGATAGAGCCGGCGCGTAACTTCGGCCAGGTCGTCGGCAGCTTCCTGAGCTGTGACGAACGCCGGGACCGTCCTGGATACATACTGTCCGACTCGTTCCCAGGACCATCCCAGGTTCCACACGTTCCCGAGGCCTGCATGGATGACTCCGTCGGTCACCAGGACCACCCACGAGTCCGGTTCCAGATTGAACCTGGCCTCGCTTATTGCGCGGCCGCTCACCGTGCGCCTGGATCTATCGAGGGGAAGGAGCTCTCGACCCTTTCCGAAGAAGGCGGGAGGATTGTCGTACTCGGCGAGATACGCCTCTCCCGACTCGGACGCCTGCAGCACACTGAAGGTGGAATAAGCGATCTTCCTGACCTCGCATACAGGAAGGGTCCTCGCCAGGCAGTCGACGACTTCGTCGAGATCGCACTTGTACTTGAGCATTCCGACCGACAGCTTAGCTGTGAGGCCCGACAAGATGTTAGCTTTGACGCCGCTTCCCAGACCGTCCGATAGCGCGACTATGAGCGAAGAACCTTCCCTGACTACCTCCACCGAATCGCCGGGTAGGTCTTCTCCGTACTTCGCCAGCACCGCGAAGCCCACATCAAGCTTAACGGACCCTGCGGGCGCTTCCTGACGCTTCACCGCGGCGATCGCCATCTATTTGTGCGCTCCTTTCCTTGCCCATCCTCGACCACAAGGAAACACGCCTGAAGGGTCAGAGGTCAGACTCAGATACCCCGGCAGTTCTCTCTTAGCGACCATTCTCTTGCCCTGAGCCCCACCTGTCTCCCAATCGCGGCTTTCACTTCTCCGATTCTTCCTCCGGTTGCTTGATGAGGTTTAAGAGCTGGCTCAGCGAACCTCTGGTCTCCGCAACGGTCTCCCCGAGCAGCCCGGCGATCTTCTGGACCACGGTCATCTGGCGGTCGATGACCTGTTCCACCCGCCTGGCGGTTTCCTCCCGAACACGCCTCAGCTCTTCGGACTCCTGATGCTCCCGGGTTCGGTCGGTGAAGATCGCCACCACCACCCGCTGAGCTGGCTCCCAGAACGAGGTGATTTCAACGAACCTCGAGTTCACTTCCCCGGTGGCATGGGTAGCTTTCTCCCCGTTGGTCCACACCTTCAGGAAGAGATCATCTCCCAGCACATTTCTGGCGTGCTGCTTGACCGCCTCTTTTCTCGATACGCCCAGCACCGTCTGAGCTGCTGGGTTCAAATCCAGGATACTTCCGTCCTCGGCCATGACCACTATCCCATTAGGCACGGACTCGACGACCAGTGTCGCCATAGACTCGGCCTTCTCTCTCATGAACGGAATGCACAGCGTGGGGTCGGCAAGGCCTCTGTAACAAGCCTTAGCTTTCTCGCGGCAGCTGGGAAATCCGCACGCACCGCAATTGAGTTCATCTTCCGGTCGCAGCTTCCCGGTTATCGCCAGTATCCGGCGGATTTCCTCTTCCGGTACGTCGTCCCACCGGGCCTTTCTGTTCTGAAAGGCCGTCCGGGTGAGCTTGAAGACCTCGTCACCGGTTTCCAGCTGGCCGTCCAAGGCCGGTGGGGTTTCAACGCCGGCTGATGCGTAATACTCTATGAGCTTTCTTCGCCTGGATACGAGGTCGAGGTCATTTTCAACCACTGGCCCTGCGAGACACCCGCCGGGGCACGCCATCATTTCCACGAGATCCGGTCCGGGTTCGCCCTGGACGAAGTGCCTGAGAGCGTCCATGCAGCGGTCCATACCCGACACTAGAGCAACCCGGGGGGACATCCAGTCCTCTACGATCCGGGCGGAGCTTAAAAGGCCGCCTTCGGCCGGGAAGAGACGTGCACGGCCCGGCACCGGAGGATCGAAAAGTTCCTTGGGAAGGGAGTCGGATTCGATGCCAAGGCTGGTCGCCCAGTCGAGGATCTCACGGTACGTCAGGACGACATCCACGGCGTCCGTGTTTTCGCTGCGGCGGATCTCATCTTTCTTTGCGACACAGGGTCCGATGAAGACGACGCGGGCGCCGGGATACATCGACTTCAGGTACCGCCCCATCACGATCATCGGAGAAGCTACGGGGGCGAGATATGGGATAACTTCAGGGAAGTGTTTCTCCACCAGGTTGACCACCGCGGGGCATGCCGTGGCAATGACTTTCCGGCCGTTGCGCTGGAAGAAGCGGGCGTGAGCTCGGGCTACGAGCTCGGCACCGAAAGCAGTCTCGCACACGGCGGAAAAGCCGAGCTTCCTGAGGAGGGCAGGGAACACGGTGGCGTCATCGAAAGGCAGGGAAGCTACAAACGACGGCGCAACCTCAGCTATCACCGGTCCTCGCTTTACGAGGGCCTTAACGAATCCGGCGTCATCCGACGGGCGTTTCGCCTTTTGTGGGCACACGGTGACGCACTTTCCGCAGAATACGCAGGTTTCCTCTTCGACGGTTAGATAGAGGTCTTTGTCAGTCTCTCCCTTGTTGACCCTTATGGCTTTCACCGGGCATTCTCTAAGACACTTGTAACAGTCTCTGCATCTTGCTTTTATCGTTTCTATGACGGGCATTTCATCCGCTCCTTAGCGCCTCCTTAGCGCCGCTGAACCCACCGGAAGGACTACCGGGAGAAGTAGCTCCTCCGACAAAGGGGTCGTCGAGAGAAGTAGCTCTCCTTCCGGAAGGTTTTATGGAGACACTTCCTGTCTCACGAACTCATCGAAAATCCCTGGGACATCCGAAGCTCGAATCCCCGTGAAGTAACGGTCGCCTATTCTGACCGTAACACCTTCCTGGCACCTGCCCATGCAGAAACTCCCCCTGATGTCGACCTTACCAGGGGGGAGCGACTCGGCGAGTTTCTGAAATGCCTGTACCACCTCACCGGCGCCCTTCAGAAAGCAGGAGCTTCCCAGGCACACTTCGATGGTGATCACGGAGCCTCCACTCCCATAGTGAAAACGTTCACTAAGTCCACTGTCATTGTATAGCTGCACGCTGTCGCAGTAAACCGTCAGAGAGAGGGTGCCTCGCCGGATTTGCCGTTATCTTCGCCCTTAAACCGTGTTTTGTGATGCCCGCAAACCGGCGGCTCGCCGTCGCCGGTGCCGTGCCTCGCCTTTCCGCTACCGGAAGACGCGGTACCGCAACATCTTGCCATCATCGTTGCGACGGGAAGGGTCGAGCTTCGATGAACAGGAACAGCGGAAACTCCTTTCTCGCGGTGTTTTCCGCTTCAGCTCTCGGTCCGGGCTGGCTTTTCCTGTTTGAGATCCACTCTTCCAATCGGGTGACGCAGAACCCGCAGTTGGCAAGGTGTTTGAAGTACCACTGCAGCGGCCTGTGAAAGGTGATGGTGTACACGTGAGGCCGAGATCCGGGGTGCACCTGGATGTTGCACATCGATTCAGACATGTACCGGTCTAGCCGCCTGTACAGGATCCTGGCTTTCTCGTCCCAGCCCCAGCTCGACATCCGCGGAATCCTGAAAGCCGGATGGTTGAGGACGATGTATACCGCTCCCGGTGGTCGAAGGACCCGCCTCAATTCGATGAAAACGCCTCTCACGTTCTCGATGTTTCCGAGAGCGAGGACCAACGCCGCTTTATCCACGCTTTCTGCGGGGAGAAAGTCGAGATTATCCGCCGAGGACACTACATATTCGATTTGACCTCCGGTAAAAGCCCCTTCTTTGGGCCTGACGGGTCGAGCGCGGTTACCGCCGCCGGGACTCGAGCGAAAAGGGGATTCTCGTTGCGCGTCTCTCGATGGGTGGGAGATAGATCCGTGCGAGGGTGACTGCCCGTGGCCGGACAGTTCCCGGGCGATGGCGATGAGTTCCGGGGAAATGTCTACGCCGATCGCTTTCGCGGCGAACTTCGCGAACTCCCTGGTGAAAAAGCCCTGGCCGCAGGCAAGGTCGAGAACGATTTCGTCGGCTTTTAAATCCATCAGCCTCAGCAGGTTGGGTAGAATGACTTCTTTCTGGTATGTACCCTCCTCTTTGAGAAGGGCATTGTACCAGTGTGCGACGTGTCCCCATGAAGTATTCTTCCTCTTCATGTGCCCGAGCCAGCCACCTTGGCCCACTCGTCCTTCAGAGTCACTATCCGGTTGAAGACGAGTTTCTCCGGGGCTGAATCCGGGTCGACGCAGAAGTACCCCTGCCTCAGGAACTGGTAGCGGGTCCCGGGCGGTGCTCCTGCCACGGACGGCTCGATCATGCACGATTCCAGCCGTTCCAGTGAATTCGGGTTGAGATCGCTCATGAAATCTTCGCGTTCATCGGGATTTTCACTAAGGAACAGGTGGTCGTAGAGACGAACCTCTGCGGGGACGGCGTGAGCCGCGGAAACCCAGTGCAGGGTGACTTTTACCTTTCGGTTAGCGCCGGGGCTACCGCTCTTCGTATCCGGGTCGTAGGTGCAGTGTAGCTCGGTTACCTGGCCCGTGTGTTCGTCTTTAACCACGCGGTCGCACCTGATGATGTACGCGTTCTTGAGACGGACTTCCCGTCCTGGAGCTAAGCGGTAAAACTTCTTCGGTGGGTTCTCCATAAAATCGTCCTGCTCGATGTAGATGACCTTGGACAACGGCACGCGTCGCGTCCCCATCTCCGGCTTCTCTGGGTTGTTTTCGGCCTCAAGCCATTCAACCTGGTCATCGGGGTAGTTATCGATGACCACCCGAAGCGGTCGCAGTACGGCCATCACCCTGGGTGCTCGCTTGTTCAGGTCTTCCCTCACGCAATGTTCGAGAAGGGCGATATCTACGATACTGTTTCTCTTGGCTACGCCGATGCGCTCGCAGAAGTCGCGGATAGCCTCCGGCGTGCAGCCGCGTCTTCTAAGGCCCGAAATGGTGGGCATTCGCGGGTCATCCCATCCCGAGACGTAGCCGCGCTCTACGAGCTGCCTTAGCTTCCGTTTGCTCATGACGGTGTGGGTCAGGTTCAACCGGGCGAACTCGATTTGCTTTGGCTTGACCGGTCCGTATTTGGAGAAGTCCACGTTTTCTATGAGCCAATCGTAAAGCGGCCGGTGGTCTGCGAACTCCAGCGTACAGATGGAATGCGTTATTTGTTCTATGGCGTCTGACAACGGGTGCGCGAAGTCGTACATAGGGTAAATGCACCATTTGTCGCCCGTCCGGTGATGCGGGGCATGGATTATCCTGTAGAGCACAGGATCCCTCATGTTGAGGTTGGGCGATGCCATATCGATCTTCGCTCTGAGCGTCCGTGATCCATCCGGGAACTCGCCTGCCCGCATCCGTCGAAAGAGGTCCAGGTTTTCTTCCACGGAGCGGTTGCGATACGGGCTCTCTTTACCGGGCTCAGTGAGCGTACCGCGGTACTCCTTGATTTCCTCAGGACTGAGGTCGCAAACGTAAGCTTTGCCTGCCTTGATGAGCTGAATGGCGAATTCGTAAAGCTCTTCGAAGTAATCCGAGGCGTAATAGCAACGGTCATCCCAGTCGAATCCGAGCCAGCGGACGTCTTCCTTGATCGACTCCACGTACTCGACATCCTCCTTGGTCGGGTTCGTGTCGTCAAACCTCAAGTTGCAGAGCCCGCCGTTGGCTTGGGCGAGTCCGAAGTTCAAGCATATCGACTTGGCATGACCTATGTGAAGATAGCCGTTGGGCTCCGGCGGGAACCTGGTTTGTACCCGTCCGCCGTATTTGCCCTCTTTGAGATCCTCGGTGATGATGTCCTGGATGAAGTTTTCTGGCATTGAAGACCCACCCCATCAGCGGTAATGAATCCAAAACCTTTCGGGCGTCGCTGCCGGGCTCGCCGGTTTAGCGTGCTTGTTCGCTTCTTGCTCGCTTGGAATTCGCGCCGCGCCTGCCACTCCCGCCCGGCTGCAATGTCGTCCAGGATGTGATCCGAATCGGTCCTATTAAAACTGCATCAATTATAGCAAAAGCGACCCGGCGAGGTGAGCGCGTGAGTGTTCCCTGGGGTCGGGTGTACCGGCTCTAGATTAGAAACTGTGGGACTCTCCATCCGAAGCAATAAGAGCACCTGGGGTAGGGTGAGGTAGGAAATCGCGGAGGCACATCCAATTGTGGTTTGTGAGAAAGCAACGCAACCCACGAAAGCAGTGCACCCATGGAAAAAGGCATCACTGGTTCTCTCATCCATCAACCAGGATCTGAGTGAGCCGGTACCGGTGGGGCAAGAGGTTGAGTTAGAAGTGAGGGCGGTTCCGCCGAAAGACCGCCCTCGACGCGGAGACGGTTATTCGAAGGACGGCTGGACAGACTCATCTCTAGCGCCACGGGCTCTCCTTAAGTCGGGGAGGAAAAACTCCCTCGTATAGAACTTTGCCGGATTCATCGTATACGATAGCCTTGTCAGGAAAGTAATTTCCCCACTTGTGAGGTCCCGTCCACCAGAAGCCGTTCTTTACGGCACAGCTGAACTCTTCACCATCGCCACGCACGAGTACTACCTTTGCCGCTCGGGGGTCTACCGCCCAGCCGGCAGCGTAGATTCCAATTTCACCTCCGGGGATGATCTCGCCTCCGAAGTTCGAACCCCTAAGCATGGACCCCGCCTGAGGTGCCCGCGGGCAAAAAGACACGTTTTGTCGCGGCCGAGACCGCTTCAAACACGAAGGGTTGGGCGCGGGCGAAGAGATTCAAGGCGTAAACCACCTGATGATAGCTACTTCGGGCCGGGAAAGCAGCCTCACAGGCAGTCTTGATGTTCCGAGACCTCTGGTGATGAACATCGCAGTAGACCCGCTGCGATACACGCCTTCTACGTATTTAGGATGGAAACCTTGCCCGGGGACAAAAACCGCACCTAATCCAGGGATTTTTATTTGGCCGCCGTGGGTGTGGCCAGCCAGCACAAGATCGAAGCCGTGTCTCGAAGCGAGTTCGAGAACAGAACCGGATGTGAACCGGGGTTTTTGCGAAGTCGTCACTTCCTTGTTACAGCTATCCCATGTGTCTTTGAATTGTGCTACGGCTCGATTGCCGAAGGTTGGAGCATGACAGAGAAGGATCGATAGCTCGCCTTCGCTGGCCCCGTGGCCGGTCAAGAGTTCAGGATCCGGGGTGCCCAGATAGGGATCGTCCAGGCCTACGACGGAGACGCGCTTGCCTTTCTTACTCAAACTAACTTTCTTGTTGTCGAGGATTGTCACGCCGTACTTGGACAACGAGGCATACAGCTCCCGAGTTACCGGAGATATCTTGTCGTGATTTCCGGGGACGAAAAACCTCGGTGCTTCCGGGAGGCATTCGAGCAAGGAGTTCAGGGGCTCTATGGAAGTAGTATGTTCATCGACGAGGTCGCCGGTGAGAACCACCAGGTCCACCTCCTTTCCAGTGATCAAATTCCTGATGTGCTCCTGGTCTTTGCCGAAAAGCTGTCCGTGAAGGTCCGCAAGGTGCAGGATGACGACGGGCTCTCCGGAATCATCCGGGTCACCGACCTGTATGACAGTCAGTCGCGGCCACCTGGTCTCCCGGTACACCAGGAAAAGGGCAGCCAGAGTCAGAACCGCCAGAGCAACAAAACAGCAGATCAATGGAAAAACCCCTTTACACGATTACGTGTGTCATCACCGTTATCAAAAACTTCCTGCCCAGGAGTATCCCACAACGCCGGTCTGTGCGGTACGTTCATCATACCCTCCTATGCTTCAATTACGAAATACCCGGTCCTTTGATGCAACAGCAACGCGTGAAAGAATGTCTGGCCCGGGCTTATCCCTGTGACCGCAAAGAACGCTGCCCGCTTCTGCCGGTGTGGTCTCAGGCTCAAAGAAACCTGGAAGTTGTGATGGCGAAGACGACCGTAGCCGACCTGGTGACAAAAGGTTAGACCCCCGGATAAAGAGTCCGGGGGGGGCTCGTTGGGTCCGTGCCCGCCGGGACGGGTAAGACATAGTTTGTTTAAAGCCGCGATCGGCAGCGAACATTCAGGGTCAGCCTCGCGCTCTAGAGATCGAACACTCTGCGGGCGTTGCCGCTACGGATCATCTCCTTTTCCTGTTCGGGTATCCTGAGAGATTCCACGAGCCGGACGGCCCCCGCCAGACTTCCGATCTGGTGCGGATAATCGCTGCCGGCCATGAACTGGGTGGCCCCGATGGTCTTCACGGCGAATTCCACCGTTTCCCTGTGGAAAAGGACGCAGTCGTAGAATATTTCTTTCAGGTACTCCGAAGGCGCTCTCTCTATCTTGCGGCACTCCGGATAGGCCCGGTAACCCCTGTCCAGGCGCTCGGCGAGGTAGGGCAGGGTTCCTCCCAGGTGCGACGAGATGATCTTGAGGCCGGGGTGCCTGTCGAGGACTCCAGCGAAGATGAGCCTGGCGATGCACAGGGTGGTATCGGTGGGGAAACCGAGGGTGGCGACCAGGCGGTAGTCTAAAAACGCCCGGGACGGGTAGGGGGTGGTCGGATGTATGAAGAGAGGTACCGAAAGCTTCTCCGCAACCTCGAGTACAGGGTCGAATTCGGGGAGATCGAGTGTCCTGCCGTTTATGTTCGTAAAGACAGTCCCGCCTTTGAGTCCCAGGTTTTTCACGGCGTGCTCGAGCTCCCGCGCCGCCCTGTCCGGCGCCTGCATCGGCAAAGATGCCAGGGCCTGGAAGCGACCGCTGGTGTTCCGGACCACCTCGGCGAACCCCTCGTTGACGGCCCTGGCCATCTCCACCCCACGGCCTTCTTCCTCGATGTGAACCCCGGGCGTGGTCATGGTCAGGACCTGGACGTCTATGCCGTGCCTGGAGATTTCACCTAGCCGGAAGCCGGCGTCCCTGTGGCCCCGGTCCACGATGTTGAAATCTCCTTCGTAAAAGATGACCGGATCGCCGGACTGGTCCTGTCCCATCTTTGCGCGGCATTTCCCCCCGGCGATCTCATCTAGATACGCCCTGGGATAGAAGTGATTGTGGACATCGATGATCATCTTAAAAACCTCCCTGTCTATTGTTTGTTCCCCCCTGAGCCTGCGGAAAGGCGGGCTCCGCCGGTTTCCGCCAAAGTCCGTGGCTGCTGCGGGGAGGACGACCCACCGGTGAACACCCCGGTCAGTGCATAGAGCGCGGCGACGAGCGGGGTTATCCAGTTCAAGAGGGCGTACGGTGCGTACTGGGCGGCGGGGACCTTGAGCATGTCGTTGATGAAAAGGGCCGCGGTGCTCCAGGGCACGAGAGGCGCTCCCAGAGTCCCGCAGTCCTCCAGGGTTCGCGATAGGATCTTCGCGGGAACGTGCCGTTCGGCGAAAGCTTCGCGAAAGGCCTGGCCGGGCAGGATGAGGGCGAGCATCTGGTTTCCGGTGGCGAGAAGGGTGAGGTAGCAGGAGGCGGCGACCGACAGAATGAGCCCGCGGGTGGACCGGACGGCGACGAGCACAGCCCGGACTAGGCGTCTTATGACGCCGGCATCCCGCAGCACTCCGCCCATACCCGTCGCCATCAGGATGAGGAAGACCGTCGGGAGCATCGAGTTCATTCCGCCCCTCGTCAGGAGCTTGTCCATAACGGCGTTTCCTGACCCGCCCGTGTACCCGGCGACCATCGCCCTGGCGAGGGAGGCGGGAGATGCTTTCTGAGTGAGGAGACCCATCACAAAAGAGACCGCCAGCACGCCCGTGAAGGCCGGCACCGGAGGCACCTTCTTTATGGACAGGACGGCCAGCAGGATGATGGGCACGAGCCTGGCGGGGCCGGTACTGAAGGTGCCGAGCAGAGCCGCCCTGAGGAGGCCGGTCGGGACCTGTGCGGTCCCGGGTGAGAGACTCGTCCCGAGGAAGAGAAACCCGTCGAGGGAGACCGCCAGGGCCGGCAGCGCGGTGTAGGCCATCGAACCTATGTGTTCGTAGATGTTGCTGCCGGATACGGCGGGCGCGACGTTGGTCGTGTCGGACAGGGGAGACATTTTGTCGCCGAAATACGCGCCCGATACAATCGCACCCGCCAGCAGGCGCGCGGGGACACCCATGGCCTCGCCGACGCCCATGAGAGCCAGCCCGACGGTGCTTATGGTCCCAAAGGATGTGCCGGTGGCGACCGAGGCCAGGCAGCACGCGGCGCCGAGTCGCAGGCCGAAGATGAGGACCAGGACGACGGAGCCGAAGACGAGAAGAGCTGCGGCCGTGGAAGGGTGCCGGGGATACGCTCCGCCGGGACGCGCGGTCACGCCACCCGCCGCGGAGGCCGCGGGGAGAGAACTCCTTGAGCATCCGTCTTCTTGAATCACTTCTCTCACCTCTTTCTGACGGGCCGAGCCCGTCGTGAAGGTCTGCCCAACCTGTCGGCCCTGCTCCGGGTGAAGGAGGCTCTCTAAAAACAAGAGCCCGTCCCCTGAGGGACGGGTCGCTGTGCCCGCGGTACCACCCTGATTGGTCGAAGCCCGCTCGCTAAAGCACGGCAGCGTCTTGCCCCGAACTCCGGACGTACCCGGCCCCCGGACCGGGTAGCACCGGGAGACGTGGCCCGGGACCGCTGCGATGCTCTCTTCCGGGTAACGGTGGAAGGTCCGCCTGAGTCTACTGCCGCAGAACCGCGGGTTCAACCGGAAGCTCCGAGGTGTATTTCTCCTGGACCGCCGTCCCGGTCGCACCGGCCCCGGGCTCTCTGAGCGGCCGGTTCCAGGGTACTTCTCCTCATCATAGCTGGGCAGCGCTTTGAGGTTGTTAGCAGAACCTTTATCACGAAACGGGTGATAGTGTCAACTGGCGGCGTCGTCGACGTGGCGCAGGCCTTACGGGCTGGCATGTAGTATGACCTGAACGAATAGCACCGTAGACCGAAAGCCCGGGATGGGGTATTGTCAGATGGGCCGTGACAAGTGCGACGGCTCGTCTCTGTATCCGGCCATCATGCGGGGAGGGGAGTCTCATGCAGCCCACCATCGACCATATTCATATCACCGTGTCGGACCTCGAACGGGCAGAGAGGTTCTATGACAGGTTTCTGCCGCTCCTGGGGTTTGATCTTAAGCACAAAGAGGCGACCCAAGTTCCGGAGCATGAGTACAGGATCATCGAGTACCATCACCGCAATTTCTCCTTCGGTATCGTCAATCCGCGACCCGTGTTTAGGGACGAGATAGTAAATAGAAGAAAGCCGGGTGCGATCCACCATATAGCGTTCACCGTCAGTACGCGCGCGGAAGTCGACAGGCTCTACGAGCGTGTTCGTGAAATCGGCGCCGTCATCGTGCATCCGCCCCAGATGTATCCGGAGTACTGTGAGGATTACTACGCTTTCTTTTTCAAAGACCCCGAGGGCATAGAACTGGAAATCGTGTGTCTAGACCGTTCGAGGTACTTCCCCGGCGGCGATGACCGGGGCAAATCCGGGTCTCCGGAAATCCGGAGAGTATCGGCTTCCGAGCGTCAGGTGGTCGACGAGTTCCTGAGGGAACACTGGTTTTCCACCAAGATGGTGGTCAGAGGCCGGGTTGTGGACATGACCTTGCTGGACGGATCTGCTGCCTCCCTGGGGTTATGCGGCCAGAATCTTCCCTAAAATCAGTCTCTCCGTCGCCGAACATGGCGCCCGGTGGGGAACGTACCGCGAGCTTCTGCGTCCAGTAACACGGGATGGGCGAGAAGGAGAACTCGGGAGGTGGGGAGGTTGAAGCGAGCACGCATTATCGCCGCCGGCGGGCTGGTCGTGGCCTTCGTCGAGCTTTCGGTGCTGGCCATTCTTCAGAACCAGGAGCTCCGGCATAAGGACCGCACGGAGTTGACACGGACGATCGAGAGTCTTGAAGCGGACTTGGCTCTTGCGAAGGCGGGCATACCGACCGGGAAGCACTTTGGTCTCGTATACGTGAAGGTAGACGGAGAGAAGGTCCCGCCGGCGACCGGAGTGATCACCGAATGGGGATTCAGGCTTGACTCTTCTTGCCGGGAAGTATGGCCCGGGGCGAAACTCGAAATACTCGAACGCTCTGCGATGAAAGGCTGTTACGGGGACGATGCGCCCGTGAAGTTCAGGGTCACCCTTGGGGAACGTTCCGTCGAATTCGAAGGCGTTGCGTACAAATCGGCTACGGGTGAGATAACCGCAGAATACATAGCGGGGGAATTCGGGCAGATCAGGGCGAGGCACAGAAGAAGGGGGATTTATCTGAGCGATAGGGCGAGCATCGCGGCGCTGTTCGAGCTTCTGGGCATCTCCTGCGAGTTCCGAGAGGATTCGATGGAGCTGTGGAGCAGGTAAGTGCTGAAGCGGACGGCTTGACCCCGGACCGACACCGTGGACTGCTGGAGCGCAGGGAACTAAGGAGGGACAGCAGTTGTTCACGTCGAACGTTTGTTGGTAATGCCGTTGGGGCGATTGACTTCCGCCCCTAGAGGCCGCATCGCCTCGTACGCGTTCCCGAGGAGGCTCAAGCAAACCGGCGCCGCAACTGGAGGTGATCACCGGTGCCACAGAAAGTCACCCTGGAATCGCTCTACTGCCCCTTCTGTCCGGTCGGATACCATGTGCCGCTGGGGTGGCCCAATGTGCATGACATAGTCGAGTGGGCTGGCCTGGAGATGCGGGCGTACAGCTCATGGACTGCAGATGACGCATCACCGGACGTTCCCGCTCACGTCCGGCAGGTGTTGAGGCAGTCGAGGGCGGGGGAGAAGGCGTGGGCTCACTACACCATAACCTGGCTCGACGGGCAGGCGTATCAATGGACCGCGGCGGTTGACCCGCCATACGACCGCATCGTTCATGATCTGAACCGCCGGGGATTCGAACTGGAGACGGTCGAAGAACTCGAGACCCGGAGGCGTGCCGGGCTGGGGGTGGGGCCTTCCGGGGACATCCCGGATGTCAAGGTGGCCGTCCTCGGGTGCCGGCTCAGCGTGCCGCCCATGGACGACCCCCGCATTCGCCGCAACGTTCTGCTACTGGCCGCGCGCCGCACCGGGAGGATTCCCGGTTTCTTTCATCCCCGGCTGTACGAGTCGCCGGTACACCCTGCGGAACAAGTCGACGGTGTGATACCGCATGGCATCCGGTTGAGGATGGTGTACGAAGACGAGCTGCCCGAAGTCCCGGCTCTGGCAGAGGCCATCCGTCGCGAGTGGGAGGAGTACGGGATACGGGTGGAGACTGTTCCGATGGGCAGGTGGCACGCGAGGCAGGCGGTGGCCAGGGATCTCTTTCACGCCTTCCTTCTAGTCTTCTCGTTGCCTCTCGACCCAACCCGACATGGTACCAGCCAGATGTACGGGAGCAGGGGGATGTACAACTACACCGGGCTCTCCGACGCCGGCGTGGACCAGGCGCTGCGGCGCATAAGGCGGGCGTCCGCCGGCGAGGATCTGCGGAGCCTGGCGGCGGAGGTCGACCGCATCGTCAACGAGTCGTCCGTGGCCGTACACCTGAAGGAGTTGACGGGAGATCTGCGGGGGGTGGAGGGGGCAAACTTTGCGCCCGGTCCTCTCAGGATCCGCGAGATCACCCTCGACGACGCCGCCTACGGTGTATGCGGGCTGATCTCCCCCTGGCAGTGTGTCTACCCTTATCCCAAAGCCGGCATGAGCCCGTCTTATCCATTCTGGAAGGAAATGATCCTTGAGTACGGGACGATGGGCCTCCTGGCCATGCAGGGCGACACCTGTGTGGGGATGATCACTTTCCTGCCCAAGCCGG
>DYEQ01000107.1 GCA_020725645.1 Candidatus Fermentithermobacillaceae bacterium | reverse complement strand
TAGATGACCGGCGCACCCTCCGTCCTGCACTGGTGCCTGTGCCCATACCGACCCTATGAGATTCGATCGCCTTTGCAGCGATCCCTCGGCTGCTGGTCGGCAGGTGCTGGCTTGGCGTCAATCATACCAACAGCAAGGTATCAATCGGCAACGCGCAGCGTAAGATTGGCCCAGTTGATTAGGCTGGTGTTTTGAGCCAAGGATTTCTCAAGGGGGTTGTTCTGAGGTTCTGGCAGCGGGAAGGAGAGCCCTCGATTGACCTATGTACAGGGATTTTCCCCATGTACGCCTCTAGTCCGAGGTAGCTCCAGACGGAGGTATGTGGTGCGGTAACCAACCCGCGAATATCAGAATGCCAACCGTCGACGATAGCCAGAACCTCGGAAAGCTCTTACAGCAATAGTACCGCGAGCTGTGAGATGAAACCTTCCGCACCCTGGTGCTGGCGACCTTTCTTAAGCGCACGGAGAGGAATGAGTTTCGACCACGGTTGTGTGTCCTTGCCCGGGTTTTCTGGCATACACCCACCTGTCTCCTGAAGGCGTAGTGTGCCAATCGATGATCCTGAAACCCGCGAGGAGGTTCTTGATTTCGGCGTCGCTGTAGTAACGCCATTTGAGACCCGACTTACGCGGCTCACGGAGAACCCACGTGCCATCGGGCAGAGTATCGTGCTCGGGTGGCTCAGGGTTCGGACCGTCGAAACTCACGAACAAGACCCCTTCTGGACGTAACACTCTCGTAACCTCTTCCACTGCCTGGCGAGCTTCGGTGGTGTCCATGTGGTCGATCACAGAATTCGCCACTACCGCATCAAAGAATTCACTACTAAACGGAAGCATCTGGGCGGAACCAACCAGGAACTCAACCTGGAGCTTTTCTTCAGCGGCCCATTCCTTCGCCAGTCTGATTGCAGTCTCCGAGACGTCCACACCTACCGGCTTCATCCCGGACCGGGCGAACAGTATGCTCCACCTCCCGACACCGCACCCCACATCAAGGACCTTCTTCACTCCGGTAGCTGATAAGAACCTGCATACGTCTTGTGCTTTCTGGGGAAGCGGCCTGGTCTTCCAATCGGAAGGCAGCCTGCGGTAGCGGTCATTCCAGACGATACCTGGATTCCGGTTCACGTCCGTCTTCCTCCCCGGCCACACCGGCAAGGCCTTCGCTTGAGTCCTGGCCCCCCACTCCACACGGGTCGGGAACAGGCTCCCGCCGGGGATCTTCCGCGTCCTTACGCTCGTTTCCTCCACAGTAGCACTCCGGCTCCTACGAGGGCCGCTGGCACACGTTGGATGCAGCTCATGTCCCGGAGGGTGTTCACATACCACGCGCGAATCTGACGACAGCTTCCGCCAGTGCCTGAGTGGCATCTACGACGGGCACCGAGATGTCGCCGTCCTTCAAGACTAGGGGAATCTCGGTACAACCGGCGATGACGACCTCCGCCCCCTTACCGGCGAGATATTCGCCGGCCTTCGCCACGAGCCTACGGACACCCGGTCCAGTATCCCCCGCCTTAACCGAGAAGATGGCCTTCGTGGTCATTTCCTGATACTCCTCATCTGGCGCAATGACCTCTATGCCTCTCGAGGCAAACGCACGATGGTACAGGCCGACTCTAACCGTGGAGGGGGTGGCCAGAAGGCCGGCCTTCTTTATGCCAGGCCAACGCTGAACTACGAAATCGGCGGTGACTTCCATGATATGCAGTACGCGGCATTTAACACTGGCCTGAATTTCCGCATGCCAGTAGTGGGCGGTGTTACACGCGATCGCTATGACATCCACACCAGCCTGCTCCAGAAGTTTGGCCGAACTTATCAGGTACGGACCGGGGTCTTCCTCCCCTCTCAAAATGTGGGCCGTTCGGTCCGGAATTTTGGAATTACAGTCGATGATTATCCTGAGGTGGTCTTGGTCTCGCCTGGCCGGAGTCGCCCGAAGTATCTTCTGAAAGAGGTCGACCGTAGCATCCGGTCCCATTCCTCCGAGTATCCCTACGATTTTTTCGCTCATTCATACCCCCTCCACCTTCAGGAGCCCATCGCAAGTGATATTATAGGGCGACTTCGGACGATCGTGGAGCTTCCGCTGGATGGCCTACGAGGGCCCTTTTGCCTCTCAATACCCTTTCACCGGACTCCTATGACGGCACCACCTCGTGCCGCTGCATTACATGAGTTGTTTCACGGGAAGTTCATTCCTCGGGTAGAGACCCTCTTTGTCCCTGGCTTCCCACTATCACCAGGACCCTGGTTTTCTTCGATGAGACACATGATTTGGCCAAGCTTCCACGAAGTTTGTAGCTTCGAGGTAAGTGGTTGCAGAAGCACCCAGCGTAACCCGGAAGTCCGTGACCGCAGAATCGCACACTGCACGGGCGGTCGGGCGCATATCCCCTTCGAAGCATGGAGGAAAAATCCAACACCGGAGGGAATACCATGTCACGGAGGATATATCCTCCAAACTCCCTTAAGAAAGGCGTTTGAATAATTACTGATGGCGCGGAACAGTCAGAGTGAAGACTTTCGCCTGGTCGTAGCGAGATAGACACCTTGCAAACCGAAAGGAGGCCGGAAGAATGCTCTGGCTAGCCGTACTCCTCGGTGCCCTTGCGCTCTATTTGATCGTGTCCTACAACAACCTAGTGACCCTCAAGCAGAGGGTTCACAACGCCTGGTCGCAGATCGATGTCCAACTCAAGCGGCGTTTCGACCTGATTCCCAATCTCGTGGAGACCGTCAAGGGATATGCGTCCCACGAAAAGGAAGTGTTCGAGAAAGTCACCGAGGCCCGGAGCAAAGTAGCGTCGGCTAAAGGGATCGACGAGGAAATATCGGCACAAAACGCGCTGGCCGTCGCTCTCAGGGGACTTTTGGCGGTCGCCGAAAACTACCCCGAACTCAGGGCGAGCACCAATTTCGTAGAACTCCAGAAGGAACTCTCAGATACCGAAAGCAAAATCGCTTTTTCCAGGCAGTTCTACAACGATACCGTAATGAAGTACATGACCGCGATCCAAAGGTTCCCGTCGAACATCGTCGCGAGCTTGTTCGGTTTCAGACCCATGGCGTACTTTGAAGCCGAGGACGAATCCCGCGGCCCAACGAAGGTGACGTTCTGATGAGAGCAGGTTCGAAGCCAGGTTTGACAGGTCGGGGAACAACTCCTGTGCGGCGTTCGGCGGCCTGGGGAAGGATGGTTTGTGCGGCACTGTTGTCTCTCTTCCTCGTAATCGGACTTTCCGGCGTCGCTCTTGCCAAGTCATACTCGATTACCAGGGTGGATATAACAGCCGCCGTCAATCCCGACGGCTCGATGGACGTCATCGAAAGGCGGACCTTCCGGTTCAGCGGCTCCTTCACGTGGGTGACACAGGACCTTTTGCTGACCGGCTCCCAGGGCATTACGGACATCAAGGTTTCCGAGAACGGACACGAGTATTCCCTCGCACCTTCAGGACCGGGCACCTACAGCATCAAAGAGACGCCCGGGATGATCCAGGTCACCTGGCGCTTTGAGGCGACCGACGAATCGAGGACCTTCGAGCTTTCCTATCGCGTAAAGGGTGCTGTGGTCGCTCACAGGGATGTAGCTGAACTGTACTGGAAGTTTGTCGGCGCAGGGTGGGAAGTATCTTCCAGCAACATAAAGGTGGAACTCAAGCTTCCGCCTGGGGCGCGGAAGGATGAAATAAGGGCCTGGGGGCATGGCCCGTTATCGGGCACTGTCAAAATCGTCTCGCCCGAGCTCGTTACCTGGACCTTGCCGAAGCTCCCATCAGGTCAGTTTCTCGAAGGCAGAGTAGTGTTCCCCAAGCGCTTGGTCCCGCAGGCCACCAACATCGACGACCGCGATGCCTTGAGCTCAATCCTCTCCGAAGAGGAGGCCTGGGCAACCCGGGCCAACAGGTCGCGGACGGTCAGCCTTGCGGTGACGGTTGGCTCCTCTCTTATCCTTCTTGCTTCCATAACGGCGGCAATCGTGCTCAAGATGCTTTACGGCCGCGACTTCGAACCCGCTTTCATCGGCGAGTACTGTCGCGAACTGCCGGCTGATTACTCTCCCGCCGAGGCGGGATGCCTCTGGCGTTTCGGCAACGTCGGAGCTAACGAGGTGACAGCTACCATCTTGGACCTGGCGCGAAGAGGATTCCTCGCGATCGAGGTCGCAACTCCCGACGCAGGAGTGCTGGAGGGCCTTGCGGGCACTAAGACCAAGCCTGAACCCGGGCCCAGTTACGTTTTGCGGCGGCTTAAGGCCGGCGAGGAATCTCTCCTCAAGCCCCACGAGAAGATGGTATTGGACCTCCTCTTCAAATCCGCTTCCCGCGGCCAGGATAGCTTAAGCTTTGATGATCTCCGGGAGTGGGCAAGAGACGACCCCAGGTCCATGAACGAGTTTCTCACGGGTTTCCGGGAGGCGGTCCGCACAACCGAGGCTTCGCGCAGCTTCTTCGACCAGGGGATTCAGAAGGTGAAGCAGCGGGAGATAGGTGCCGGCGTCGCGCTCGTACTCATTGGCACTGTAGCGGCCACGATTTCCCGAAACCCCCTCGGAGTGCTCGCCAGCTTGGGCGGCCTCATCCTGGTAGCCGCTGGAGCACTCATGCGACGAAGGTCCCCCGAGGGAAGTACGGAGATGGCGAAGTGGCGGGCGTTCCGCAGGTTCCTCCTCCACTTTTCCTCCCTTGACCGGGCCACTTTGCCCAGCCTCGCGGTCTGGGAGCATTACCTGGTCTACGCGGTGATCCTGGGCGTGGCCAAGGAGGTCGTAAACCAGCTCAAGATCGTCTACCCCGAAATCACCCAGCCGCGGGTGCCCGGATTCCATCCCTGGATGTGGATGCGCCTCGTGGGAAGCAGCCCGAGCACGGTGTCGATCGGGGACCTTGTCACCGGCCTGACCGACGCCCTTCACACCTCGATCCAGACAGCTGTGAACTATGCGCCGAGTTCGGGCGCGGGATTCGGTGGCGGCTTTTCCGGCGGTGGCGGGGGTGGCGGAGGCGGAGGTGGAGGAAGGGCGGGGTAAGCGTTAGCCAACGATAGAACGAAGTAGGAATCAGCGGGCTTTGCTTCCTACCTCCCACCTGGGCGGTCCAATGGTCGCAGTGTCAGGATGAAAGACGGGCGAGGCCGTTGTCACCAGCCGCTACCGGCTTCCTGTGCTCAGTGGGTCAACAACTTGAGGGGTTGTCATGGGTGGAAGGAGAGAACGGGTTTCGGGGAAAACGACCCACCCCTGCCCTGGTGCTCGGAGTGCTGCCGCTCCTCCTGTGGCTCATCGTGCCGGCTGATGTCAAGTGGCTCTCCCGCTTCTCTTTACGGACGCCAAGGCCCTCCCGTGAAACGATGTGACTCGAAATGTCAATCATGGCTTCGATGGAGATTTGCAGCAGACGTACCGCCGCATGAAACTCCGCGGACCTTTTCGTGAAGTTCTCAGCTGGAGTCTTTGCGAGTCCGCGAAGAAGCTCCAGGTTGCTCCTGATAAAGCTTATCCTATCTCTCACCTTGTCCCGGTCTATCACGCACAAAAGCCTCCCTCAGCGCCCGGTCATAATCCCGGCAGAATGCCCGGTAGAACGGCTCGAAGTCACCGTAAACGACGAAGACACGCTCTCGAAAATCGGACACGGCGGCGAGGTCTTTCTCAAGAAGCGGTCTTCCCGTCTCGAGCACTCTGTGCTGCAAGATCACGTCGGCATCGTTGAGCACCACGACGTTTACGTCGTCCGTGGCGCAGATCTGGGCAATATCCGCTTCGAGAGACAACAATCGTCTCAGATCGGGCTTTTTCTCGCGGTAGAAGAGCGAGGCAATATCGATATCGCTGAGAGGCGTCTGATAAGGCGTACCATACGAGCCATAGAGATAGGCAGCCAGGATGTCATCTTGCGCCTGCAGGTACCGAATCAGTGCCCCCATCTGCGGCTTGATATTCATCTGTTCCGGACGTTTTGCCGTCCTCACGGAGGATTCTCCCTGCTTCCTGAAACTGACAATATGGTATACTTGCAGTTTTCTGTAGTCAACCATGCGGGTTCGTCGAAGAGATAGGCGAGGAGTGCGGAGGCATCCAGTACGACTTCACCCATGACGGTCTGCCTCCTGCTCGGATTCCCGCGGGCACTCTGCAATAAGCTCGTCTGAGACGTTTTCGCCGGCACCCCGGAAGTGGCAGTACATCCCGCTCGCGCGTTCCACGGCATCTTTCAGCAGGACAACTCTGAATTCACCCGGCCCGGTCGCTTCCACCAGGACGCTATCGCCGTTCTTGAGGCCATGCTCCGTTTTCCCCGAACCTGTAGCTGAGCCGCCAATCTTGACCTCACCAGAACCAGAAGGAAACTGGCATCGAGGCGCTTGGTCTTGTCCTTCCACACCTCCGCTGCAGCGTCGTCAGGATCGTCATCCATCAAGACAATGGCGAAACCAAGCACTATTCCCATGCTTGGGATGGCCACACGAACGTGCCAATGCAGATGATAGGCGGATCCCCGTATGTTTAACTGGGACCTATCGGTCACGCTCTAGGCGCCTTGGTCTTACGCTGGAACTCCGAGGCCTCCAGAGTTGTTGAGTCTACTGCGGTATCAAGGGGTTTCTCCCGTCTTACGCTCATGGTCGAACCGGACAACGCGCCTGCCCTGTCCCTCTACGAGAAGGTGGGCTTCCGCGTGTTCAAGCGTTCGAGTGACCTGTGGAGAGAGATGGACTATCTAATTGTGTAGCAAATAGATCGGCGCTTCTTCTCCCGCAACCGCCAGCTCTCGCCCCGGGTGTTGATGATGTGCCAATGATGCAAGAGCCGGCACAGGATCCCGATACTACGATGTCCCCGAACATCTCATTCCACTCCGCGAACGCTTTGTCTGAGGTCAGGATGATGCGCGCCCTTCGTCCTGCACTGGTGCCTGTCGCGAGAATAGACCAACTATGTTAATGAGTCTACGGAGAGACTCACATGTGGATCGCGCGCCCTTTACAGATGCCTCGTGCACACTGCTATTTTTCATGCGCCTTTCATCAATTGCATTAACCTAATAGGTTATTGACATCCAGACAGATTTCGGATACCATCGCTATAGGATGGTCCAGTGGTCGTTTGGAGGGCTGTTGTGCACGTCGAGTTCAAGACGTCCAAACTGAAGAAGGACTGTGAGAACTTAGAGCGAGCGCAGGCCAGATGGGGGTCAGAGGCAGCCAGAGTCATCATGAGGAGACTCGTGCAGATTCAGGCTGCGGAATGCCTCCAGGACCTTACCCATGAACCGCCAATTCGGAGGCACAAACTGACCGGTAACCGGAAAGGTCAGTACTCGCTGGACTTGGTGAGAGGACTGCGTCTGATTCTTCAGCCCCTCCGGCCCGATGGAGGCCCCGATCTGACAAGCGACCCATCGGAAGTGACCAGGGTCCAGATCGTTGAGGTGGTAGATTATCATGACTAAGGAAGGATTTGAACCTAACATAGCGATACCTCCTGGCGAGACCCTCCGGGAGTATTTGGACGCCCGCGGTATGAGCCAGATTGAGCTAGCCAAGAGGCTTGGACTTACTCCCAAGACCATAAACGAGATCGTTAAGGGCAAAGCTCCTATCACTCCGGAGACGGCGCTTGGACTGGAAGCCGTGTTTGGCACCTCGGCTCGGTTCTGGATGTCGCTTGAAGCGAACTTCCAGGAAACCAGGGCTCGCCTCGAGAGGGAGCGCTCCATTGAAGACGAATGCAGCATAGCAAGGCAGATTCCATATGCGGCGCTCGCCAGGCTTGGCGTGGTCCCTGCCGCTCGAAGACCACAGGACAAGGTCATTAACCTAAGGTCTTTTTTCGGAGTTGCCTCTCTCAAACTGGTGTCAACGGTGTTGCCTGCGGCGTTCCGACGAGAAGATAGAGATACTGCTTCTTCCCTTGCCCTCGCTTCTTGGCTGAGAATCGGAGAGCTCTTGGCCGGGCGGTCTGAGGTCGCCTCATTCGATGAGCGAAGACTGAGATCACTCCTACCGGCCATACGCGGGTTGACGCTGGATATCGAAGCAGGTGATCTTCGTAACCGGCTACAAGACATGTGTGCTTCGTGCGGAGTTGTTCTGGTTTTCGTACCTCATTTGCCGAAGACGTACGTGAACGGGGCAACCAAGTGGATTGCGCCGGATAGGGTCATGATCCTGCTAAGCCTAAGGCGGCCGTATGCAGACATCATCTGGTTTAACCTGTTTCATGAGTTAGGCCACGTACTATTGCATGGCAAGAGAAGAATGTATGTCAACGAAACCATTGACTCTAACCAGAACGGCCGAGACCGTTTTGAGCGCGAGGCCGATTCTTTCGCGTCTGAACAGCTGGTTCCGACGAAGGCTTACCTCCGTTTCCTGGCCGCGCGCAGGATCACCGCTGCTTCTGTGAGACAATTCGCGCGAGAGATAGGAGTCCATCCTTGTATCGTCGTCGGAAGACTCCAGCACGACGGGAAACTGCCATTCAGCAGCATGAACGCGCTTCGCCCCAAACTGGCGTGGGAGCCGAAGCGGTTGGATATATGAAAGGAGTGTCTGAAGTGGCCACCAAGTCTGATATTGAGAAAGCCTGGGACAAAGCCCAGGTGATCAGGGGCTTGAATCCCAACGTGTGGCGAAGGGACCCGTATGGCAACAAGATCAGGAAGGGTTCTTACGGAACCCACGGGGAGTACGGATGGGAAGTCGATCACAAGAAGCCGATTTCTGAGGGGGGATCCGATAGTCCGAGAAACCCCCAGGCTCTTCACTGGAAAGAGAACTGGCGGAAGGGAAGTCAGTATCCGTATAGAGGGAAGTAAGCGCTTCGACAGTTCGAAGAAAGCAATGGTTCCGGTGCCTTAGGCTAGCTCACCCTCACAACCCTCGTTGTTGGAGCCGAACGAGACGTCGAGCCCGTCGGGGACATAGTCAGTCTTTCCGAGGACTGCTGCCGATGGGTGGTAGAGCAGCAATCTCGAGCCTTTCCCACCGTTATGAGCGATGTCAAGACACCACAGATTGACGGTCTCCGGACCTTGGCGTTCACCCGATGTCCAGACGCTTATCTGTACTGGGGTGATGCAACAGAAAAAAGGCAGCCAGCTGCCTTCGACAAAGATAGGAACTCAACTACAAGCGTGGACACTCCGCTGGGTTTCGCTGAGCAGGGAGGGGATATAGTGGGCAATTCTTGGCTTGGTGTCAACGCCGGCGTGATTTTGACCCTCTAGCGCCGGTCAAGAATTGACCCCCCTGCCCTCAAGCCTTCGGACCTGAGTACACTCCGGCGCGTGCTTTCTCTCTTAGCCTGTAGCTCTCACCTCGAATGTTGATGATGT